>NZ_JAIZ01000519.1:17043-21967 GCF_000710465.2 Kitasatospora sp. MBT63 | reverse complement strand
GCGCCGACCAGGGCGCCGCGGGAGACGGCGGTCATCACCGGGCCGAGGCCGGGTTCGGGGTGGTCGGCGAAGAGGGTCTCCGCGTGGGCGGCCGCGGACTCGACGGTCAGGTAGAGGTTGGTGCCGGTGTCCCCGTCGGGGACGGGGAAGACGTTGAGTGCGTCGATCTCCTCGCGGGCCTGGCCGAGGGCGGCCAGCGCCAGCCGGTACCAGGTGCGGACGGCCGCGGCGTCGAGCGTGTCCAGCACCAGGTCTCCTCCGGGTGAACGCCACGGGAACGCGACTGAACGCGGTGGCTAGGGCGATGCAGGCAGGTTATCGGTGCCCGGCCCCGCGACGCCCGCGCGGCCCCGGGGGCGGGCGGCGCCGCCGACCGGAACGATCACGGCCCTGAGCATGGTAGTTTCGTTCAGCGGGAGCACCCGATGTATGCTTCTGCGGTTGCCTGGAACAACCCGGGCTCACCCCTTGAACCGATTCACCCCACGCGAGTGGGGCGTTCGCTCAGCCGGGGTTTTCGAACGTACCTGATCTGAAGTCTTGGAGTGACTCCTGTGGCTGCCAACTGCGACGTCTGCGGCAAGGGGCCGGGCTTCGGCAACAGCATCTCCCACTCGCACCGCCGTACCCCTCGTCGTTGGAACCCCAACATCCAGACGGTGCGCGCTGTGGTTGGGCGGACGCCGAAGCGGCTCAACGTCTGCACCTCGTGCATCAAGGCCGGTAAGGTCTCGCGCTGACGCGCAGACCGGTAAGCCGGTCCTCCGGACAGCCGATCCATCCTCGGGTGGGTCGGCTGCTCTGTTGTTCCGGTCCTGCACGGCGCTGCGGGGGCCAGGAGTCACCACTCCTGACCCCCGCAGTGTCGTGTCCGGACCCGTCCGGGACCCGGGTCAGCGCCAGCGCCAGGCGTGGTCGACCGGGCCGATGCCCGCGCCCAGCGCGAACCCGGCCGCGATGGCGCCGGTGATGTACTCCTTGGCCGCGGCGACCGCGTCCGGCACCGCGGCGCCCTTGGCCAGCTCGGCGGCGATCGAGCTGGCGAGGGTGCAGCCGGTGCCGTGGGTGTGCCGGTTGTCGTAGCGCGGGGCGCGGTACCAGTGCTCGCCGCCGTCGGCGCCGACCAGCAGGTCGGCGGCGTCACCCGCCAGGTGGCCGCCCTTGACCAGCACCCAGCCGGGCCCGAGCGCGAGCAGCGCCTCGGCCGCGGCCCGCATGTCGCGCTCGCCGCCCACCTCGATGCCGGTGAGCTGGGTCACCTCGTGCAGGTTGGGGGTGGCCAGGGTGGCGACCGGCAGCAGCAGCTCGCGCACGGTGGCGACGGCCTCGGCCGCGAGCAGCGCGTCGCCGTGCTTGGAGACGCCGACCGGGTCCACCACGACCGGCGCGCCGACGCCGGCCAGCAGCTCGGACACGGTGGCGACCAGCTCGACCGAGGCCAGCATGCCGGTCTTCACCGCCTGCACCCCGATGTCGTCGACGACGCTGCGGAACTGCGCCCGGACCGCCTCGGCGGGCAGCTCCCAGTAGCCCTGGACGCCGAGCGAGTTCTGCGCGGTGACCGCGGTGATCACGCTCATGCCGTGCACGCCGAGGGCCAGCATCGCCTTGAGGTCGGCCTGGATGCCGGCGCCGCCGCCGGAGTCGGAACCGGCCACGGTCAGCACGCGCGGCGGCGCGGGGGTGGGGTGGACTGTCGAAACCATGCCGCCAACCTACCGGCCCGCGCCCGGGGCACCGCGCTCAGAGCACCGCTTCGGACTCCAGCCAGCGGGCGGTCGGCACGGTCTTGAGGCGGGTGACCGCGTCCCCGATCGACACCAGCCGGATGTCGTTGCCGCGCAGTGCGGTGAAGTGCCCGAACGCCCCCTTGTGGACGGCCTCCACGGCGTGCCAGCCGAACCGGGTGGCGAGCACCCGGTCCCGGGCGGTCGGGGTGCCGCCGCGCTGGGTGTGGCCCAGGATGACCGGCCTGGCCTCCTTGCCGAGCAGGCCCTCGAGCTCGTTGGCGAGCCGGGTGCCGATCCCGCCGAAGGTCCGGTGGCCGTACTGGTCGACGTGGCCGTGCTCGAAGCGCAGGGTGCCGGGCAGCGGCTCGGCGCCCTCCGCGACGGCGATGATGGCGAAGGTCTTGCCGCGCCGGAACCGCTCCTCGATCATCCGGGCGACGGCCTCGATGTCGAACGGCTTCTCCGGGATCAGGATCCCGTGCGCGCCGCCCGCCATCCCCGCGGTCAGGGTGATCCAGCCGGTGTGGCGTCCCATCAGCTCGACCACCATCACCCGCTGGTGTGACTCGGCGGTGGTCTTGAGCCGGTCGATCGCGTCGGTGGCCACGTGCACGGCGGTGTCGAAGCCGAAGGTGACGTCCGTGGCGTCGATGTCGTTGTCGATGGTCTTGGGCACCCCGACCACCGGCAGCCCGGCCGCGCTGAACATCCGCGCGGCGGTCAGCGTGCCCTCGCCGCCGATCGCGATCAGCGCGTCGACGCCGATGTTGCGGGCCAGGATCCGGGCGTTGTCGACGGCCCACTCGATCCGCTCGCGCTTGACCCGGGCCGAGCCCAGGATGGTGCCGCCCAGCGTGAGCAGGCCGGTGACGTCGTCGTGCGAGACCACCCGGCTGCGGCCCTCGATCAGCCCGAGGAAGCCGTCCTCGATCCCGACGATCTCGTCCCCGTGCACGTCGGTGGCGCGGTGGACCACCGACCTGATCACCGCGTTGAGGCCGGGGCAGTCGCCGCCGCTGGTCAGGACACCGATGCGCATGTGGGTGTGCTCTCCCGCTGTGTGGGGCCCGGTGCAGGCGGCCGGGCCGGCCGGCAACAGCGCAAGCCTACGCACTCGGGCAGCCCGGACCCGGCTTCCCGCGCCACCGCGGACGGCCCGGTCACTCCCCGGTGCGACGGGGGCGGGCCGCCCGCGGCCGGGGGTCAGTCCTGCGCGTAGTGGTCCCAGCCGCCGACCCGGTCCCAGGGCGCCCCGTCGACCGTGACCCGTCCGCCGCGCGCCACCCCCGCGGTCCGCACCACCTCACCGACCACCCGCCAACGGGCGGGTAGCTGGACGGACTTCGGGAAGGTGGCCACGATCGCGTGGTCCTCCCCGCCGGAGAGCACCCACAGCAGCGGATCCACTCCGACCGCCTGCCCGATGTCGGCCATCTGCGCCGGGACGTCGAAGTCGGCGGCGCGCAGGTCGATGTCGACCCCGCTGGCCTTGGCGACGTGGCCGAGGTCCGCGACCAGGCCGTCGCTGACGTCCACCATCGCGGAGGCGCCGAGGTCGGCGGCGGCCGGGCCCGCGTGGTACGGCGGCTCGGGGCGCCGGTGCGCCTCGACGAAGGCGCGCGGCGAACGGAAGCCGCGCTGCAGCACCGTGAGCCCGGCGGCCGACCAGCCCAGCCACCCGGTCACCGCGACCACGTCGCCGACCTTGGCGCCGGAGCGCAGCACGGGGGCGCGGCCCTGCAGGTCGCCGAGCGCGGTGATGGCCAGCGTGATGGTCTCGCCGCGCACCACGTCGCCGCCGACCACGGTGGCGCCGGCCACCTGGCACTCGTCGCGCAGCCCGTCCATCAGCTCGGTGGCCCAGGTGGTGGGCAGGTCGGCGGGGGCGACCAGGCCGAGCAGGATGGCGGTCGGCACGGCGCCCATGGCGGCCACGTCGGCCAGGTTCTGCGCGGCGGACTTGCGGCCGACGTCGTAGGCGGTGGACCAGTCGCGGCGGAAGTGCCGGCCCTCGATCAGCACGTCGGTGGTGGCAACCACCCGCCCGTCGGAGGCCTTCACCACCGCGGCGTCGTCGCCCGGTCCGAGTTCCACGGCCGGGGTCAGCGGCAGCCTGGCGGTCAGCTCCCGGATGAGTCCGAACTCGCCCAGCTCGCCCACGGTCCCCTGCATCTGCCGTCCTCTCAACTCAACTCGTCCGGGCCGGCGGATGGCTCCGCGGCCGTGGTCGGCGCCCCTGCGCCCGTCAGGTACCGTGCGCCCCCGCGCGCAGCGTACGCCCTCGGGCCCGGCAGGGGACTCCCGCAGCGGCCGCACCGCGCGGTAGCGTGGTGATCAGCCTGCCGGTCGGCCCGTCGCACCACCCTGGCCGGACCCGGAGGGCGATCTCCGTTCCGAGCCGCCTGGAGGTCCCTGTGGTCCATGCATACATCCTGATCCAGACCGAGGTGGGCAAGGCGACGGCCGTGGCCCAGTCCATCTCCAAGATCCAAGGTGTCGTCACCGCCGAGGACGTCACCGGTCCCTACGACGTGATCGTCCGCGCGGAGGCCGACACCATGGACAACCTGGGACGACTGGTGGTCGCCCAGGTCCAGCTGGTCGAGGGCATCACCCGGACCCTGACCTGCCCGGTGGTGCACCTGTAAAGCCCGGTTAGCATCGGCGGATGGCCTCGACCTCCCGCCTGACCACGCTGCCCGCCCCGGTCCGCTGGCTGACCCCGCCCGTGGTACTGCTGGGCGGCATCGTGCTGCTCACCGCCGCCTGGAGCGGCCCCGCGAACGTCACGCCGCCGACGCCGCGCGCCGAAGCGGCCCGGTACTGCGAGGCCCTGGACAAGGCACTGCCCGCCACGGTCCTCGGCCACCCCCGGCAGGACCCCTCGCCGGCCTCCCCGTACACCGCCGCCTGGGGCAGCTCGCCCCGGACGGTGCTGCGCTGCGGCCTGGAGCGCCCCGGCTACCTGGACGACGACCCGCTGAAGAACTCCCCCGAGGTCAACGACGTGCAGTGGGGCATGTCCGGCAGCGACGACGGCGGCTACCGCTTCGTCACCACGCTCCGCAAGGCGTACGTCGAGGTGTACGTGCCCAAGGGCGCCTACCCCAACTACGCCGACCCGCTCAGCTCGCTCACCGACGCCATCAAGGCGACGGTCCCGGACGGTCTGTGACCACGGGCGGTCCGTGACC
>NZ_JAIZ01000519.1:12885-16956 GCF_000710465.2 Kitasatospora sp. MBT63 | reverse complement strand
CGGGCACCCTCCCCGCGGGGAGGGTGCCCGGCCGCCGTCGTACGGGCTAGCGCAGTCCGGTGGAGCGCCGCAGCGCGGCCTGCAGCAGCCGGTCGATCAGCTCCGGGTACGGCACCCCGCTGGCCTCCCACATCTTCGGGTAGGCCGAGATCGGGGTGAAGCCGGGCATGGTGTTGATCTCGTTGACCATCCAGCTGCCGTCCTCCAGCAGGAAGAAGTCCACCCGGGCCAGCCCCTCGCAGCCGAGCGCCTCGAACGCGGCCACGGCCTGGCGGCGGATCTCGGCGGTCTGCGCGTCATCGAGCCGGGCCGGGATCTCGACCTCGGAGGAGTCGATGTACTTGGCCTCGAAGTCGTAGAACTCGAAGTCCCCGCCGACCATGATCTCGGCCGGCACGCTGGCCCGCGGGCCGTCCTCGAACTCCAGCACCGCGCACTCGATCTCGCGGCCGGTCACCCCGGCCTCCACGATGATCTTCGGGTCGTGGCGGCGGGCCTCCTCGATCGCGGCGTCCAGCTGGGCCAGGTCCTTGACCTTGGTGATGCCCATGCTGGAACCGGCCCGGCACGGCTTCACGAACAGCGGCAGGCCGAGCGCGGCGATCCGCTCCCGGGCGGCGGCCCGGCCCGGCTCGCTCTCCCACTCGCGCGGACGCACCACGGTCCAGTCACCCACGCCGATGCCGTGCGAGGCGAGGATCCGCTTGGTGTACTCCTTGTCCATGCCGGCCGCGCTGGCGAGCACACCGGAGCCGACGTACGGCACCCCGGAGAGCTCCAGCAGGCCCTGGATGGTGCCGTCCTCGCCCCACGGACCGTGCAGCAGCGGCAGCACCACGTCCACCTCGCCGAGCACCTTCGGCGCGGCACCGGGCTCGCTCCAGACCACCTCGCGGCTGGCCGGGCTGCCCGGCAGCGCGACCTGGCCGTCGGTGGACTCGGCGACCTGGTCGACGTCGGGCAGCCTGCCGTCGCTGATGGCCATCCGGTCCGGCTCGTCGCCGACCAGCGCCCAGCGGCCCTCATGGGTGATGCCGATCGGCAGCACCTCGTACTTGCTCCGGTCGATCGCCCGGAGCACGCTGCCGGCCGTGACGACCGAGATGGGGTGCTCGGAGCTGCGGCCGCCGAAGACGATCGCGACGCGCGGCTTGGCCGCGAGGTCCGGGGAGGTCTTTTCGATGCTCATATCGCTTTTGAGACTACCGTGCGGATGTTCCGGGTTCCCGTCACCGGCGCTCCGGCTTCGCCGAACGCGCCATCAGGCCCTTCAGCACCTCGTGGGTAGGCCGGCCGTTGTGCACCACGTCGACCACCGCCTCGACGATCGGCATGTCGACACCGCTGCGCCGGGCCAGGTCCAGCACCGACTCGCAGGACTTGACGCCCTCGGCGGTCTGGCTGGTGGCGGCGGTCGCCTCGGCCAGCGTCATCCCGCGGCCCAGGTTGGTGCCGAAGGTGTGGTTGCGCGACAGCGGCGAGGAGCAGGTGGCCACCAGGTCGCCCATCCCGGCCAGGCCCGCGAAGGTGAGCGGGTCGGCGCCGAGCGCCACCCCCAGCCGGGTGGTCTCGGCCAGGCCGCGGGTGATCAGGGTGGCCTTGGTGTTGTCGCCCAGGCCCATGCCGTCCGCCATGCCGACGGCCAGGCCGATCACGTTCTTGACCGCCCCGCCGAGCTCGCAGCCGATCACGTCGGTGTTGGTGTACGGGCGGAAGTACGGCGTGTGACAGGCCGTCTGGAGCCGCTTGGCGACCGACTCGTCGGAGCAGGCCACCACCGTCGCGGCGGGCTGGCGGTTGGCGATCTCCCGGGCCAGGTTGGGGCCGCTGACCACCGCGACCCGCTCCGGGCCGACCCCGGCGACCTCCTGCAGCACCTCGGTCATCCGCTTGGCGGTGCCCAGTTCGATGCCCTTCATCAGGCTGACCAGGACCGTCCGGGGGCCGAGCAGCGGCGCCCAGGCGGCCAGGTTCTCGCGCAGCGTCTGCGAGGGCACCACCAGGACCGCGAAGTCCGCACCGGCCAGCGCCTCGGCGGGGTCCGCGGTGGCCCGCACCGAGTCGGGCAGCACCACGCCCGGCAGGTAGTCCGGGTTGACCCGGGTCTGGTTGATCGCATCGGCCAGCTCCTTGCGGCGGCCCCACAGCGAGACCTCGCAGCCCGCGTCGGCCAGGATCATCGCGAAGGCGGTCCCCCAGGACCCGTTCCCGAACACCGCACAACGGGTCACTGGGCCTGCTCCTCGGTACCGGTCTCCTTGGCCGCCGCCCGGTCGCCCTTGCCCTCGGCCGCGGCGGCCCGCTCCCGGGCGGCCCGGCGCATGTCGTACCGGACGGCCGGCGGCTGCTCGCCGCGGATGCCGGCCAGCACCTCGGTGATGGCCGTCATGATGTCCTCGGTGGCCTCGCGCAGCACCTGGGCGGTGAGTTCCTTGCCCTGGTAGCGGCTGAGGTCCACCGGCGGGCCCGCCGCGACCGTCACCTGGTGCCGGGGGAAGAGGTTGAACTTGCTCTTCCCGCCCCGGCCGTACGGCGGCACGATCTCGTGCGCGCCCCAGTGCGCGACCGGGATCACCGGCGCGCCGGTCATCAGCGCGACCCGGGCGGCGCCGCTCTTGCCGGTCATCGGCCACAGCTCGGGGTCCCGGGTGAGGGTGCCCTCCGGGTAGAACTGGACGCACTGGCCCCGCTCGATCGCGTCGATCGCGGCCCGGAACGCCTCGGCGGCGTCGGTGGACTCGCGGAACACCGGGATCTGGCCGGTCTTACGCAGCATGAAGCCGATGAACGGCACCGAGAACAGCTGGGACTTGCCGAGTATCCGCGGCGGCCGCCCGCTGTTGTACTGCCAGTGCGCGTAGACCACCGGGTCGATCACCGAGTTGTGGTTGACCGCGGCGATGAAGCCGCCCTCCTTCGGGAGGTGCTCCCATCCGCGCCATTGCGGCTTCACCAGGGCGGTGGTCACCGGCTTCACCAGCACGGCCGCGAAGCGGTACCAGATGCCGTAGTCGGCGTTGCCGAACCTGGCGTACGAGCGGCGGGCCACCCCAGCTCCTCCTCATCCGGTGCGGCACCCAGGTGCCGCACGTCCCATGTCACCCCAGGCCTGCACCGGCCCGGGACACCGGCCCCGTCCCGCACCCCGCACCGCCGCTGCGGCACTGCCACCGAGCGATGCCGCTGCGGCACTGCCGTGAACGGGTGGGGGCTGACCTGCGCCTCTCGGCGCGGACCAGTCTCACCCGCGGGCGGACCGGCTGTCGAGCGGACCTGCCCGACAGCCGCGGGCACGTGAGCAACCGCACGTCGGCGAGGACGGCGGCGCTGGCCAGGCCCCGGGACGCGGCGCCACAATGGCGCCGATGACCGAGGACACCGTACGCCCCGCCGGGCCGCTCACGCCCGCACCCTCCCCGCCCGGGCCCGGTGCGGGGGCCCCTGCCGTACCGCACTGGTCCCTGGTACTGCCGGTCAAACCCCTGGAGGTGGCCAAGAGCAGGCTCGCACCGTACGCGGGGGCGCGCCGGGCCGAACTCGCGCTGGCCTTCGCCCTGGACACCGTCACCGCCGCGCTCGCCTGCCCGTCCGTCGCCCGGGTCCTGGTGGTCACCGGCGACCCGGCGGTGGCCGGACCGGTCCGCGCACTGGGCGCGCTGGTGGTCGACGACGAGCCCGCCGGCCGGCTCGGCGGACTCAACCCGGCGCTGGCGCACGGCGTCGCGCGTGCGCGCCTGTTCGCGCCGCACGCCCCCGTCGCCACCCTCTCCGCCGACCTGCCCGCCCTGCGGCCGGCCGAACTCGCCCTGGTGCTCGCCGCCGCACCCGTCGGCCACCGCGCCTTCCTCGCCGACACCCCCGGCACCGGCACCACCCTGCTCGCCTGCCCCCCGGGCCACCGGCTGCGGCCCGCCTTCGGCCCCGGCTCCCGCCACCGCCACGCCGCCCTCGGCGCCCGCGAACTCCCGCTCCCCGGCGTCCCGTCCGTACGCCGGGACGTGGACACCGGCAGCGACCTGGCCGAGGCACTCGCCCTGGGCGTCGGCCGCCACACCGCCGAGGCCGCGGCCG
>NZ_JAIZ01000519.1:573-12785 GCF_000710465.2 Kitasatospora sp. MBT63 | reverse complement strand
CCTGGGCTAGGGCGCAGCGGCCCCGGCCCCCCCCCGCCGGTCCGTCGCGAAGTACCGGACACCGACCGGAGGATCGGCGGACCCGCGCCGGACCGGTCCGCGGCTCCCGGGCAACCGCCTGCCGCCCGCGGCCGCCCGCAGCCGCCCCGAACTCGCCGACCCCGCCCGGCCCCAGGCCCCGCCGGCCCGGTCCGCGCCCCGGACGGACCGCTGGCCGGGCGCCGCCCGCTCGCTATGCTGCTGGCATGCAGGCCACCTCGTTCACCTTCGATCCGGCGACCCGGACGGGCTCCGTGCTGCTCGACGACGGCACCCCGGTGCCCTTCGACGCCGCGGCCTTCGACGCCGGCGGCCTGCGGCTGCTCCGCCCCGGCCAACGGGTGCGGATCCGCACCGAGGGCGCCGGCGACGCGCGCCGGGTGGTCTTCCTGACCCTGCAGACCTTCCCCGACCCGGGCGCGGAGTCCTGAGTCCGAGCCCGGCGCCGGTGCACGGCCCCCGCCTCCGCTCAGCCGCTCCCGTCGGCCGCCCCGCGGCCCGCCCGGTCGTCGACCTCGGCCCAGACCAGGTCCACCTCCCCGCAGTAGCGGTGGCCGTAGCGGTCCGCCTCGGCCAGCACCGAGAGAAGCAGCAGGTGGGGCACGTCGCCGAGGCCTTCGGGGAGCACCGCCTCCACCCGGTAGCCGCCACCCTCCGGTCTCCGGCGGACCCTGGCCCTGGTCCCGGTGGCGGCCGCGATCCGGCCTGCGAGACGTCCGGCGAGGTCAAACGCCCAGGTGCTCCGCACGCGACGCCTCTCCATGCATGCAGTCGGTCACTGATCGGTCACGCAAAGTAAATCTAAGGCATTAGATTCCACCTGATGCATTAGCTTGTCAACGCTGAGTCACCCACCCTGCCGAACGCGGCAGGGGCCGCGCCTGCCGCCGGGAGTGCCGGATGCCCTCACAGGAGCCCCCGTACCTGCGGATCGCCGAGGACCTGCGCCACCGGGTGACCCGGGGCGAGTGGCAGGTCGGCGAGCGACTGCCGTCCCGCGCCCGGCTCGCGGTGCGCTACGACGTGGGCGCGAACGTGCTCCAGCGGGCGCAGGAACTGCTGATCGCCGAGGGGCTGCTGGAGGGCCGGGCCGGGTCCGGCACCTACGTCCGGGTGCCCACCGAGCGCCGCCGGATGGTCCGCTCGGGGCTCCGCCGGCCGCACGGACCCACGGCGCCGTGGCTCGATCCCGGCGGCCGCGGCCCGCAGGACAGCTGGGACGCCCACAGCTACGCCCGCACCCCGGCCCCGGCGCACATCGCCGCCCGCCTCGGCATCGCGCCGGGCGAGCCGACCGTCCGCACCTGCTACGAGTTCCTGGCCGAGGGCCGTCCGGTGCAGACCGCGGAGAGCTGGGAGCCGATGGCGCTCACCGACGGCACCCCGGTGCTGCTGCCGGAGCTCGGTCCGCTGGCCGGGCGCGGCGTGGTGGAGCGGATGGCCTCGATCGGCGTCGTGGTCGACCACGTGGTGGAGCGCCCCCGCCCGGCCCGCGCCACCCAGGAGCAGGCGTACCTGCTCGGCATCTCGGCCGGCGACCTAGTGACCCTGGTCGAGCGCACCTACCTGGACACCGACGGCCGGGCGGTGGAGACCGCCGATCTGGTGATCCCGGACGCCCGCTGGGAGATCGTCTACGAGCTCCCGGTCGCCGGGGGCCGGCGGCCCGGCCGGGCGGACTCCACGGACTGACCCGGCATCAACCCGGCGCGCGCCGCCCCGGCGGGGCGCACGCCCGAACAGCCCACCCCCCGGCACCCCCGAACAGCCCACCCCTCGGCACCCCCGAACAGCCCACCCCCGGACGGCGAACGGCCGCGGCGGCCCCGCCCCGGAGTGCTTCCGGGTCCGGGCCGCCACGGCCGTCGGTGAAACCAGCGCCACGCGTGCCGCTCCCGCCGCCGGGGCTCCCCCGCGTACTGAGGGGCCGTCGGCTGAGGGGTCGCCAGGGCCTTACTTGGCGGTGGCCTTGCGCGCGGTGGTCTTGCGCGTCGCGGTCTTCTTGGCCGGCGCGGTCTTCTTCGCCGTCGCGGTCGCCTTCTTCGCGGTGGTGGTCTTCTTCGCCGCCGCGGTCTTGGCGGTGGTGGCCTTCTTGGCCGCGGTGGTCTTCGCCGCGGTGGTCTTGGCCGCCGTCGTCTTGGCCGCGGTGGTCTTGGCCGCCGCGGTCTTCGACGCGGTGGTCTTGGAGGCCGCGGAGCGGGCGGTGGTGGTCTTCTTGACCGCCGCCTTCTTCGCGGTGGTGGTCGCCTTGCGGGCGGCCGTCTTCTTGGCCGCGGCGGCGGCCGGCGCGGCGGCAGCGGCAGCGGCGCGCTTGGTGGCGGCGCGCTTCACGGCAGCGGTGGTGCCGCCCTTGCCCGGGGTGAGGGAGCCCTTGGGGGCCTTCTTCACCGAGGGGCCCTCCTTCGGCAGCTTCTTGCTGCCGGAGACCAGGTCCTTGAAGCCCTGGCCCGGGCGGAACCGCGGCACGGAGGTCTTCTTGACCTTGACGCGCTCGCCGGTCTGCGGGTTGCGGGCGAAGCGCGCCGAGCGCTCCACCTTCTCGAAGGTGCCGAAACCGGTGACCGACACGCGGTCTCCTGCCACAACGGCACGCACCATGGTGTCGAGCACTGCGTCGACGGCCTCTGCGGCAGCCTTGCGACCGCCCAGCTGCTCGGCCACCGCTTCGACAAGCTGAGCCTTGTTCACGTCTTCCCCTTCGGAAACGGGCGCCGGATGAATCCATCCGTTCATTTCGCACGTTAGGTATGTATCTGCGGACTTTCAATTACCGAACGCGTGAATCACCCTAGTGTCGCAATGGATTTGCGCGTCGGCGACCTCACAGGTGCGGCCGGCGCCCCTCGTCGAGGTCATGCACAAAGCGACTCAACCGCCGCGCCGCCTCGGGGAGATCGCGCTTCGCGGTCTCCGTGACGATCAGCAGTTGACGAGTGAGAGCGGTCTTTGCATCGGTTGACACGTTCAGCGCAGAAACGCGAGCGTGTGCTTGCTTCAACCGCTCGGCCACAAGCGCGTAGAGCGCCGTGACTTCCGAGTCGTCCGGTTCCTCAGCAGGTGAGGTGTGTTGGTCCGTCCGGTCGTCAATTCGACTGCCGGCTGCACCGTCCGTCCCCTCCGGCGACGCGGGTTCGCCACCCGGGTACGGAGGTTCGGGGAACCGGTGCATGCAACGATTGTGCCATCTGTACGGAGTTGCGCTGCCCCGGGGGTTTATGCAGCCCGGTGCAGCGGGCCGAACTCCCCGTCCCGAACAGCCGAAGACCCGCCCCCCCGACGGGGAGCGGGTCAACCGGCGAAGCATCAGAAAGCGCGTTCTCAGGCCGCCGGGAGGGTGCGCGGCTTGAAGGCGGGGCGGGTGGCCTCGAAGGCCGAGATCGCGTCCTCGTTCTGCAGCGTGATGCTGATGTCGTCCAGGCCGTTCAGCAGCCGCCAGCGGACGTTGTCGTCCAGTTCGAAGGGGGCCCGGACGCCCTCGGCGCGGACCTCGCGGGCCTCGAGGTCGACCGTGATCTCGGCGGTCGGGTCGGCCTCGGTGAGCGCCCACAGCCGTTCCACCGTCTCCTGCGGGAGAACCACCGTCAGCAGGCCGTTCTTCAGCGAGTTGCCGCGGAAGATGTCGGCGAAGCGGGAGGAGAGGACCGTCTGGAAGCCGTAGTTCTGCAGGGCCCAGACGGCGTGCTCGCGGGAGGAGCCGGTGCCGAACTCGGGCCCGGCCACCAGGACGGTGGCGCCCGCCCGCTCGGGCCGGTTCAGGACGAAGTCCTCGTCCTTGCGCCAGGCCTCGAACAGCCCGTCCTCGAAGCCGGTCCGGGTGACCTTCTTCAGCCAGTGCGCCGGGATGATCTGGTCGGTGTCGACGTTGCTGCGGCGCAGCGGGACGGCCCGGCCGGTGTGGGTGGTGAACTTCTCCATGCTGCTCAGGCCTCCACGGCGACGTTGGACGACAGATCGGCGGGGGCCGCCAGCCGGCCCAGCAGGGCGGTCGCGGCGGCGACCTGGGGCGAGACCAGGTGGGTGCGGCCGCCCTTGCCCTGGCGGCCCTCGAAGTTGCGGTTCGAGGTGGAGGCGCAGCGCTCCCCCGGGGCCAGCTGGTCCGGGTTCATGCCCAGGCACATCGAGCAGCCCGCGTGCCGCCATTCGGCGCCGGCGGCGGTGAAGACCTTGTCCAGGCCCTCCTCGACGGCCTGCAGCGCGACCCGCACCGAACCGGGGACGACCAGCATCCGCACGCCCTCGGCGATGGTGCGGCCCTCGACGATGGCTGCGGCGGCCCGCAGGTCCTCGATCCGGCCGTTGGTGCAGGAGCCGACGAAGACCGCGTCGACCTTGACCTCGCGCAGCGGCGTACCGGCCGTCAGGCCCATGTACTTCAGCGCGTTCTCGGCGGCGATCCGCTCCTGCGGGTCCTCGAAGGAGGCCGGGTCCGGCACGTCGGCGCCCAGCGGGGCGCCCTGTCCGGGGTTGGTGCCCCAGGTGACGAACGGGGTGAGCTCGGCGGCGTCGATGAAGATCTCGTGGTCGAAGACCGCGTCCTCGTCGGTGGCCAGGGTCTCCCAGTACGCGACCGCGGCGTCCCAGTCCTCGCCCTGGGGGGCGTGCGGGCGCCCCTGCAGGTAGTCGAAGGTGGTCCGGTCCGGGGCGATCATGCCGGCCCGGGCGCCCGCCTCGATCGACATGTTGCACACGGTCATCCGGGCCTCCATGGAGAGGCTGCGGATCGCGGAACCGCGGTACTCCAGGACGTACCCCTGGCCGCCGCCGGTGCCGATCTTCGTGATGATGGCCAGGATCAGGTCCTTGGCGGTGACGCCCTCGGGCAGCTCGCCCTCGACCGTGATCGCCATCGTCCGGAACGGGGCCAGCGGCAGCGTCTGGGTGGCCAGCACGTGCTCGACCTGGCTGGTGCCGATGCCGAACGCCAGCGCGCCGAACGCGCCGTGGGTGGAGGTGTGCGAGTCGCCGCAGACCACGGTGGTGCCCGGCTGGGTCAGGCCCAGCTGCGGGCCGACCACGTGCACCACGCCCTGCTCGATGTCGCCCAGCGAGTGGATCCGGACGCCGAACTCCTCGGCGTTGCGGCGCAGCGTCTCCAGCTGGACCCGGGAGACCGGGTCGGCGATGGGCTTGTCGATGTCGAGGGTCGGGGTGTTGTGGTCCTCGGTCGCGATCGTCAGATCGGTCCGGCGGACCGTGCGGCCGGCCAGCCGGAGCCCGTCGAAGGCCTGCGGGCTGGTGACCTCGTGCAGCAGGTGCAGGTCGATGTAGAGCAGGTCGGGCTCGCCCTCGGCGCGCCGGACGACGTGGTCGTCCCAGACCTTCTCCGCCAGTGTCCGTCCCATCGCTTTCCCTCCAGCCGGCCGCATTGCCGGCCTTCTCGTGTCGTCGAGGTCGTGTCCCGAGCCACCCTGGTGAGGCTCGCCCCAGGGCGACCTGCACGCCGGATCGTGTCCAGGATGTGGACACCTGGTGAGGGGTCCATCCTGGGTGTCTCCCGGGCTGCTGCATCCAGAGTGGCGCTTTTCTCGCCGAATTGAACTTGCGTCTCGCGTACTGAGACTGCAGTATCGAGCCATGGACAACACAAGCGGCGTCGGCGTTCTCGACAAGGCCGCTCTGGTGCTCAGCGCACTGGAGTCGGGCCCCGCCACGTTGGCGGGGCTGGTCGCCGCCACCGGTCTGGCGCGGCCCACGGCCCACCGGCTCGCCGTCGCACTCGAACACCACCGCCTGGTCACCAGGGACATGCAGGGCCGTTTCATCCTCGGCCCCCGGCTCTCCGAACTCTCCGCCGCGGCCGGCGAGGACCGCCTGCTGGCCGCCGCCGGTCCGGTCCTCACGCACCTGCGCGACGTCACCGGCGAGAGCGCCCAGCTCTACCGCCGGCAGGGCGAGATGCGGATCTGCGTGGCCGCCGCCGAGCGGCTCTCGGGTCTGCGGGACACCGTCCCGGTCGGCTCCACGCTGCCGATGAAGGCCGGTTCGGCCGCCCAGGTGCTGCTCGCCTGGGAGGAGCCCGAGCGCCTCCACCGCGGCCTGCAGGGCGCCCGGTTCACCGCCACCGCGCTGAGCGGCGTACGGCGCCGCGGCTGGGCCCAGTCGATCGGCGAGCGCGAGCCGGGCGTGGCGTCCGTCTCCGCGCCGGTGCGCGGGCCCTCCAACCGCGTGGTGGCCTCGGTCTCGGTCTCCGGCCCGATCGAGCGCCTCACCCGCCACCCGGGCCGCCTGCACGCCCAGGCCATCATCGAGGCCGCCAACCGCCTCACCGAGGCGCTGCGCCGCGGCTGAGCGGGCCGCCCCCGGCCGACGACACGGAGAAGGCCCGCCCCGATCGGGGCGGGCCTTCGAACGTCCACGGCGCTCCGGCGGCCGGCAGCGACACGGAAACGGTCAGCACGGCAACGGTCACCGGAAAACAAAAAAGCCCCGGTCACCCGGAGCTGTTTGGCTGGGGTACCAGGACTCGAACCTAGACTAAATGAACCAGAATCACTCGTGCTGCCAATTACACCATACCCCAAAAGTACCCCCGACCGGATTCGAACCGGCGCTACTGCCGTGAGAGGGCAGCGTGCTAGGCCGCTACACAACGGGGGCCCGCACCATCACTGGTGCTGAGTACCCCCGACCGGATTCGAACCGGCGCTACTGCCGTGAGAGGGCAGCGTGCTAGGCCGCTACACAACGGGGGCATACTCGTCAACCTTATTCAGTTTGCAATTTGCATTGCGTACCCCCGACCGGATTCGAACCGGCGCTACCGCCTTGAGAGGGCGGCGTGCTAGGCCGCTACACAACGGGGGCCTGTACTGCTTGCACTACCTGTACTGCGTACTGCGCTGGGGTACCAGGACTCGAACCTAGACTAACTGAACCAGAATCAGTCGTGCTGCCAATTACACCATACCCCACCAGAGTTCAACCCCTGAGGGGCCTTCCTCGGTGTCTCGCGCCTCCCTGCCCGGGCGGCGCAGAAAGAACATTACCCGACGCGCGGCCCCGCTCCAAAATCGATAACCGCAGGCAGCGCCGTGGGCGCCTGCGGGCCTGGTCAGCGCACCAGGCCCGCAGGCGCCCCGGTCCGGCTCAGGAGGCCGGTACGAGCTCCAGCGCGGCCCGCAGCCGGCGCAGCGTCTCGGGGCGGCCGAGCAGCTCCATCGACTCGAAGAGCGGCGGCGAGATCCGCCGGCCGGTGACGGCCACCCGCAGCGGGGTGAAGGCGAACTTGGGCTTGATGCCGAGGCCGTCCACCAGCGCCTCGCGCAGCACGGCCTGGATCGGCTCCGGGGTGAAGTCCCCGAGCGCCTCCAGCGCCTCGATGCTGGCCTCCAGCACCGGGCGGGCGTCCGCGGTCAGCACCTTGGCCGCGTCGTCCGGGTCGACCGCGAAGGCGGCCGGGTCCACGAACAGGAAGCCGGCCATCGGCACGATCTCGCTCAGCACGACCATCCGCTCCTGGGTGAGCGGCGCCACCGCGGCCAGCAGCTCCAGCTGCTCGGCGGTCGGCTCGGCCGGCAGCAGCCCGGGGGCCTGGAGGTACGGCACCAGGCGGCGGACGAACTCCTCGGGCGCGAGCTCGCGCACGTGCCGGGCGTTGATCGCCTCGCACTTCTTGAGGTCGAAGCGGGCCGGGTTGGCGTTCACGTCCGCGATGTCGAAGGCGGCGACCAGCTGGTCCATCGAGAAGTGGTCGTCGTCGGCGGAGAGCGACCAGCCGAGCAGCGCGAGGTAGTTGAGCAGGCCCTCGGGCAGGAAGCCGCGCTCGCGGTAGAGGTTGAGCGAGGCCTGCGGGTCGCGCTTGGAGAGCTTCTTGTTGCCCTCGCCCATCACGTACGGCAGGTGGCCGAAGCGCGGGGTGGTGCCGTTGCCGACGCCGATCTCGGCGAGGGCCGCGTAGAGGGCGATCTGACGCGGGGTGGAGGACAGCAGGTCCTCGCCGCGCAGCACGTGGGTGATCTCCATCAGCGCGTCGTCGACCGGGTTGACCAGGGTGTACAGCGGCGCGCCGCTGGCCCGCACGATGCCGTAGTCCGGGACGTCCTTCGGGTCGAAGCTGACCGGGCCGCGGACCAGGTCGTCGAAGGTGAGGGGGTGGTCGGGCATCTTGAACCGGACGATCGGCTGCCGGCCCTCCTGCCGGTAGACCTCGACCTGGTCGGCGGTCAGCGCCCGGCAGTGGCCGTCGTAGCCGCTCGGCTTCCCGGCGGCGCGGGCGGCCTCGCGGCGGGCGTCCAGCTCCTCGGTGGAGCAGTAGCAGTCGTACGCGTGGCCGGCCGCCTTGAGCCGGGCCGCGACGTCCGCGTAGATCTCCATCCGCTGCGACTGGCGGTACGGCGCGTGCGGGCCGCCGATCTCGGGGCCCTCGTCCCAGTCGAAGCCGAGCCAGCGCATCGCGTCCAGCAGCTGGTTGTAGGAGTCCTCGGAGTCGCGGGCCGCGTCGGTGTCCTCGATCCGGAAGACCAGCGTGCCGCCGTGGTGGCGGGCGAAGGCCCAGTTGAACAGGGCGGTGCGGACCAGGCCGACGTGCGGGTTGCCGGTCGGGGAGGGACAGAAGCGGACCCGGACGGCCGGGTCCAGCTCGGAGTTAGCCACGCTTACAGCCTCAATCACGGGAGACGACCTTGTTGGCGAGAGTGCCGATACCTTCGATGGTGACGGCGACCTCGTCGCCGACGCCGATGGGGCCGACACCCGCGGGGGTGCCGGTGAGGATGACGTCGCCCGGGAGCAGGGTCATCGCTTCGGAGATGTGGGCGATCAGCTCGGCGACCGGACGGACCATCAGGGAGGTCCGGCCCGCCTGGCGGAGTTCGCCGTTGACCGTGCAGGTGACCGCCAGGTCGGCGGGGTCCAGGTCGGTCTCGATCCACGGACCGAGCGGGCAGGCGGTGTCGAAGCCCTTGGCCCGGGCCCACTGGCCCTCGCGCTGCTGCACGTCGCGGGCGGTCACGTCGTTGGCGCAGGTGTAGCCGAGGATCACCTCGGGCACCCGGTCGACGGGCACCTCGCGGCACATCCGGCCGATCACCACGGCCAGCTCGGCCTCGTGCTGGACGTCCGAGGAGAACGGCGGGTACGCGATGGCCTCGGTCGGGCCGATCACCGAGGTGGAGGGCTTGAAGAAGGTCAGCGGCACCGCCGGGACCTCGTTGCCCAGCTCCGCCGCGTGCGCCGCGTAGTTGCGGCCGACCGCGACGATCTTGCTGGGGAGCATCGGGGCCAGCAGGCGGACGTCCTTGTGGCGGTAGCTCTCGCCGGTCGGCTGGGGCGTCCCGAACGGGTGCCCGGCCAGTGCGTGCAGCACCAGCGAGTCGGGGTCCGAGGGATCGCCCTCGACGACGCCGAAGGAGACGCTGCCGGCGGCAGGGCTTCCCTCCCGGACGGAGAACCTGGCAATGCGCACTGCCCAGCAACCTCTCGGTTCGTCGGCCGCCGGGGCGCCCGGACGCTGGCAGGGCCCGCGGATCGGGGCCCTGCTCGATCATCCCCAGGCTATCGCGTGGCCCGTCGGCCGCCGCCGCACGGCGGGGCCGCCCGCAACGGTCGGCGGCGGCACGGCGGCCGGACCGCGGGCGCACGGCGGCCGGCCTGCGCCCGGACGGCGAAGGGGCGCCGACCGCGGTGTGCGGTCGGCGCCCCTTCGTCGGCGCCCCTTCGTCGGTGGCCGGTGCCGGTGCTCGGCGCCGGTGCCCGGTCGGCGTCAGGTCAGTCCATCAGTCCAGCGGCGTGCGCGGGGCCGGGGCCACCATCAGCACGGTGCGGCGCGGGTTGGCGGTGCTGCCCGGCAGCTCGGTGGAGTACTCGCGGGGCGCCTGCGCGGTGAAGCCGGGCAGCTGGCCGAAGTCCTCGACGGAGGCCAGGGTCGTCCTACGCGGGTTGGCCGTGGGCCGGATGTTGAGCGTGGACTTCGGAGCCTTCTTCGTCGGCTCGGACATGGCGTCACACCTTGGGTTCGTTGGTCGGTCCGTGACGGCGGCCGCCCCGGCACGGGCCGGGACTTTTGGACGCGCCTCGGGATGGGCAGGCTGAAAAAGCGGCGGCGCACACCGGTGCGCCCGCCGCCGCCAGGCTAAGGATCTCTTGTCACAACCGCCGTGACCAAAGCTACACATAGCGATGTGACTTTGCTCACATTTACCGGGAAAATTACCGCGATCCCGGTTAATTCCGGCGAGAAGAATCAGCCGACATAGGGGATATCTCGGACATTTTGGGACCTCCGGCGCGCGGGGGAATCCGCAGCCCACTTGGCATGCATCCGGCAAGTGTCCGAAAAGGGCCGTATTCCGGCACCCCTACCGCACAGTCCGTGAAGCGGCGCACGCACTGGGTAGCCCAGGACACCGACGGGTAACGCCCCTTGTTGGACTTCCCCGCCTGTGCTGGAATGCCACGGAAAAACTCGACACCGCCCTATCCCGCCACCGGCGGGAGGGGCGCCCGGTCCAGAGGTTGCGACGCCAGTGCAGGGACGTTTCAAGAGGGGCAGCGGCGCCGCGGGTGACCCGGAGCAGCGCGAGCCCATGTCAGGCTCCCACCAGGCAGCACCGATGACCGGCGCTGCCGCCGATCGGTTGACTTCCGGCGGCTCCGAGCCAGAACCCGGCGACAACGGCAGCGGCGCGGACAGCGCCGAGCACGCCGACAAACAGAGCCGCCGATCCCGGCTGCGCGGAACGCTGAACCGCCGCCGGGCCACCGGCATCAGCCGGTTCGCGATGCGCAACTGGCGGATCCGGACGCGTCTGATCGCCCTGCTGCTGCTGCCCGTGATGGTCGCGCTCGTGCTGGGCGGCCTGCGGGTGCAGACCTCGCTGGAGAACTCCCGCCAGCTGGCCCAGATGAAGGACCTCGCGGACCTCGCCCGCAAGGCCACC
This sequence comes from Kitasatospora sp. MBT63, assembly GCF_000710465.2. Lineage (GTDB taxonomy): Bacteria > Actinomycetota > Actinomycetes > Streptomycetales > Streptomycetaceae > Kitasatospora. The sequence goes on along the minus strand of NZ_JAIZ01000519.1, from coordinate 1,869 downwards.
AACCTGGCCAACGCGCTGCAGACCGAGCGTGACATCAGCGCCGGTCCGCTCACCGCCCGCCAGGACGCCACCGACCCCGAGGTGGTCGAGGCCCGCAAGAACAGCGACGCGCTGAGCAAGGCGTTCAACGCCAGCGCCGACAAGTTCGACGAGCTCGACCTCGCCGGTGGCAAGACGCTGCTGCTGCAGGTCCGCAAGGACCTCAACCAGCTGACCGCGGCGCGGACCAACGCATACCGCAACAACGACAACATCCAGGCGACCATCACCAGCTACGACGTGATGATCAAGGACCTGATCGACATCATCCAGGACCTTGCGATCACCTCGAACAGCACCGAGCTGATCAAGACCACCCGTGCGCTGCGCCAGTTCTCGCTGGCCAAGGAGGCCACCTCCATGCAGCGCGCGCTGATCAGCGCCGCGCTCGCCCGGCCCGGCCAGCCGGACCTGATCGCCTCGGACGAGACCTTCGGCATCCGCCTGCAGGGCAACGAGGACAACGCGCTCGCCAACTTCACCGCCATCTACGGCGAGGGCGAGGCCCGGGCCAAGCGGGCCCAGATGAGCTACAACCAGCTGATCGCGGACTCCGACCGGTTCACCAAGGCCGTGCTCAACCCGAACGGCATCCAGCAGGCCGAGAGCCGCAGCTACAAGGACTGGTACGACGCCGCCTCGGCGAAGATCACCGCCGAGCGCAACATCGAGACCTCCCTGGTCGACGACCTCGACGGCAAGGCCCAGGCGCTGCAGTCCGACGCCGACACCGAGGCCCTGATCAACGCCGCGCTGGTCGCGATCGTCCTCATCGTCGCCATCGCCGGCGCGGCCCTGATGGCCCGCTCGATGGTGCGCTCGCTGACCCGGCTGCAGACCGCGGCCGAGGACGTCGCCGAGCGGCGACTGCCCGAGCTGGTCAAGACCCTGTCCGAGAGCGACCCGCAGGACGTCGACGTCACCGTCGAGCCCGTCGGAGTCGACTCCGCGGACGAGATCGGCCACGTGGCCCACGCGTTCGACATGGTGCACCGCGAGGCGGTCCGCCTCGCCGCCGAGCAGGCGCTGCTGCGAGGCAACATCAACGCGATGTTCACCAACCTCTCGCGCCGCAGCCAGGGCCTCATCCAGCGCCAGCTGTCGCTGATCTCCGAGCTGGAGAGCCGCGAGGCCGACCCGGACCAGCTGGCCAGCCTCTTCAAGCTGGACCACCTCGCGACCCGTATGCGCCGTAACGGCGAGAACCTCCTCGTCCTCGCGGGCGAGGACCCGGGCCGCCGCTGGACCCGCCCGGTC
>NZ_JAIZ01000519.1:0-563 GCF_000710465.2 Kitasatospora sp. MBT63 | reverse complement strand
CCGCCGCCTCCGAGGTGGAGCAGTACGAGCGCATCGAGCTCGCCGCCGTTCCGTCCACCGAGGTCGCCGGCCGCGTCGTCAACGACCTCGTCCACCTGCTCGCCGAGCTGCTGGAGAACGCCACCTCGTTCTCCTCCCCGCAGACCCGGGTCCGGGTCACCGGCCACGCCCTGCCCGACGGCCGGGTGCTGGTCGAGATCCACGACACCGGCATCGGCCTGTCCCCCGACGACCTCGCGGACATCAACGAGCGCCTCGCCAGCCCGCCGGTGGTGGACGTCTCGGTGTCCCGCCGGATGGGTCTGTTCGTGGTCGGCCGCCTGTCCCTGCGACACGGCATCCGGATCCAGCTGCGTCCGAGCGACTCCGGCGGCACCACCGCGCTGGTCATGCTCCCGGTCGACGTCACCAACTCCGCCGACCGCCGGGGCGGCCGTCCCGGCGGCCCGGGCGGCAAGCAGCAGCGCGGTGTCGCCCCGACCCCGCGCCAGCAGGGCCGGGCCGGTGCGGCCGACGCGCTCTCCGGCCGCCAGGCGGCCGCGCTGGGCCAGGGCCCGGGTGCC
>NZ_JAIZ01000518.1 GCF_000710465.2 Kitasatospora sp. MBT63 | reverse complement strand
GGGGATGCTCATGGGGAAAGCCTAGGGAAGCCCGCCCGCGCCCGTGGAGCGTGCCGGCGGCCGGGTCAGATGGCCGTCATCACGTGCTTGACCCGGGTGTAGTCCTCGAAGCCGTACGAGGAGAGGTCCTTGCCGTAGCCGGACTTCTTGAAACCGCCGTGCGGCATCTCGGCGACCAGCGGGATGTGGGTGTTGATCCAGACGCAGCCGAAGTCCAGGCGGCGCGACATCCGCATGGCGCGGGCGTGGTCCTTGGTCCACACCGAGGACGCCAGG
>NZ_JAIZ01000517.1 GCF_000710465.2 Kitasatospora sp. MBT63 | reverse complement strand
CCCGCGCCCCCTTCCCACCCCGCCCGGACAGACCGCGCGGGCAGACCGCAGCACGCAGGACGGCAGGAGCACCGACCATGGCCATGCAGCTCAACGGAGCAGGCCGACGCACCCGGCCGACCGCCGCGCACGCGGAGGCCGACACCCGGCACCCGGCGGTGGCGCTGGCCATCGCGGTGCCCTGCGCGGTCCTGCTGCTGGTCCTCTTCGGCGGGTGGGAGCAACTGGCGACACAGACCAGGGCGGTCGCCGATCTGATCGGGCGCTGACCTCGGGGGAGGTCGGCGCCGGGCCGGGGTACGCGCACCGCGCGACCGGGCCCGTGCGGAGCGCGTGGACGGGCGCGCGGCGCGGGACGGGTCGTGGCAGGTGACCCCGGGGAGTGGACGCCGGGTACGGGCTGTCGGTGAGGGCAGCGCCGTACCCGGCGACACGCGCGCCCGCCGCCGGGCGGGCCGGGAAACGCCGAGAGCCGCAGCCCGGTGAAGGCTGCGGCTCTCGTTCTGCGGTGCGCGATACTGGGATTGAACCAGTGACCCCTACCGTGTCAAGGTAGTGCTCTCCCGCTGAGCTAATCGCGCTCGTCCGCTGTCACAGTCGCGGTCGTACTGTTCCGGGCCCCGTGGACCCGAGTGCGCGATACTGGGATTGAACCAGTGACCCCTACCGTGTCAAGGTAGTGCTCTCCCGCTGAGCTAATCGCGCGAGAAGGACCCCCGGCGAACCAGGGGCACCTCTTGGAGGTGGAGACGGGATTTGAACCCGTGTACACGGCTTTGCAGGCCGTTGCCTCGCCTCTCGGCCACTCCACCAGGCAACTTCTGAAGAACGATCTTACCCTGTTCCCCATCGAGCGGACGACGAGATTCGAACTCGCGACCCTCACCTTGGCAAGGTGATGCTCTACCAACTGAGCCACGTCCGCCTGTCTCCCGGCCGCTTCCCCGATCTTTCTCGGCTCCGCGTCCCGGCGACGTGTTGAACTCTAGCGGATTCCCGGGCCAGCTAAAAATCCGTTCCCGCAGCGTGGCGCGGGGGTGGCCCCGAGGTGGCGGTTCGTCAGCCGGATCGGCCGTCCGGGGCACGGCGTCCCGCGGGACGCCGACCTACACTTCAGGCACCGGGGCCGCACCCCGGCCCGCGCGCCCGCACCCGGGCAGCAGTACCGAATCCGCGCAGGAGAACCGTGTCCGGCCGCACCGCCCAGCTCAGCCCCGACCAGCCGATGGCCCGCTTCGGCGGACTCCTCGCGACCGGGCTGAGCGAGGTGACCTCGGACCCGGCCGCGCTGGACTCGGCCGGCTTCTGGGCCGTCGCGTACGACTTCGAGGGTCGGCTGGTCTGCGCCCGCTTCGACGAACTCCACCCGGACCTGGCGCCGCCGCGCACCGACCGCTGGCTCGGACCGTCCCCGGACGCCTGGCACAGCTCCCTGGACCGGACCGCCTACACCGCGGGCGTGCGCCGCATCCGCGAGCACATCGCGGCCGGCGAGGTCTACCAGGCCAACCTGTGCCGGGTGCTGTCCGCGCCGCTGCCCGACCCGGAGCGCACCGACATCGACGCCCTCACCGGTCTGCTCGCCCACGGGAACCCGGCGCCGTACGCAGGAACGATCCGGCTCCCCTCGCACGGGGTGGAGATCGCCACCGCCTCGCCGGAGCTCTTCCTGCGCCGCGCCGGCGACACCGTCTCCTCCGGCCCGATCAAGGGCACCGGCCGGACCGAGCACGACCTGCTGGAGAAGGACCACGCCGAGAACGTCATGATCGTCGACCTGGTCCGCAACGACCTGGGCCGGGTCTGCGAGACCGGCAGCGTCACCGTGCCGGACCTGTGCGTGGTGGAGAAACACCCCGGCCTGGTCCACCTGGTCTCCACCGTCCAGGGCACCCTGCGCGCGGACGCCGGCTGGCCAGGCCTGCTGGCCGGCACCTTCCCGCCCGGCTCGGTCACCGGCGCCCCCAAGTCCAGCGCCCTGCGGATCATCGAAGCCCTGGAGACCTCGCCGCGCGGACCGTACTGCGGCGCCGTCGGCTGGGTCGATGCCGACCGGGGCGAGGCCGAACTGGCCGTCGGCATCCGCACCTTCTGGATCGACCGGAGCGACGGCCGTCCGGTCCTGCGGTTCGGCACCGGCGCCGGCATCACCTGGGGCTCCGACCCCGAGCGCGAGTGGGACGAGACCGAGCTCAAGGCCTCCCGGCTGGTCGCGATAGCGTCGGGCACCCACGTCTACTGAGCCCCACGTCCACCGAGCCCCGCATCCCCCGAGCCCGCGCACCGATCCCCCCGTGCCGCCACCCCCGGCACCCACCACGGCACCCACCCGAGGAGCAGCGCCCGATGAAGATCTGGGTCAACGGATCCCTGGCGGAGAGCGACACCGCGGCGCTCTCCGTGCTCGACCACGGCCTCACCGTCGGAGACGGCGTGTTCGAGACCGTGAAGGCCGCCGACGGCCGGACCTTCGCGCTCACCCGCCACCTCGACCGGCTCACCCGCTCCGCCCGCGGCCTCGGCCTGCCCGACCCGGACCACGCCGTGCTGCGCGAGGCCTGCGCCCAGGTCCTCGCGGCCAACCCGATGCCGCTCGGCCGGCTCCGGATCACCTACACCGGCGGCACCTGCCCGCTCGGCTCCGAGCGCGGTGACCAGCCGCCGAGCCTGGTGGTCGCCCTCGACACCGCCAAGCGCCGGCCGGACACCACCGCAGCGGTCACCGTCCCCTGGCGCCGCAACGAGCACAGCGCGGTCGCCGGCCTGAAGACCACCTCGTACGCCGAGAACGTGGTCGCCCTCGCCGCCGCCCACCGGGCCGGCGCCTCCGAGGCGCTGTTCGCCAACACCGCGGGGCTGCTCTGCGAGGGCACCGGCTCCAACGTCTTCCTGGTCGTCGACGGGCAGTTGCTCACCCCGACCCTGGCCTCCGGCTGCCTGGCCGGCATCACCCGGCAGCTGACCGTGGACTGGACCGGCGCCGAGGAGCGGGACCTGCCGTTCGAGGTGCTCTTCGAGGCCGAGGAGGTCTTCCTGACCTCCACCCTGCGCGACGTCCAGGCGGTGTCCCGGATCGACGGACACGAACTGCCTGCCCCCGGCCCGGCCACCCTCAAGGCGATGGCCCAGTTCGCCGAGCGCAGCGCGGACGACCTCGACCCCTGAGCCCGCGCGGGGTGCCCGACCGGTGGTAGAACCGGGCCCCCACCGGGAAGGGAGCCCCCATGACCACCACCCTGCGCCCCGAGGGCGACGAGCACCCCTGGCCCGGCGGCGGCCGCAGCCGGCGCTGGCAGATCCGGGTCAACGGCCGCCCGGTCGGCGGCCTGCGCACCACGGCACTGCCCCGCGGCGACCAGTGGTGGGGTGAGATCTCCGAACTGGAGGTGGTCGAGGGCCGCCGGCGCGGCCGGGCCACCATCGGTGCGCTGGCCGCCGAGGAGGTGCTGCGCGGCTGGGGGTGCAGCCGGGTCGACGTGGCGGTGCCGGCCGAGGCGCGGGCCGCCCTCGGCCTGGCCCGCGCGCTCGGCTACACCGAGCGGATGCGCAACATGGCCAAGCGGCTCACCGCCCCGCCCGAGCTGCCGCCGGGCCTGACGGTCCATCGGATCGGCCCCTCGGAGTACGAGGAGTGGCTGGCCGAGGCCCGGGCCGGCTACCTCGCCGACCTGACCGCCTCCGGGCTGACCCCGGCCCAGGCCCGGGCCAAGTCGGACGCCGACCACCTTCAGGTGCTGCCCCGCCGGGAGGCCACCGAAGGCGTGGCGCTGCGGCAGCTGCGGGACGCCGGGGGCAGCACCGTGGGCAGTCTCTGGGTGGCCCTGAGACAGGGCACCGGGCCCGACGGCGGGCCGCTCGCCTGGGTGATGGTCGTCCAGGTCGACGAGGCGCACCGGCGCCGCGGCCACGGCCGCGCCCTGATGCTGGTCGCCGAACGCGAATGCCTGGCGGCCGGCGTCCACCACCTCGGCCTGAACGTGTTCAGCAGCAACGAGAGCGCCGCCGCGCTCTACACCTCGCTCGGCTACCGGGTCACCCTGCGGGTGCTCGGCAAGCCGCTCTACTGACCGGCCGCCCGGTGCTGCTCGATCAGCTCGACGATCTGCGCGCGCAGCCCGTCCTGGCTCTTGCCGCCGTCCAGCCGCCGGCCGGCGATCACATAGGTGGGCGTGCCGCTCACCCCGATCGCCTTGCCCTCGGCCTGGTCGGCGTCGACGAGCAGCATGTGCCGGCCGTCGATCAGCGCCAGGTCGACCTCGTCGGCGTCCAGCCCGATCTCCTCGGCCACCGCCACCAGGAACTTCGCCCCGCCCCGCTCCAGCTCCGCGATCCGGCCGAGCACGGCCTCCACGTACTCCCAGCCGCGGCCCTGGTCGAAGGCCTCCTGGGCGGCCTCGGCGGCCTGGTAGGCGTGCTTGTGCTTCTCCAGCGGGAAGTGCCGCAGCTCGACGGTGAGGGAGTCGCCGTACTGCGCGCGCAGCGCCCGCACGTCGTCCAGGGCGGTGCGGCAGTCCGGGCACTGGAGCTCGCACCAGAGCTCGAGGCGGGGGAGGGGGGCTTCGGTCATGGCCCCAGTCTCCCACCGGGCCGCGCCGGCCTGGACGACGTGCGGGCGCTGACCGGGCCGGGAACGGCCTCAGCCGGTGGCGACCGTCTCCGCGGAGCGCTGCCGGGCCCGGTAGGCGGCGACGTGCAGCCGGTTCCCGCAGGTCCGGCTGTCGCAGTAGCGGCGGGAGCGGTTGCGCGAGAGGTCGACGAAGACCCGGGCGCAGTCCGGCGCCTCGCAGCGGCGCAGCCGCTCGCGCTCGCCGGCCATCACGATGAAGGCCAGCGCCATCCCGAGCTCCGCCGCCAGGTGGTCCCCGAGGGCGGCGTGCGGGGCGAAGTAGTGGATGTGCCAGCCGTGGTGGTCGTGGTTGGTCAGCCGGGGCGTGGTGCCGGCCGCCGCCACCACGGCGTTGACCAGTTCGGCGGCCCGGTCGGTGGAGCCCGCCGAGAACACCTCGCGCAGCCGGCCGCGGAGCTCCTGGACGGCGGCCAGGTCGGCGGCGGTGAGAGCGTCGACCTCGCTGATCTCCTGGCGCACCACGAACCCGGCCAGCGCGGCCAGGTCCGGCAGCTGCTCGGCGCCGCACGCCTCGGGCGCGGTGTTGAGCAGCTCGACCAGAATGCTCAGGGCGCACTCGGTGTCATGGGTGATCAGCACGTGGGGGCTCCTCACGCGGCGGGGGCCGGTGCCTCCCGCGTCGGTCATCACCTGTGACTCTACCGGGAGCCACCGTCACCCGGCGGTGAACGGGCAGGTACGCGCCAGCCCGGCGGCCGGGCGCCGGGCCGCAGCGACGCCGACGGCGCGGCCGCCACACCCGGTGAGGGGTGGAGGCCGCGCCGCCGGGCGCGTTCCTCGCCGCGGTCGCGGCGGACTGTCGCCCGCCGTGGCCGCGGATGGTGCTCCTCGCTCTGGGCCGCCCCCGGTGCCGCCGCAGGGCGGCCCGGTGCGCGTCCGTGCCCCCGAGTTGGACGGACGCAGTGTGAGGTTCGCCCCGCCGCTCGCCGGCGGCGGGCACCCCGGTCGGATCAGCTCTCGGCGAGGATGTGGGACAGCTCCCGGTCGAGGTCGAAGTGACGGTGTTCGGTGCCGGGCGGCACGGCGGCGTCGGTGCGCTTGAGGAACGACTCGAGCGCACGTGCCGGGGCTTCCAGCAGTGCTTCTCCTTCCGGAGAGCTCAGGGCGATGCAGACCACCCCCTGTCCATGGCTGCGCGAGGGCCACACCCGCACGTCGCCGGTGCCGGTGGGTCGGTGCAGCCCCTCCGCGAGGAGGTCACGGGCGAACACCCACTCAACGGTCTCGTCGGCACCGGTGTGGAACGTCGCGTGCACGGCATAGGGGTCGGCGGTGTCGTAGCGCAGGCCCGCGGGGACGGGCAGTGAGGACTCGCTGGACACGATGAGGCGCAGGTGCAGCTCGCAGCTGACCGTGGTGTTCATAAGCGCCAGGGCCTTTCGCTCAGTGTGCGCTCGGGGAATCGCACGTCGGCGAACGGACCATCCCACCTCTAAGCCCGCTGTAAACCCGTCTGTCCCGATTCAGGTGCGAGTCGTACCCCTTCCGGCGCATTGCGGAATCGCCACGGCCACCCCGCTCGCCCCCGTCCCGCCCGGAACTCGGGTACTTTTCGCGGCATGGCTGTACGAAGTGACAAGGAACAGGCTGTGACGGCCGGCGACGACGGCCCCGGCGGCGGTGGCGGCGACGCCGGGGACCGGTGGACCGGCTCCCGGGCGCCGCGGTTCGTCCGGCGCTCGCCCGCGCTGCACCAGAGCTGGCGGGTGATCGTCTTCGTGGCGGGGCTGGCGGTGGTCGTGCTGGGTGTCGCGATGCTGCCGCTACCCGGTCCCGGCTGGGTGGTCATCTTCCTGGGCATGGGCATCTGGGCGACCGAGTTCGAGTGGGCCCGCCGGGTTCTGCGCTGGACCAGGCAGAAGGTGGCCGAGGCGGCCCACCGGGCGATGGACCCGAAGGTCCGCCGCCGCAACCTGGTGATCACCGCGCTGGTGGTGGCGGCGCTCGCCGCGGGCGTCGGCTGGTACCTGTGGCGCTACGGGGCGGCGCTGCCCTGGTAGCCGGGGCCCGCCCGGGGAGTGTTCGGAGCACCCCCGCAGATGGGGTAATGTTTTCCCTGCACCCGGGCGATTAGCTCAGCGGGAGAGCACTTCGTTCACACCGAAGGGGTCACTGGTTCGATCCCAGTATCGCCCACCGGAATGCAGGGTAAGGCGTAGGGCCCCGGCCATTCATTGGCCGGGGCCCTTGCTTTTTATATCTGCGGCCGTAACTCCTGATGCCTATTCACCAGTGGGGTGCGCAGCGGGATCTGTGGGGGCGTCGGGCCGGGCCGGTGGAAGCGGATTGCGGACCCAGGGCCAAGTAGTGCTAGTCTTCTTCTCGTTGCCCGGGCGATTAGCTCAGCGGGAGAGCACTTCGTTCACACCGAAGGGGTCACTGGTTCGATCCCAGTATCGCCCACCGAGCACAACAGTCAGGCCCCGACCACCAGTTGGTCGGGGCCTGACTGCTGTTCGGGGCCCCCTCGGGGCGCCCCCGGGCGTTCAGGCCGCCAGCTCGCAGCGGTGGTCGGCGGTCAGGGTACGGCCGCAGCCGCACCGGGCCGGCCGCAGCGGCCAGGCGAAGTCGACCCGCTCCTCGCTGCCCGACCGCTCGAACCACCGCTGCAGGCCGCGGGCCTGGGCCGCGTGCCAGACGGCCTGGCGCAGGTGGAGCTCCGGCGGGGTCAGCGTGCCGAGCCGGTCCGGGAAGCGGGAGCCGAGGGCGCGCACCAGGTTGAGCGCCGCGGTGGCGTCCGCGGCGGCGTCGTGGGCGCCGACCAGGCTGATGTCGTAGTGCGCGCACAGGTCGGTCAGGGTGCGCCGGCCCTTGCGGTAGCGGTCCACGTGCTTGTCCAGCACCCACGGGTCCAGCACCAGGAGTTCGGTGCCGGCCAGGCCGGCGGCCAGCGAGCCGCCGCGGTGCCGGCGCAGCTCGCGGTCGAGCAGGGTGAGGTCGTACGGGGCGTTCATCACCACCACCGGGACGCCGGCCAGGGCCTGTTCGGCCAGCGCGCGGGCGATCTCGCCGACCACCGCGCGGGCCGGGCGGCCGTGGGCGCGGACCTGCTCGTCGCTGATGCCGTGCACGGCGCGGGCGCCGTCGGGGATCGGCACCCCCGGGTCGGCGAGCCAGGTGGTGGTGCGGGCGGGCAGGCCGGGGGCGCGTTGCAGGACCAGGGCGGCGGAGACGATCCGGTCGGACTCGACGTCCACGCCGGTGGTCTCGGTGTCGAATGAGGCGAGCGGACCTTCGTACCAGTGCCGAGACTGCTGCATGACTGCCCCTCACGGTGCCACCTGGCGGGGCGCGGCGCTCCGCCGAGGACCAGCGGCGCGCCGCGCCCAGCGGCGTTACGCAGTGGTGATACCGCAGTTGACGGCCGCTCAATCCCCGTCGCGGACCGGTCGCCCGCCGGGGCGGTGTCACGGAACGTGAGGGCGGTGTCACTGGTGCGCCGGGGTGGTATCGGTGCACGGTGGACGGCCCCGTCCCGTTACCATCGGGTTGCGCAGCAGAGTGCTGCGGCACACAGATGTCAGGAGAGACCGGTGACCGACGTCCGGATCATCATCAACCGCGAACCCGATCGGGAAGAGCGCGTGGTGACCACGGGCACCACCGCCGCCGATCTCTTCGCCGACGACCGCTCGATCATCGCGGCGCGGGTGGCGGGCGCGCTGAAGGACCTCGCGTACCAGGTGCAGGACGGCGACGAGGTCGAGCCGGTCGAGATCTCCAGCAAGGACGGCCTGGACATCCTGCGGCACTCCACCGCGCACGTGATGGCGCAGGCCGTGCAGCAGCTCTTCCCGGAGGCCAAGCTCGGCATCGGCCCGCCGGTCAAGGACGGCTTCTACTACGACTTCGACGTCGAGAAGCCCTTCCACCCCGATGACCTCAAGGCCATCGAGAAGAAGATGCAGGAGATCATCAAGCGCGGGCAGAAGTTCTCCCGCCGTGCGGTCACCGACGAGGCCGCCCGCGAGGAGCTGGCCGCCGAGCCGTACAAGCTGGAGCTGATCGGCCTCAAGGGCAGCGCCGCGACCGCCGGCGAGGGCGCCGACGTCGAGGTCGGCGCCGGCGAGCTGACCATCTACGACAACCTGGACGCCAAGTCCGGCGAGCACTGCTGGGGCGACCTCTGCCGCGGCCCGCACCTGCCCAGCACCCGGCACATCCCGGCCTTCAAGCTGATGCGCAACGCGGCCGCCTACTGGCGCGGCAGCGAGAAGAACCCGATGCTGCAGCGCATCTACGGGACCGCCTGGCCGACCAAGGACGAGCTGAAGGCGCACCTGGAGTTCCTGGAGGAGGCCGCCAAGCGCGACCACCGCAAGCTCGGCAGCGAGCTCGACCTCTTCTCCATTCCGGAGGAGATCGGCTCCGGCCTCGCGGTCTTCCACCCCAAGGGCGGCGTGATGCGCCGGGTGATGGAGGACTACTCGCGCAAGCGCCACGAGGAGTCCGGCTACGAGTTCGTCTACTCGCCGCACGCCACCAAGGGCACCCTGTTCGAGCTCTCCGGCCACCTGGACTGGTACGCCGACGGCATGTACCCGCCCATGAAGCTCGACGGCGAGACGGACTACTACCTCAAGCCGATGAACTGCCCGATGCACAACCTGATCTACCGCTCGCGCGGCCGGTCGTACCGCGAACTTCCCCTGCGGCTCTTCGAGTTCGGCACCGTGTACCGGTACGAGAAGTCGGGCGTGGTGCACGGCCTGACCCGGGCCCGCGGCTTCACCCAGGACGACGCGCACATCTACTGCACCCGTGAGCAGATGGCGGACGAGCTGGACTCGCTGCTCACCTTCGTGCTGAACCTGCTGCGCGACTACGGCCTGAACGACTTCTACCTGGAGCTCTCGACCAAGGACCCGGAGAAGTTCATCGGGTCGGACGAGGACTGGGAGGAGGCCACCGAGACCCTGCGGGCGGCCGCCGAGAAGCAGGGCCTGGAGCTCGTCCTCGACCCGGCCGGTGCGGCGTTCTACGGCCCGAAGATCTCGGTGCAGGCCAAGGACGCGATCGGGCGGACCTGGCAGATGTCGACCATCCAGGTCGACTTCCAGCTGCCGCAGCGCTTCGAGCTGGAGTTCCAGGGCTCGGACGGCAACCGGCAGCGGCCCGTCATGATCCACCGGGCGCTGTTCGGCTCGATCGAGCGGTTCTTCGCGGTGCTGCTGGAGCACTACGCCGGCGCCATGCCGCCGTGGCTGGCCCCGGTCACCGTGGTCGGCATCCCGATCACCGACGAGCACATCCCGTACCTGCGCGAGGTCGCGGCCGAGCTGAAGAAGCACGGTATCCGGGTCGAGGTGGACGCCTCGGACGACCGGATGCAGAAGAAGATCCGCAACGCGCAGAAGCAGAAGGTCCCCTTCATGCTGATCGCGGGCAACGACGACGTCGAGGCGGGTGCGGTCTCCTTCCGCTACCGCAACGGCGAGCAGAAGAACGGCGTCCCGGTGGCCGAGGCGGTCGCCGAGATCGTCGACGCCGTGGAGCGCCGCATCCAGGTGTGATCCGGCGGCGGTGGCACGGTGCGGGGCAGGCTCGAACGAGTCTGCCCCGCACTGGTTTCCCGGCGGGCTCCGGCGCCTATGCTGATCAGCATGACGAGCGAGCCGGAACTGCAGCAGGGCGTGGGGGAGCCGGACGGCTTCCAGCGCCTGTGGACCCCCCACCGGATGGCGTACATCCAGGGTGAGAACAAGCCCACCGGGCCGGCCCCCGGCGACGGCTGCCCGTTCTGCTCGATCCCCGAGCTCAGCGACGAGGACGGGTTGATCATCGCGCGCGGCGGCTCGGTCTTCGCGGTGCTCAACCTGTACCCGTACAACGGCGGCCACCTGATGGTCGTCCCCTACCGGCACGTCGCCGACTACACCGACCTCGACCCGGCGGAGACCGCCGAGCTGGCCGACTACACCAAGCGCGCGATGACCGCGCTGCGGGCCGCGGCCGGCGCGCACGGCTTCAACATCGGGATGAACCAGGGCGCCGCGGCCGGTGCCGGGATCGCCGCCCACCTGCACCAGCACGTGGTGCCGCGCTGGGGCGGGGACACCAACTTCATGCCGGTGGTCGGCCACACCAAGGTGCTGCCGCAACTGCTCGCCGACACCCGCAAGATGCTGGCCGAGCTCTGGCCGCAGGACTGAGCCGGACCGCCCACGCAAGAGGGCCGGCCCCACCGGGACCGGCCCTCTTCCGTGCGCCGCCGGGTCAGCCGGCGTCGTAGCGGTCCGCGTGGTACGGACGGGCGCCCTGCATCTCGGACTTCATGATGTTCGAGCGGTTGGTGAAGCGGTCGGTGGAGACGTCGTGCTCGTCCAGGAAGTCCATCGTTGCGGCCAGGATGACGTTCACCACCGGGGTCGCCCCCTGGATCACGTCGTCCGACTTGAACCGGCTCGGCCAGGTCTTGTCCGCCCAGGACGCGCGCAGGCTGAACGGCTCCGGCAGCCCGACCGAGCCGCCCAGCCAGGTGAGCAGGGTCGGGATGCGCATGAACGGCGCCCGCACCGCCTGCCGGACCACCTCGTCGTTGTCCACCAGGGAGAGCTGGACGGTCTGCTCCTCCCAGAACCGGACCGGCTTGGCGACGTTCTTCTCCTTGGGCTTGGGCTTGCCCGTGAAGTAGCCGGCGATCGGCCCCAGCGCGTGGCCGGCCACGCTGACCCGCAGGTTGTTGTGCAGCACCGAGATGTCCACCAGCAGGGTCGCCACCAGCTGGCCCTTGTGCAGCACGAACTGCACCGCGATCCGGTGCCGCAGGTCGGTGCCGTAGGTCTGCCGATTGGCCACCTCGCCGACGGCGAAGTCGCGCATCCGGAAGCCGTCCATCTCGCTGCCGCCGGGCCGGCCGATCTCGTCCGCGCCCTCCGGGATGTCCTGGACCACCCACTGGTGGACGGCGGGCCGGGGCATCGCGCCGTTCGGGATCTCGCTGGTGGCCAGCGAGCCGAGCCGGTCGGCGATCTTGCGGGCCAGGTCGTAGATGTGGAAGGTGCGGAAGTCCTCGTGGCCCTCGGCGGGCCGCAGGTCCTCGGAGAGGTCCCAGTTCGCCCAGCGGGCGCCGACCCCCAGGATGCCCTTGGTGCCGGCGTAGTGGTGGACGTTGGTCTCCTGCTCCGCCGTCAGACGGTCCAGCGAGCCCTTGAGTTCGGTGGCCTTCTTGTCGAGGTGGTCCCGGGGGACCGCCTTGGGCACGGTGGCGGCGACCGCACTGCCCTCGACCAGACCGCCCCAGCGCGAACGGAGTTCGACCGTGGAGCGCAGCGCGATCCGCTTGGCCAGGAACCAGCCGGCCACCGGGCCCAGCATCATGACCCGGAAGTACAGCCCCCAGACCCCGCCGACCGGCGGCCGGACGGCGAACAGCACGGCCAGCGCGGCGGCGGCCAGCAGGGCCAGGGTGCCGAAGAAGCCGTCGCGGGCCGAACCGGCCTTGGCGAAGTACGCGCGCACCTGGTAGGCGGCCAGCCAGATCAGGGTGCCGGGCAGGAAGATCCCGCCGCAGAGCACGGTGACGGTGCTGAGCTGGCGGTCCCGGGCGTCCCGCAGGTCCTGGGCGGCCAGGCAGTGCTCGACCACCATCCGGACGTCGGTGCCGAAGGAGGGCACCAGCGGATTGCGCTTGGGCGGCAGGGTGCGGTCGAGCAGGGCGCGGCTGAAGGCCTCACCGGCGCTCGGCCGGAAGAGGGCGAACTTGCCCTCCTTGACCTTGACCCCGGCGAGGTCGCCGAGCACCTTGTAGTCGCCGTCGCGGTAGGCCGCCGAGGAGAGCGCCTGGGTGACCGCGGTCTGGTTGCCGACGTCCGTCCGGGGTATCTGCGCACCCGGGGTCATGTCGAGCTGGCTCACTGTGGCAGGCCCTCCTCCCCTTGTCAGCGGCAGGTTACCGTGCCGCCGCCCCGTCGCGTGGATGATCGTCTGAACCGCTGTCACATCTCGGCCACCACCGGTCCCGTCCCTGATGGTGCCCGTTCGCGGCGCGCTTCGATCCTCCGCCGATCGGTTGTCTTCCGGGGGCGTCCGGATGAGGCAGGATCGGGGCATGGCTGAGGACATGCGGCGGGACCCGGTACTGGTCTTCGACGGCGACTGCGGTTTCTGCACCACCTGCGTCAACTTCGCGGAGCGCTACCCGCGGGCGACCCTCGCCTCGGGCGGCTGGAGCGCCGTGCCGTACCAGTTCGCCGACCTGGCGGCGCTGGACCGGCGGGCCGGCGGACGCGGCCTGGTCACCGAGGAGCGGGCCGGGCAGGAGGTGCTGTGGGTGACGCCGACCGGCGAGGTGTACGGGGGCGCGCAGGCGGCCGCCCGGCTGCTGCTGCGCTCCGGCGGCGCCTGGGCGTACCTGGGCGGGTTCCTCACGCTGGCGCCGGTACGGCCGCTGGCGGCGGCGGTCTACCGCTTCACGGCCCGCAACCGCCACCGCTTCCCGGGCGGCACCGCGGCCTGCGCGCTGCCGCGGCGCGGACGCGGCTGACACCCGTCCGCGCCCGGGCTCCTCGTGGGCGCCGCGTTCAGGAGGCCTTCTCGTAGCGGGCCGCGACCGCCGCCGGCATCGGTGCGTGCCGCAGGTAGCTGCGGGAGAAGCTGCCGGTGCCGTGCGAGAGCGAGCGCAGGTCCACCGGGTAGTGGGTCAGCTCGATCTCGGGGACCTCGGCCCGGACCAGGCTGAGACCCGGGCCGCAGGGCTCGGTGCCCAGTACGTGCCCGCGCCGGGCGGACAGGTCGCTCAGCACGGCGCCCTGGTACTCGTCGGGCAGCATCACCTGGACCTCGTCGACGGGTTCCAGCAGCTGTACCTTGGCCTGGCCGGCGGCCTCCTTGAGGGCGAGCGCGGCCGCGGTCTGGAACGCGGCGTCGGAGGAGTCCACCGAGTGCGCCTTGCCGTCGGTCAGGGTGACCCGGATGTCGGTCACCGGGTAGCCGGCCAGCACCCCGTGGGCGAGCTGGGCCCGTACCCCCTTCTCCACGGACGGGATGAAGTTGCGCGGCACCGAACCGCCGACCACGTGGTCGACGAACTCGAAGCCGCCGCCGGGCAGCGGCTCCACGGTCAGGTCGCAGATCGCGTACTGGCCGTGCCCGCCGGACTGCTTGACGTGCCGGCCGTGGCCCTCGGCCCGGCTGCCGAAGGTCTCCCGCAGCGCCACCCGGTACGGGACCGCGTCCACGTGCACGCCGTAGCGCGAGCGCAGCCGGTCCAGGGCGACCGCCTGGTGGGCCTCGCCGGTGCACCAGAGCACCAGTTGGTGGGTGTCGGGGTTCTGCTCGACCAGCAGCGCCGGGTCCTGGGCGGCGAGCTTGGCGAGGCTCTGCGAGAGCCGGTCCTCGTCGGCCTTGCTGTGCGCCTCGACCGCGACCGGCAGCAGGGACTCCGGCAGCGGCCAGGGCGGGAGCACGTCGGGTCCGGTGGTGAGGGTGTCGCCGGTGCGGGCGCCGGCGAGCTTGGCGACGCAGACGATGTCGCCCGCCGTGCCCTGCCCGACCGGGCGCTGCTGGCGGCCGAACGGGCAGCTCAGGCCGGTGATCCGCTCGTCGGGGCGGCCCGGCAGCCCGACCGTGGTGTCGGGCCGCAGGGTGCCGGAGAACACCCGGGTGAGGCTGAGCCGGCCCACGTACGGGTCCTCGCCGGTGTGGATCACCTGGGCGGCGAGCGGGGCGTCGGCGTCGCAGGCGGGGAGGTCGTCGGCCCGCTCCAGCGGGGAAGGGAAGGCGGCGGCGATCAGGTCGAGCAACTCCTCGGCGCCGGGGGCCGGGCCGCCGGGTTCGGCGGGCGGCGCGGTGGCGAGGACGGGGTGCAGGGTGTCCTGGCGCAGTTCGCGGCGCAGCGCCGCCGTCAGTGCCCCGGTGTCGAGCTCCTCGCCGGCCAGGTAGCGCTCCAGCAGGGTGTCGTCCTCGCCGGCGATGGCCTCGGCCAGCAGGCTGCGCTCGGCGGTCAGGTCGCCGCTGTCGCCCGGGTCGCCGCGGCGGGTGCCGGTGAGCAGTTCGACCGAGCCGGTCAGGTGCCCGTCGGTGAGCGTGTAGTGGTGCAGCGGCAGCAGGGTGTCGGTGCGGCCGTCGGCGAGGTCGGCCCGCAGCGCGGTGAGGGTCTCGTCGAGGCGGACCCGGGCCGCGTTGAGGTGGGTGAGCACGACGGCCCGCGGCAGGCCCGCATCGGCGCACTGGCGCCAGAGCGCGAGTACGGCCGGTCCGACGGGTTCGGTGGCGGAGATCACGAACAGGGCGGCCTCGGCGGCGCGCAGGGCGGCCTGCAGCTCGCCCGCGAAGTCGGCGTAGCCGGGCGCGTCCAGCAGGTTGATCTTGGTGTCGCGCCAGGCGAGCGGGATCAGCGAGAGCTGGACGGAGCGCTGCTGCTGGTGCTCGATCTCCTCGTGGTCGCCGACGGTGGTCCCGTCGGGGACGCTTCCGGCCCTGGTGAGGGCGCCGGCGGTGAGCGCGAGGGACTCCGCCAGCGTGGTCTTGCCGGCCCCGCTGGCGCCGACCAGCACGACGTTGCGCAGCTGGTCGGGGCGCTCGACGGTGGGGGCGGGGCTGTGGGTGACTGTCCGGTCCGGCATGCTCTTCTCACCTCCGTACGCCCCATTGGTCCGTTACTGTCGGGGACGGGGTGATCACGTCCCGTTGGTGCCGAACTGCCCTCGGTGGCGGCCAGTTGGCCCGGGAACCCGCTCGCGGGCGTGGGGCGACGGAGCGCGCGAGCAGCGTGGATACCATTGTCCAGCCGGGTGGGACGATCCGCTCGGCCGCCCGGTGCCGCCAAGGGTCCGGAGCGTGATCCCGAGAATCGGAGCGGTCCGGAAGGCCATGCTCAACAAATACGCGCGTGCCTTCTTCACACGTGTCCTGACGCCGTTCGCCGCCCTGCTGCTCCGCTGGGGTGTGAGCCCGGACGCGGTGACGCTGATCGGTACCGCCGGCTCGGTCGCCGGGGCGCTGGTGTTCTTCCCCCGGGGCGAGTTCTTCTGGGGCACCATCACGATCACCCTGTTCATCTTCTCCGACCTGGTCGACGGCAACATGGCCCGCCAGGCGGGGCGTTCCAGCAAGTGGGGCGCGTTCCTGGACTCCACGCTGGACCGGGTCGCGGACGCGGCGATCTTCGGCGGCCTGGCGATGTGGTACGCCGGGAAGGGCGACAACAACCTGCTCTGCGTGGTCGCGATCTTCTGCCTGGCCAGTGGCCAGGTGGTGTCGTACACCAAGGCGCGCGGCGAGAGCCTGGGCTTCCCGGTGGACGTCTCCGGTCTGGTCGAGCGGGCCGAGCGGCTGGTGATCACGCTGGTCGCGGCCGGTGTCGCGGGGCTGCACACCTTCGGGCTGCCGTACGTGGAGTGGCTGCTGCCGTTCGCGCTGTGGGTGGTGGCGGCGGGCAGCCTGGTGACCATGCTGCAGCGGATCCTGACGGTCCGCCGGGAGTCGATCGAGCTGGACCGGGCCGCCGCGGTGGCGGCCGCGGCCGAGGGGGCGGAGTGAAGGAGCGGTTGGCCGACTCGGCCTACGCGCTGGGCTGGGCGGCCGTGAAGCGGCTGCCCGAGCCGGTGGCGCGCGGCCTGTTCAACCGGATCGCGGACACCGCCTGGCGCAAGCAGGGCAAGGGCGTGCGGCAGTTGGAGGCCAACCTCGCCCGGGTGCACCCGGAGGCGGACGCGGCCCGGCTGCGCGAGCTGTCGCGCGCGGGCATGCGGTCCTACCTGCGGTACTGGATGGAGTCGTTCCGGCTGCCGGCCTGGAGCCTGGCCCGGATCGCCGACGCCATAACGGTGAAGAACCTCGAGCCGCTGAACGAGGCGATGTCGGCGGGGCGCGGCGCGGTCCTGGCGCTGCCGCACATGGCCAACTGGGACCTGGCCGGGGCGTGGATCGCCTCGGCCGGCGGCTACCCGTTCACCACGGTCGCCGAGCGGCTGAAGCCGGAGTCGCTGTTCGACCGGTTCGTGGCCTACCGCGAGGGCCTGGGCATGGAGGTGCTGGCGCTCACCGGCGGCGAGGTCTCGGTGATCGGCACCCTGGCCCGGCGGCTGCGCGCGGGCGGCCTGGTCTGCCTGGTCGGCGACCGGGACCTGTCCGAGGCCGGGATCCAGGTGGACTTCTTCGGTGAGGCGACCCGGATGCCGGCCGGCCCGGCGGCGCTGGCCCAGCAGACCGGCGCGGCGCTGTTCCCGGTGACGCTCTGGTACGACGGTCCGGTGCTGCGGGCCGAGATCCACCCGGAGATCGCGGTGCCGGCCGAGGGCGACCGGCGCTCGCGGACGGCCGCGATGGTCCAGGAGCTGGCCGACGTGTGGGCCGAGGGCATCCGGGAGCACTCGGTGGACTGGCACATGCTGCAGAAGCTGTGGCTGGCGGACCTCACCGGTCCGCGGGCCCCGAGGGGGAGCCAGTGAAGATCGGCATCGTCTGCCCGTACGACTGGGACGTCCCCGGCGGGGTGCAGTTCCACATCCGCGACCTGGCCGAGCACCTGATCGGGCTGGGCCACCAGGTGTCGGTGCTGGCCCCGGCCGAGGACGACGAGGCGCTGCCGCCGTACGTGGTCTCGGCGGGCCGCGCGGTCGCGGTGCCGTACAACGGGTCGGTGGCGCGGCTGAGCTTCGGCATCCTGTCGGCGGCGCGGGTGCGGCGGTGGCTGCACGACGGGCGGTTCGACATCCTGCACGTGCACGAGCCGAACTCGCCGAGCCTGTCGATGCTGGCCGCCTGGTCGGCCTCCGGGCCGATGGTCGGCACCTTCCACACCTCCAACCCGCGCTCCCGGGCGATGATCGCGGCCTCGCCGATCCTGCAGCCCGGCCTGGAGAAGATGAGCGCCCGGATCGCGGTCAGCGAGTACGCCCGGCGCACCCTGGTCGAGCACCTGGGCGGCGACGCGGTGGTCATCCCCAACGGCGTCGACGTGCGGTTCTTCGCGGACGCCGAGCCGGACCCGCGCTGGCAGGGCGCGGCGCCCGACGGCGGGGCCGGCACGATCGGTTTCATCGGCCGGATCAACGAGCCGCGCAAGGGCCTGCCCACGCTGCTGGCGGCGCTGCCGCGGATCCTCGCGGAGCGCCCGGGGGTGCGGCTGCTGGTGGCCGGCAAGGGCGACGAGGAGGAGGCCGTGGCCGGGCTGGCGCCCGAGGTGCGGGCCCAGGTGGAGTTCCTCGGCATGGTCAGCGACGCGGAGAAGGCCCGGCTGCTGCGCAGCGTGGACCTGTACGTGGCGCCCAACACCGGTGGCGAGAGCTTCGGGATCATCCTGGTCGAGGCGATGTCGGCGGGCGCGCCGGTGCTGGCCAGCGACCTGGACGCGTTCCGGCAGGTGCTGGACGGCGGGGCGGCCGGCGAACTGTTCCCGGTGGAGGACGCCGAGGCGCTGGCGGGCGCCGCGGTGAAGCTGCTGGGCAACCCGCAGCGGCTGGCCGAACTGCGGGAAGCGGCCTCGCGGCACGTGCGGCGGTTCGACTGGGAGACGGTCGGTGCGGACATCCTGTCCGTCTACGAGACGGTGACGGACGGCATGCCGCCGGTCGCCGAGGACGAGCGCTCCGGCTGGCGCGAGCGGTTCGGGCTGGCCCGCGACTGAGCCGGGTCCGGCCCGACGGCCCCGCGGGCGGCGCCGGTGGGGGAGGATGGCGCGGTACCGACACCGTGCCCAGGGGAGGGCCCCATGCCGCAGATC
This sequence comes from Kitasatospora sp. MBT63, assembly GCF_000710465.2. GTDB lineage: Bacteria > Actinomycetota > Actinomycetes > Streptomycetales > Streptomycetaceae > Kitasatospora. Next base: position 49,911 of record NZ_JAIZ01000517.1, on the reverse strand, counting down.
ACCGTCGACCACTCCGTGGACGTGAAGCTCGACCGGCGGGCGTTCGCCGCCGAACTGCACCCGCTGGTCGGCGAGGTGATCGGCGCGGCGGTGGCGGAGTGCAAGACGCGGTTCCGGCGGGTCGAGGAGAGCTACATCGGTGACGGTGCCGCCGCCCGCGAGGTGGTGCTGCTGGAGATCCGGATCCTGGACGGCCGAACCGTCGAGCAGCGGACGGCGCTGGCGGAGGCGCTGCTGGGACTGCTGGAGCGCTCCGCGGTGGCCGCCGAAGGGGTCGAACTGCACCTGGCGGTCGATGTGGTGGAGATGGACCGGCGGACCTACCGGAAGTCGGTTTCGGCGGCGGGGTAGCGTAACGGCCTGTGACTACCTGGATCTGGGCCGCCGCGGCCGTCGTGCTGTTCGCCGTCTACCTCAGCTGGACGGCGGGCCGGCTCGACCGGCTGCACGCGCGGATCGACGCGGCGCGGGCCTCGCTGGACGCCCAACTGGTCCGGCGGGCCTCGGTGGCGCTGGAGCTGGCCACCTCCTCGCTGCTGGACCCGGCCGCCTCGATCCTGCTGTACGAGGCCTCGCACGCGGCCCGGCAGAGCGAGGACGAGCACCGCGAGGTGGCCGAGAGCGAGCTGAGCCTCGCGCTGCGCGCGGTGCTGGCCGAGCCCGAGCAAGTGCGGGCGCTGCTGGCGGCGCCCGGCGGGGCCGAGGCGCTGAAGGAGCTGACGGCGGCGGTACGCCGGGTGCCGATGGCGCGGCGGTTCCACAACGACGCGGTGCGGGCGGCCCGAGCGGTACGCGAGCACCGTCTGGTTCGGTACTTCCGGCTGGCCGGCCGGGCGCCGTTCCCGCTCGCGTTCGAGATGGACGACGAGCCTCCGGCGGCGCTGACCCCGGAAGGCGCTCCGGCCTAGGTCCGGGCTCACCGGGCCCGGGGAACGGCACAGCTTCTCGTACGGAGCTTTGGTCCGGATCCAGCCTCTTTGTCGTATGCCGAAGGTCCCAGTGGACCGGATGGCGCGTGGATCAGAGGCCGTTCGGGCCTACGATAGGGCGATAGCACTGGTTCATCTTCGAGTGAGGTCTCACGTGTCCACCACCCCCATCACCGCAGACCAGCCGCAGATCGGCACCGCCCGCGTCAAGCGCGGCATGGCCGAGCAGCTCAAGGGCGGTGTGATCATGGATGTGGTCAACGCCGAGCAGGCGAAGATCGCCGAGGACGCCGGTGCGGTGGCCGTCATGGCCCTGGAGCGCGTCCCCGCGGACATCCGCAAGGACGGCGGCGTCGCCCGGATGTCGGACCCCAACATGATCGAGGAGATCATCGCGGCCGTCTCCATCCCGGTCATGGCGAAGTCCCGGATCGGCCACTTCGTCGAGGCCCAGGTCCTGCAGTCGCTCGGTGTCGACTACATCGACGAGTCCGAGGTGCTGACCCCGGCCGACGAGGTCAACCACTCCGACAAGTGGGCCTTCACCACCCCCTTCGTCTGTGGCGCCACCAACCTGGGCGAGGCCCTGCGCCGCATCGCCGAGGGCGCGGCCATGATCCGCTCCAAGGGCGAGGCCGGCACCGGCAACGTGGTCGAGGCCGTCCGCCACCTGCGCCAGATCAAGAACGAGATCGCCAAGCTGCGCGGCTTCGACAACAACGAGCTGTACGCCGCCGCCAAGGAGCTGCGCGCCCCCTACGAGCTGGTCAAGGAGGTCGCCGAGCTCGGCAAGCTGCCGGTCGTGCTGTTCTCCGCCGGCGGTGTGGCCACCCCGGCCGACGCCGCGCTGATGCGCCAGCTCGGCGCCGAGGGCGTCTTCGTCGGCTCCGGCATCTTCAAGTCGGGCGACCCGGCCAAGCGTGCCGCCGCCATCGTCAAGGCCACCACCTTCTACGACGACCCGAAGATCATCGCGGACGCCTCCCGCAACCTGGGCGAGGCCATGGTCGGCATCAACTGCGACACCCTGCCGGAGACCGAGCGCTACGCCAACCGCGGCTGGTAAGCCTCCCTCCTCGCCCGCCGGCCCGCCGCGGCTCCACCGCGCGGCGGGCCGCGCCACGCATCCGCACCGATTTCCCAAGGGGTAGCAACCGTGTCCACCAACAACCCAGTCATCGGCGTCCTGGCCCTCCAGGGAGACGTCCGCGAGCACCTGATCGCGCTCGCCGCCGCGGACGCGCTGGCCCGGCCGGTGCGCCGGGCCGAGGAGCTGGCCGAGGTCGACGCGCTGGTGATCCCCGGCGGCGAGTCCACCACCATGTCCAAGCTGGCGCTGCTGTTCGGCGTGATGGACCCGCTGCGCGAGCGGGTGGCGGCCGGGATGCCGGTCTACGGCACCTGCGCCGGCATGATCATGCTGGCGGACAAGATCCTGGACGGCCGGGACGACCAGGAGACGGTCGGCGGCATCGACATGACGGTGCGCCGCAACGCCTTCGGCCGGCAGAACGAGTCCTTCGAGAGTGCGATCCCGTTCCAGGGGCTGGGCGACGAGCCGGTCAACGGAGTGTTCATCCGGGCCCCCTGGGTGGAGTCGGTCGGCGAGGGCGTCCAGGTGCTGGCCGAGGTGCCCGCCGCGGACGGCCCGGACAGCCGGATCGTCGCGGTGCGCCAGGGCAACCTGCTGGCCACCTCGTTCCACCCCGAACTGACCGGTGATCACCGGGTGCACGCGTACTTCGTGGCGATGGTCGAGAACGCGCACTGACCGTGTGCGAGGTGTCGGTGACGACACCGGTAAGATCTCCTCTGTTCATTTCCATCTGGCGACGTAAAGGAGCTGGCGATGTCCGGCCACTCTAAGTGGGCTACCACCAAGCACAAGAAGGCCGTGATCGACGCCAAGCGCGGCAAGCTCTTCGCCAAGATGATCAAGAACATCGAGGTGGCGGCGCGCACCGGCGGCGGCGACCCGGCGGGTAACCCCACGCTGTACGACGCCATCCAGAAGGCGAAGAAGAGCTCCGTCCCGATCGACAACATCAACCGCGCCGTCAAGCGCGGTTCGGGCGCCGAGGCCGGCGGGGCCGACTACTCCACGATCATGTACGAGGGCTACGGCCCCAACGGCGTCGCGGTGCTGATCGAGTGCCTCACCGACAACCGCAACCGCGCCGCCTCCGACGTGCGCGTGGCGATGACCCGCAACGGCGGCTCGATGGCCGACCCGGGCTCGGTGTCGTACCTGTTCAACCGCAAGGGCGTGGTGATCGTCCCGAAGTCGGACGGCGTGGACGAGGACAAGGTCTTCGAGGTCGTCCTCGACGCCGGCGCCGAGGAGGTCAACGACCTCGGCGAGACCTTCGAGGTGATCTCCGAGGCCACCGACATGGTCGCGGTCCGCACCGCGCTGGTGGACGCCGGGATCGACTACGACTCGGCCGACGCCAACTTCGTCCCCAGCATGCAGGTCGAGCTGGACGCCGACGGCGCCCGCAAGATCTTCAAGCTGATCGACGCCCTCGAGGACAGCGACGACGTCCAGAACGTCTTCGCCAACTTCGACATCAGCGACGAGGTCGGTGCCGAGCTCGACGCCGAGTGACCAGGCAGCACCTCCCCGGCCCGGTGGTCCGCCAGGACCGCCGGGCCGGTGTCGTCCTCCCCGGCTGTCGGTGGCGGGCGGTAGCCTGCACGGGTCACGGAAAGGCGGCACGGCATTGCGCGTACTAGGGGTGGACCCCGGGCTGACCAGGTGCGGCGTCGGCGTGGTCGACGGTGCGCCCGGGCGGCCGCTGACCATGATCGGGGTCGGGGTGGTCCGCACTCCCGCCGAGGCCGAGATCGGGCCGCGGCTGCTGCTGGTCGAGCAGGGCATCGAGCAGTGGCTGGACGAGCACCGGCCGGACCTGGTCGCCGTCGAGCGGGTCTTCGCCCAGCACAACGTCCGCACCGTGATGGGCACCGCGCAGGTCAGCGCGGTCGCGATGCTCTGCGCCACCCGGCGCGGCATCCCGGTCACCCTGCACACCCCGAGCGAGGTCAAGGCCGCCGTCACCGGCTCCGGCCGGGCCGACAAGGCGCAGGTCACGGCCATGGTCACCCGGCTGCTGCGGCTGGACGCCCCGCCGAAGCCGGCCGACGCCGCCGACGCGCTGGCGCTGGCCATCTGTCACATCTGGCGCGGCGGCACCACCAACCGGCTCACCGCCGCCATCGCCCAGGCCGCCGCGGCCGCCCCCGCACCCCGTACCGCCCGCCGGGCACCCGCCGTCCACCAGGAGCGCCGCCGATGATCGCCTTCGTCCAGGGTCCGGTGGCGGCTGTCGCCGCCGGCACCGCCGTCGTCGAGGTCGGCGGTGTCGGGATGGCCGTCCAGTGCACCCCGGCCACGCTGGCCCGGCTGCGGCTCGGCGAGAGCGTCCGGCTGGCGACCTCACTGGTCGTCAGGGAGGACTCGCTCACCCTGTACGGCTTCGCCGACGACGACGAGCGGGCCACCTTCGAGGTCCTCCAGGCCGCGCCCGGCGTCGGCCCCCGGCTCGCCCAGGCCATGCTCGGGGTGCACAGCCCGGAGGCGCTGCGCGTCGCGGTGGCCGGCGGGGACGAGAAGGCGCTGATCGCGGTGCCCGGCATCGGCAAGGCCAAGGCGGCCAAGCTGCTGCTGGAGTACAAGGACAAGCTGGGCGCCCCGCACGGCACGGTGCCCGCCCAGAAGCCGGTCGCCACCGGGCCCGCCCCCTGGCACGAGCAGCTGCACGCCGCCCTGGTCGGGCTCGGCTACGCCCCGCGCGAGGCGGACGACGCGGTCACCGCCGTCACCCCGGAGGCCGAGGCGCAGGGCGTGCCCGACATCGGGGTGCTGCTGAAGGCCGCCCTGCGCGGCCTGAACCGCGCCCGCTGACGCCGTACCGATCTGACGACCTGTTACTTTGTCGACAATGGAGCCCGTCCCGATGAGCCCGTACGATCCCGAGCCCGCCGACCGCCTGGCCGCCGACCGGCTGGTGCAGGCGGCCGCCGACGGCGAGGACCAGGCGGTCGAGGCGGCGCTGCGGCCCAAGCTGCTGGACGAGTTCATCGGCCAGGAGCGGGTGCGCGAGCAGCTCTCGCTGGTGCTCCAGGCCGCCCGGCGGCGCGGCAGCGCCCCGGACCACGTGCTGCTCTCGGGCCCGCCCGGGCTCGGCAAGACCACCCTGTCGATGATCATCGCGGCCGAGCTCAACGCCCCGATCCGGATCACCTCGGGCCCGGCCATCCAGCACGCCGGCGACCTGGCCGCGATCCTCTCCTCGCTGACCGAGGGCGAGGTGCTCTTCCTGGACGAGATCCACCGGATGTCCCGGCCCGCCGAGGAGATGCTCTACCTGGCGATGGAGGACTTCCGGGTCGACGTGATCATCGGCAAGGGTCCCGGCGCCACCGCCATCCCGCTCGAGCTGCCGCCGTTCACCCTGGTCGGCGCCACCACCCGGGCCGGCCTGCTGCCGCCCCCGCTGCGCGACCGCTTCGGCTTCACCGGCCACATGGAGTTCTACGCGCCCGCCGAGCTCCAGCGGGTGGTGCACCGCTCGGCCGCCCTGCTGGACGTGGAGATCGACCCGGCCGGCGCCGCCGAGATCGCCGGGCGTTCCCGCGGCACCCCCCGGATCGCCAACCGGCTGCTGCGCCGGGTCCGGGACTTCGCGCAGGTCAGGCATGACGGCGTGGTCACCAGGGAGATCGCCGCCCGGGCCCTGGAGGTGTACGAGGTCGACGCCCGCGGCCTCGACCGGCTGGACCGGGCAGTGCTGGACGCCCTGCTGCGGCTGTTCGGCGGCGGCCCGGTCGGCCTGTCCACCCTGGCGGTCGCGGTCGGTGAGGAGTCGGAGACGGTCGAGGAGGTGGCCGAGCCGTTCCTGGTCCGCGAGGGACTGCTGGCCCGCACCCCCCGCGGCCGGGTCGCCACCGCCGCGGCCTGGCAGCACCTGGGGATGACCCCGCCGCTCCAGCAGCCCGGCGGGGCGGGCGCGGTCCAGCCCGGCCTGTGGCACGGAAAGGGTCAGGTCTGAGCGGGCCCGGCGACGGGGTCGTGAGCGAAGCGCACAGAAACTGTGCAGGCAGAGGGTCGCCACTTTCGGCGGCAGGATGCGATGCTTGGCGTTGTCCGATCGATAAGGGTCGCCTAGACTCCGCCGGACCGCCCCTCTCACCCGATGGGCCGACGCATACCCTGGCCGCCCGGGCGGGCGGCCTGTAAAGGACCCTGGCTGTGAACTTCATCATCCTCCTCCTCCCGCTCCTGGCGATCTTCCTGCTGTTCCGTTCGCAGAAGAAGCGCCAGTCCCAGATGCAGACGATGCAGCAGGCACTGGAGCCGGGCGCGGGCGTGCGCACCATCGGCGGCCTCTACGCCCTGGTGAAGTCGGTCAACGAGGAGACCGTCGAGCTGGAGATCGCGCCGGGTGTGGTCACCCACTTCACCAAGGGCGCCGTCGCGGCCGTGCTGGACCCGCTGGAGTACGACGCGATCATCAACGGCCGCCCGGCCGAGGACGACGCGGACGAGCTCGGCGAGCCGGTCGAGGACGTTGACGCGCACGACGCCGAGGACAAGCCGCTCAGCCTTGACAAGGACAAGTCGGGCAACAGCAGCGCCGACGGTGGGGCTCCCGAGAGCAAGTAGTACGGTCGGGCCTTGCCCGGCCGAGCGGCACCCGCCGCTGGCCAACAGGACCTCAGGGCCGTCCGCCGCCGATCCCGTCCGCCACGAGCCGGACCGGACCGGTCCGCGCGACGGCATGGACAGGGAGAAACGAGCAAGGTGGCAACACCAAAGTCGCGTCCGCGCGACGGTTACCCCGGACGGGCGCTGGCCCTCATCCTGGTGGCGACCGTCGGACTGGTCGCCCTCATGTTCGGGACGGGTCACAAGACCCCGCGTCTCGGAATCGACCTCGCCGGTGGCACCAGCATCACGCTGACCGCTACGTCGAAGGACCCGTCCGCGATCAACAAGTCCAGCATGGACATCGCGGTCGGGATCATTCAGCAGCGCGTCAACGGCTTGGGTGTCTCCGAGGCGGAGGTGCAGACCCAGGGCAACAACAACATCATCGTCAACATCCCCGACGGTGGTGACCAGCAGACCGCGATCAAGCAGGTCGGCGACACCGCGAAGCTCTACTTCCGCCCCGTCCTGACCTTCGCCCCGAGCGGCCAGCCCGCCGTGGACCCGTCGGCCTCCCCGAGCGCCCCGGCCACCGGCAGCCCCTCTCCCGGCGCCTCCCCGAGCAGCTCCGCCACCGGCTCGGCCGCCACCCAGGCCTCCCCGAGCGCCGGTGCCTCGGCCAGTGCCAGCAAGGCCGGCCGCGCGGTCAGCGGCGCCCTGCAGGCCGACCCGACGGCCTCGGCCGGCGCGAGCACCGCCGCCACTCCGGGCGCCGCCGCCTCGCCGGGCACTCCCGCCGACCCGGCCGCCACCCCGGCCCCGGCCACCGACCCGGCCATCGCCGCGCTGCAGCAGCAGTTCGCCGCGCTGGACTGCTCGGACCCGGCCCAGCGCAAGGACCTGCAGACCGACCCGACCAAGCCCGCGCTCGCCTGCTCCTTCCAGCAGGAGGACACCGCGGTCAAGGGCCAGAAGGTCTGGAACAAGTTCATCCTCGGCCCGGTCGCCCTCAACGGCGGTGACGTCGCCAAGGCCCAGGCCGGCTTCGACACCCAGCAGGCGGCCGGCTGGCAGGTCCAGCTGTCCTTCACCGACGCCGGCTCGAAGTCCTTCGCCGCGGTCACCGGCCAGCTCGCCACCCAGCCGCAGCCCGCCAACGAGTTCGCCATCGTCCTGGACGGCAAGGTGGTCTCCCACCCCTACGTCCAGCAGTCGATCACCGGCGGCAACGCGGTCATCTCCGGCAACTTCGGCCAGGAGGAGGCCAAGGGCCTCGCCAACGTGCTGAGCTTCGGCGCCCTGCCGCTCGACTTCACCAAGAGCGACGTCACCACCGTCTCCCCGCAGCTCGGCGGCGAGCAGCTGAAGGCCGGCCTGCTCGCCGGTCTGATCGGCATGATCCTGGTGGTCATCTACTCGCTGGTCTACTACCGCGGCCTCGGCCTGGTGTCGATCGCCGGTCTGCTGGTCTCGGCCTCCCTGACCTACGCGATCATGTCGCTGCTCGGCGCCACCATCGGCTTCGCGCTGAACCTCCCGGCGGTCTGCGGCGCCATCGTCGCGATCGGCATCACGGCGGACTCCTTCATCGTGTACTTCGAGCGCATCCGCGACGAGGTCCGCGACGGCGCCCCGCTGCGCCCGGCCGTCCAGCGCGCCTGGCCCCGGGCCCGGCGCACCATCCTGGTCTCGGACTTCGTCTCGTTCCTGTGTGCCGCGGTGCTGTACCTGGTGTCGGTCGGCAAGGTCCAGGGCTTCGCCTTCACGCTGGGCCTGACCACGCTGCTCGACGTCGTGGTGATCTTCCTGTTCACCAAGCCGCTGATCACCCTGCTGGCGCGCACCAAGTTCTTCTCCAGCGGCCACAAGTGGTCCGGCCTGGACCCGAAGCGGCTGGGCGCGCGCCCGCCGATCCGGAGCAGCCGCCGCCGCGGTTCCGCCCCCAGCGCCCCCAAGGAGGCCTGACGCCATGTCGCGCTTCGGCAACATCGGCCACCGCCTCTACCAGGGCGAGATCAGCTTCGACTTCGTCGGCCGCCGCAAGCTCTGGTACTCGATCTCCGGCGTGATCGTCCTGGTCGCGGCCATCGGCCTGGCCATGGGCCTGCACCTGGGCATCGAGTTCAAGGGCGGCTCGGTCTACACCGTGCACAAGCCCGGCCTGTCGGTCTCGCAGGCCCAGGACGTCGCCAACAAGATCACCCACGACTCGACCGCCGTGGTGCAGTCGACCGACAAGGGTGACGTCCGGATCCAGGTCAGCTCCGCCTCCGGCGTGGACGCCTCGACCTTCACCGAGCAGCTCTCCAAGGAGCTTTCGGTGCCGGCCAACGAGGTCGACGCCCAGGTGATCGGCCCCAGCTGGGGCCACGAGATCTCCCAGAAGGCCCTGCTCGGCCTGGTGATCTTCATGGTGCTGGTCACCATCTACCTGGCCGTCGCGTTCGAGTGGCGGATGGCGGCGGCCGCCCTGGTCGCCCTGATCCACGACCTCCTGATCACCATCGGTGTGTACGCCCTGGTCGGCTTCGAGGTCACCCCGGGCACCGTGATCGGCTTCCTGACCATCCTCGGTTACTCCCTGTACGACACCGTCGTCGTCTTCGACACGGTGAAGGAGAACACCAAGGGCATCACCAAGCAGAACAAGCGCACCTACAGCGAGGCCGCCAACCTCGGCCTCAACCAGACCCTGGTGCGTTCCATCAACACCACCGTGGTCGCGCTGCTCCCGGTCGCCGCGCTGCTGTTCATCGGCGGCGGCCTGCTGGGCGCCGGCACCCTGAACGACATCTCGCTGGCCCTGTTCATCGGCCTCGCGGCCGGTGCGTACTCCTCCATCTGCGTCGCCACCCCGCTGCTCGCGCAGCTCAAGGAGATGACGCCGGAGATGAAGGACCTGGCCAAGCGGGTCGCCGCCCGCCGGGCCGCGGACGCCAAGGCGGCCGAGCAGGCCGCCGGGCAGGGCGAGCACGGCGACCACGGCGAGGACGAGTCCGGCCAGCCGGCGGGTATGGTTGGTCAGCGCAACCAGCCGGTCGGCCGCGCCCGCGGCAAGGGCCGCCCCTCCGGCAAGCACTGAGCCCGTACTCCGTAAGGACCCCCGTGACCTCCGCTGACCCCGTCCTGGCCGAGCTGCTCAACAGCCGGATCAGGGACGTACCGGACTACCCGAAGCCCGGCGTGCTGTTCAAGGACATCGCGCCGCTGCTTGCCGACGCCGAGGCCTTCGCGGCCCTCACCCGGGCGCTGGCCGACCGGGCCCGGGAACTCGGCGCCACCAAGGTGGTCGGGCTGGAGGCGCGGGGGTTCGTGCTGGCGGCCCCGGCGGCCTTCGCGGCGGGCCTCGGCTTCGTGCCGATCCGCAAGAAGGGCAAGCTGCCCGGCGAGGTCTTCGCCCGCTCGTACGAGCTGGAGTACGGCACCGCCACCCTGGAGGTGCAGTGCGACGCCTTCACCCCGGGCGAGAAGGTCCTGGTGGTGGACGACGTGCTGGCCACCGGCGGCACCATCGGTGCCTCGGTGGACCTGGTCCGGGAGGCCGGCGCCGAGCTGGTGGGCGTGGTGGTCCTGATGGAGCTGGGCTTCCTGCCCGGCCGGGAGCGGCTGGAGCCGCACCTGGGCGGTGCTCCGCTGGAGACCCTGGTCACCGTCTAGTCATTCCCCCGAGGGGGCGTACGGCCACGGCCGTACGCCCCCTCGGGCGTTCCCGGCCGGGCGGCGGAACGCCCGGCCTGCACTCTCGGTACCATGAAGGTTCACCCCTGCCCAGTTGTGCGAAGGGGCAGGCCCCGCGCCCCCGAGGAGTGTCCTTGCCCGACGAGGTTGTGCCCACGGCTGACCAGACCAGGACCGCGCCCTCCGGTACGGCCCCGGTCCGCCCCGGGCCGCCCGCCGCGCCCCGGCCGTCCTCCGGCGGCATGCGCGCCCGCCTGGCCCGGCTCGGCGGCCAGCGCAGCTCCACGGTCAACCCGGTGCTGGAGCCGCTGTTCCGCACCATCCGGGCGCAGGACCCGAAGGCCGACCCGGCGCTGCTCAAGGACATCGAGAACGCCTACGCGGTGGCCGAGAAGTGGCACCGCGGCCAGAAGCGCAAGAGCGGCGACCCGTACATCACCCACCCGCTCGCCGTCGCCACCATCCTGGCCGAGCTGGGCATGGACGCCCCGACCCTGATGGCCGGGCTGCTGCACGACACCGTCGAGGACACCGACTACGGCCTGGAGACCCTGCGCCGCGACTTCGGCGACTCGGTCGCGCTGCTGGTCGACGGCGTGACCAAGCTGGACCGGGTCAAGTTCGGCGAGGCCGCGCAGGCCGAGACCGTGCGCAAGATGGTCGTCGCGATGGCCAAGGACCCGCGGGTCCTGGTGATCAAGCTGGCCGACCGGCTGCACAACATGCGCACCATGCGCTACCTCAAGCGGGAGAAGCAGGAGAAGAAGGCCCGCGAGACGCTGGAGATCTACGCCCCGCTGGCGCACCGGCTGGGCATGAACACCATCAAGTGGGAGCTGGAGGACCTCGCCTTCGCGATCCTCTACCCCAAGATGTACGACGAGATCGTCCGGCTGGTCGCCGAGCGCGCGCCCAAGCGCGACGAGTACCTGGCCACCGTGATCGACCAGGTCCAGGGCGACCTGCGCGGGGCCCGGATCACCGCCCAGACCACCGGCCGGCCCAAGCACTACTACTCGGTCTACCAGAAGATGATCGTGCGGGGCCGCGACTTCGCCGAGATCTACGACCTGGTGGGCATCCGGGTCCTGGTCGACACCGTCCGCGACTGCTACGCGGCACTGGGCACCATCCACGCGCGGTGGAACCCGGTGCCGGGGCGGTTCAAGGACTACATCGCGATGCCCAAGTTCAACATGTACCAGTCGCTGCACACCACGGTGATCGGCCCCGGCGGCAAGCCGGTCGAGCTGCAGATCCGGACCTTCGACATGCACCGCCGGGCGGAGTACGGCATCGCGGCGCACTGGAAGTACAAGCAGCGCGCGGTGGCCGGTGCCTCCAAGGTCCGCACCGACACCCCCACCCACGGGCGCCAGCACGACAAGGCCGACGCGGTCAACGAGATGGCCTGGCTGCGGCAGCTGCTGGACTGGCAGAAGGAGACCGAGGACCCGAGCGAGTTCCTCGAGTCGCTGCGCTTCGACCTGTCCAACAACGAGGTCTTCGTCTTCACCCCCAAGGGTGACGTGATAGCGCTGCCGGCCAGCTCCACCCCGGTGGACTTCGCCTTCGCGGTGCACACCGAGGTCGGCTACCGCTGCATAGGGGCCCGGGTCAACGGCCGGCTGGTGCCGCTGGAGTCCACCCTGGAGAACGGCGACGCGGTCGAGGTCTTCACCTCCAAGGCGGAGAACGCCGGGCCGTCGCGGGACTGGCTGACCTTCGTCAAGTCGCCGCGGGCCCGCAACAAGATCCGCGCCTGGTTCTCCAAGGAGCGCCGCGAGGAGGCGATCGAGCAGGGCAAGGAGGCCATCGCCCGCGCGATGCGCAAGCAGGGCCTGCCGATCCAGCGGATCCTCACCGGGGACTCGCTGGTGACCCTGGCGCACGAGATGCGCTACCCGGACATCTCCTCGCTGTACGCGGCGATCGGCGAGGGCCACGTCACGGCGCAGTCGATCGTGCAGAAGCTGGTCCAGGCGCTCGGCGGTGAGGAGGGCGCGGTCGAGGACCTCTCCGAGACCACCACCCCGACCCACCAGAGCCGGGCGGTTCGCCGCCGGGCCAAGGGCGACCCCGGCGTGATCGTCAAGGGCGTCGAGGACGTCTGGGTGAAGCTGTCGCGCTGCTGCACCCCGGTGCCCGGCGACCCGATCGTCGGCTTCATCACCCGCGGCAACGGCGTCTCGGTGCACCGTTCGGACTGCGTCAACGTCGAGGCGCTGACCCAGCAGCCGGAGCGGATGATCGAGGTCGAGTGGGCGGCCACCCAGTCCTCGGTGTTCCTGGTCGCCATCCAGGTCGAGGCGCTGGACCGCTCGCGGCTGCTGTCGGACGTCACCCGGGTGCTCTCCGACCAGCACGTCAACATCCTCTCCGCGGCGGTGCAGACCTCCCGGGACCGGGTGGCGATGAGCCGGTTCACCTTCGAGATGGGCGACCCGAAGCACCTCGGCCACGTCCTGAAGGCGGTCCGCGGCGTGGAGGGCGTCTACGACGTGTACCGGGTGACCTCGGCCCGCAAGTAGCTCCGGCGGCCCCGCCCCCCCGCGGCGGCTGCGGATGCGGGGCCTCCGCGAGCGGCACAGAATGTCACCGTCCGATGCGGTGCTGGGTGTCGACTCGCGGAGGCCGCCATGGGTGGCAGGCAGATCGTCGTGGCCGTGCTGATGGGTGCCGGGCTGACCGCCGCCACAGGCTGCGGCGGCGGAGGAGCGGGCGGCGGCGGGTCCTCGGCCCAGCCGGCCGCGGCGTCCTCGGCCGACCCGTCCGCACCGAACGGGGTGGAGTCGCTGGCCCCGCGCGAGATCGTCGACAAGTCGGTCCAGGCGCTCAAGGAGAGCCACAGTGTCCACGTGGCCGGCCAGGTGAGTTCGGCGGGCTCGGCGGTCACCATCGACCTCGCAATGGACGGCGATGCGCACTGCGCCGGCTCGATGAGCCTGGACGGCGAGGGCGGCTTCGGCGTGGTCCAGCTCGGCGAGCAGCTCTGGATCAAGCCCGACCAGACCTTCCTAGAGACGCACGGCGGCCCGGCCATCGCGGCCCTGGTCGGCGACAAGTACCTGCGGACCACCACCGCCAACACCGACTTCGCCGACGTCGGCTCGCTCTGCGACCTGAACACCATCGCCGACCTGATCGGCACCGACAACGGCCCGCTCGGCCAGGGCAGCCGCACCACGGTCGACGGCACACCGGTCGTCACCGTGCAGACCACCCAGGGGGACAGCCCGGGGACCCTGTACGTGGCGGTCCAGGGCCGGCCCTATCCGGTCCGGCTGGAGACGAACGGCGGCAGCGAGGGCGGCCGGCTCGACTTCAAGGACTTCGGTGCCCAGGTCGCCGCCACCGCCCCGCCCGCCGACCGGACCCTCGACCTGGACGAGCTGCAGCGCGAGTCCGGTGCGACCGGCGCGGCCAGCCCGGTCTGAGCCGGCCCGGTCTGAGCCGCCGGACCCCGGACGGAACACGGGCAGGGCCCCCTCCGCGGAGGGGGCCCTGCCCGTCTGCTGCCGGGGGCGGCGTCAGCCGCTGAACTCCTGGAGGCTCTTCAGCGCCTGGTCCAGCAGCGCCTGACGGCCAGCCAGCTCGTTCTCCAGCTTGGCGACCTTGCTCGCGTTGCCGGCCGCCCGGGCCTTGTCGAGGTCGGCCTGGAGCTTGTCCACCGCGGACTGCAGCAGCCCGGTCATGCCGGCCGCGCGGGCCTTGGCCTCCGGGTTGGAACGCTGCCACTCGGCGTCCTCCGCCTCGCGGATCGCCCGCTCGACGGTGTTCAGCCGGGCGTCCAGCTTCGGCCGGGCGTCGCGCGGCACGTGGCCGATGGCCTCCCAGCGCTCGTTGACGTCCCGCAGCGCGGCCTTGGCGGCCTTGAGGTCGGTGATCGGCAGGATCGCCTCCGCCTCGACCAGCAGGGCCTCCTTGAGCTTCTGGTTCTCGCCCTGCTCGGCGTCACGCTCGCTGAAGGTCGCGGAGCGGGCCTGGAAGAAGACGTCCTGCGCGCCCCGGAACCGGGCCCACAGCTCCTCCTCCGCGTCCCGCTGGGCGCGTCCGGCCGCCTTCCACTGGGTCATCAGGTCGCGGTACGCGGCGGCGGTCGCACCCCACTCGGTGGAGTCCGAGAGCGCCTCGGCCTCGATGACCAGCTTCTCCTTCACCGCACGGGCCTGGTCGCGCTCGACGTCCAGCGCGGCGAAGTGCGCCTTGCGGTGCTTGGAGAAGACCGACCGGGCGTGCGAGAAGCGGTGCCACAGCTCGTCGTCGCTCTTGCGGTCCAGCCGCGGCAGCGCCTTCCAGTTGTCCACCAGGGCACGCAGCCGGTCGCCGGCCTCCCGCCACTGGGTGGACTCGGCCAGCCGCTCGGCCTCGGCGACCAGCGCCTCCTTGGCCGCGCGGGTCTCCTCCTGGGCCTTGGCCCGGGCCGCCCGGCGCTCGGTCTGCCGGGTCTCGATCTCGCCGGCCAGCGTGTCGAGGCGCTTGGCCAGCGCGTCCAGGTCGCCCACCGCGTGCGCCTCGACGACCTGGGCGCGCAGGTGGTCGAGGGCGACCTGGGCCTCCTTGGCGGCCAGGTCGGTCTTGCGGACGCGGTGCTCCAGCAGGCCGATCTCGGCCTCCAGGCCCTGGTACTTCCGCTCGAAGTAGGCGAGGGCCTCCTCCGGGGAGCCCGCCTGCCAGGAGCCGACGGCGCGTTCGCCGTCCGCGGTCCTGACGTACACGGTCCCCTGCTCGTCGACACGGCCCCACGGGTCGCTGCTCACAGCGCCTCCTCCACATGACGCCGCGGCCCGCTCAGTGCGGGGCGCGCGCGTCGTCCACAGTTGATGTGCGGCGGACCGATGAAGTCCGCCGTCCGGACCGTCCGTTGTTGCGCCGAGGGTGACGGCCGACGGTCAGGGCACCCTATACAACAGCAACATAGGCGACCAGCGCCGGTGCTGTCCGCATCCGGGCCGGGCGATTTCCGCCGGCGCCGCGGCCCGCTCGGGGACCGCGGCGCCGATGCCGGTCAGCCCTTGGCGACCGTCACCTTGTCGAGGACCACGCCGGCGGTCGGGGCGCCGTCGCCGCCACCGCCCTGGACCCCGCCGGCGGCGATGTTCTGGAGCACGTCCAGACCGCCGGTGATCTTGCCGAAGGGGGTGTAGCTCGGCGGCAGCTGGGTGTCCTTGTAGACCAGGAAGAACTGGCTGCCGTTGGTGCCCGGGCCCGCGTTGGCCATCGCCAGGGTGCCGGCCGGGTAGGTGGCGCCGGTCAGGTTCTCGTCCGCGAACTGGTAGCCCGGGCCGCCGGAACCGGTGCCGGTCGGGTCACCGCACTGGAGCACGTAGATGCCCTCCGTGGTGAGCCGGTGGCACTTGACGTGGTCGAAGTACTGCTCGCCGGCGAGGAAGGCGAAGGAGTTCACCGTGTGCGGCGCCTTGGCCGGGTCCAGTGACACCGTCACCGTGCCGCAGCTGGTCTGCAGGGTCCCCGTGTAGGCGGACTTGCCGTCGACCGTCATGGCCGGCTCGGTCTTCCACTGCTTGCCGTTCGGCTGGCCCGCGGCCGGCGGGTTGCAGCCCTTGACCTGGGTGACCGGGGCGGTCGGGGCGGCCTGCGGGGTCTTGGACTTGTCGGCGGAGTCGAACACGCCGCCCGCCCACGCACCGCCGGCGGCGACCACCACGACCGCGAGCGCACCGCCGATGATCGCGTTCCGCTGCTTCCGGCGCTTGTGCGCCTGGGCCCGGCGCGCCATCTGGCGCTCGTACTTCTCGCGGGCGAGCTGTCGCCGTCGCTGTTCGTTGCTGGCCACCGGCCGTGTCTCCTACGTATGCGCTGGACGTCTGGGGGAAAAGTGCCGATGCGGATCATCGCATCCGTTGGCGGCCAAGTGTAAGGAGTCTGTGCGTAAGTTCGAGGTCAAACGCGATGTGCACGGGACACGATCGACCCGCGGGGGCACGTGGTAACGGGTTCGCCCGCGGTGGTGTCCCGCCGGTAGGCTCTGGTGCGACCAGGCGGTGAGACCCGAGCGCCCGCCCCCGACCGTAGAGGACTCGCGTTGTTCGTCGCCGGATTTCCAGCCGGGGCCTGGGGCACCAACTGCTACCTGGTAGCGCCGGCCGCCGGTGAGGAGTGCGTGATCGTCGACCCCGGTCACGAGGCCACCCGGGGCGTCGAGGACCTGATCCGCGAGCACCGGCTGAAGCCGGTCGCGGTGGTCCTCACCCACGGACACATCGACCACATCGCCTCGGTGATGCCGATCTGCGGCGCCCGCGGCGTGCCCGCCTGGATCCACCCCGAGGACCGCTACATGATGGCCGACCCGGAGCGGGCGCTCGGCCGCTCGCTCGGGCAGCAGCTGATGGGCAGCCTCACCGTCGGCGAGCCGGACGACGTCCGCGAGCTGGCGGACGGCAGCCTGCTGGAGCTGGCCGGACTGCAGCTCACCGTCGACCACGCGCCCGGCCATACCAAGGGGTCGGTGACCTTCCGGACGCCCGCATCGGACGAGATCCCGCCGGTGCTCTTCTCGGGCGACCTGCTGTTCGCCGGCTCCATCGGGCGTACCGACCTCCCGGGCGGGGACAGCGCGGCGATCATGCGTTCGCTGGCCCGGGTGTGCCTGCCCCTCGACGACGCGACCGTGGTCCTCTCCGGCCACGGCTCCCAGACCACCATCGGCCGTGAGCGCGCCACCAACCCCTACCTCCAGCAGGCGGCAGGAGCGCTCGATGCTCCGGCCTTCCCGCGACGAGGAATGTGACGGAAGAGAAGTTGAGCACCTTCAGCGCCCCCAAGGGCACCTACGACCTGCTGCCGCCGAGCTCCGCGACCTTCCTGGCGATCCGCGAGCGGCTCTCCGGCCCCGCGCGCCGGGCCGGCTACGGCTACATCGAGACGCCGGTCTTCGAGGACGTCAAGCTCTTCTCCCGCGGCGTCGGTGAGTCCACCGACATCGTCACCAAGGAGATGTACAACCTCACCACCAAGGGCGGCGACGAGCTGGCGCTGCGTCCCGAGGGCACCGCCTCGGTGGTCCGCGCCGCCCTCCAGGCCAACCTGCACAAGCAGGGCAACCTGCCGGTCAAGCTCTGGTACTCCGGCTCCTTCTACCGCTACGAGCGGGCCCAGAAGGGCCGCTACCGCCAGTTCGCCCAGGTCGGCGCCGAGGCGATCGGCGCCGAGGACCCCGCGCTGGACGCCGAGCTGATCATCCTGGCCGACGACGCCTTCCGCTCGCTGGGCCTGCGCGACTACTCGCTGCTGCTCAACAGCCTCGGCGACCGGCAGTGCCGGCCGGTCTACCGGGCCGCCCTGGTCGAGTTCCTGGCCGGCCTCGACCTCGACGAGGACACCCGCCGCCGCGCGGAGATCAACCCGCTGCGGGTCCTCGACGACAAGCGCGAGTCCGTCCAGGCCCAGCTCACCGACGCGCCCCGGCTGCGGGACTTCCTCTGCGAGGACTGCAAGGCGTACGACGAGCAGGTCCGCGAGCTGCTGACCGCCGCAGGCGTCGCCTTCGTCGACGACCCGAAGCTGGTCCGCGGCCTGGACTACTACACCCGGACCACCTTCGAGTTCGTGCACAACGGCCTCGGCGCCCAGTCCGCGATCGGCGGCGGCGGCCGCTACGACGGCCTGTCCGAGATGCTCGGCGGCCCGGCGCTGCCGTCGGTCGGCTGGGGCCTCGGGGTGGACCGCACCTTCCTCGCGATGGAGGCCGAGGGCATCGTCCTCGACCTGCCCGCCGCCACCTCCGTCTACGCCGTCGCGCTCGGCGAGACGGCCAAGAACGTCCTGTTCGCCAAGGTGGTGGAGCTGCGCCGGGCCGGCGTCGCCACCGACCTGGCGTTCGGCGTCAAGGGCATCAAGAACGCCATGAAGTCCGCCGACCGCTCCGGCGCCCGCTACGCCCTCGTGGCCGGCGACCGGGACCTCGCCGAAGGCGTCGTCCAGCTCAAGGACATGACCACCGGCGAGCAGACGCCCGTCGCCCTCGAAGCACTCGTCACCACCCTGAAGGAGAAGCAGCTGTGATCCGCACGCACGACGCGGGCACGCTCCGCGCGGAGCACGCCGGCACCACCGTCATCCTGGCCGGCTGGGTCGCCCGCCGCCGTGACCACGGCGGAGTCGCGTTCATCGACCTCCGCGACGCCTCCGGCACCGTGCAGATCGTGGCCCGCGACCTGGAGGCCATCGGCAGCCTGCGCGCCGAGTACTGCGTCAAGGTCACCGGCGAGGTCCGGGTCCGCCCGGAGGGCAACGAGAACCCGGACATCGCGACCGGCGCGATCGAGGTCGTGGTGAACGAGCTGGAGGTGCTCTCCGAGGCCGCCCCGGTGCCGTTCCCGGTCGCCGAGTACGAGCCCGGCACGGTCAACGAGGAGGTGCGCCTGCGCTACCGCTACCTGGACCTCCGCCGTGAGGGCCCGGCCCGCGCGCTGCGCCTGCGCTCCAAGGTCAACCACATCATCCGCACGGTGATGGAGGAGAACGACTACCTCGACATCGAGACGCCGTACCTCACCCGCTCCACCCCCGAGGGCGCCCGCGACTTCCTCGTCCCGGTCCGCCTGCAGCCCGGCCACTGGTACGCCCTGCCGCAGTCGCCCCAGCTGTTCAAGCAGCTGCTGATGGTGGCCGGCATGGAGCGCTACTACCAGATCGCCCGCTGCTTCCGCGACGAGGACTTCCGCGCGGACCGGCAGCCGGAGTTCACCCAGCTCGACATCGAGGCGTCCTTCGTCGACCAGGAGGACATCCTGGCCCTCGGCGAGAAGATCGTCGGTGCCATCTGGCGCGAGGTGCACGGGTACGAGATCCCGAACCCGCTGCCCCGGATGACCTACGCGGACGCGATGAACCGCTACGGCTCCGACAAGCCGGACGTCCGCTTCGGCCAGGAACTCACCGACCTGACCGAGTACTTCCAGGGCACCGAGTTCCGGGTCTTCCAGGCCCCGTACGTCGGCGCGGTCGTCATGCCCGGCGGCGCCTCCCAGCCGCGCAAGCAGCTGGACGCCTGGCAGGACTGGGCCAAGGCGCGCGGCGCCCGCGGCCTCGCCTACGTGCTGGTCGACGCCGAGACCGGCGAGCTGCGCGGCCCGGTCGCCAAGAACCTCTCCGAGGAGCACCTGGCGGGCCTGGCCGCCGCGGCCGGCGCCAAGCCGGGCGACGCGGTGTTCTTCGCCGCCGGCAAGAAGACCGCCTCGCAGGAGCTGCTCGGCGCGGCCCGCCTGGAGATCGGCCGCCGCTGCGAGCTGATCGACGAGTCGGCCTGGGCCTTCCTGTGGGTCGTCGACTTCCCGATGTTCGAGCCGATCGAGGACGACAAGGGCGCCTTCCAGGGCTGGCACGCGGTGCACCACCCGTTCACCGCGCCGACCGCCGAGTCGCTGGCGACCTTCGACACCGACCCGGGCACGGCCCTGTCCAACGCCTACGACCTGGTGCTCAACGGCTCCGAGCTGGGCGGCGGCTCGATCCGTATCCACCAGCGGGACGTCCAGAAGCGGGCCTTCGACGCGATCGGCCTGTCCGAGGAGGAGGCGCAGTCGCAGTTCGGCTTCCTGCTGGACGCCTTCAACTACGGCCCGCCGCCGCACGGCGGTGTCGCCTTCGGCCTGGACCGCATCGTCACCCTGCTGGGCGGGTACGACACCATCCGTGACGTGATCGCCTTCCCGAAGACCAGCACCGGCGGTGACCCGCTCACCGGCGCGCCGACCCCGATCACCCCGGCCCAGCGCCGCGAGGCGGGCGTCGACGCCAAGCCGAAGGGCACGGACGCCGCCGCGGCGTCCGAGGTCAAGGCCTGACACCCGGTCAGTAACACCATGCTCACGGCCCCGGCCGGTGCGATCCGCCTCAGGGTAGGCTCGCCCCGCCCGGGGCCGGTGCACAACGGCGTGCCACAGCAGAGGGGTCGAGGATGACCATCCGAACCAGAGTCGAGAACCCGGCGGACGCCCCCGCCACCAGACGTGTCCACATGGCGGCCTTCCCCGGCCCCGAGGAGGCCGACCTGGTGGACGCGCTCCGCCGGGACTCCGCCTGGATACCGGCTCTCTCGCTGGTCGCGGTCGACGACCGGGACCTCATCGTCGGGCACGTCCTGCTCACCAGGCTCCGGGTCGGCGACGGCGACGGCCTGTCCATGGCGCCGGTCGCGGTCGCCCCCGAGTGGCAGCGCAAGGGCGTCGGCGCCGCCTTGGTCCGGGCCGCGCTGGCGGCCGCCGAGACCGCGGGGGAGCGGCTGGTGGTGGTGCTCGGTGACCCGGACTACTACGGCCGCTTCGGCTTCGAGCCGGCCTCCCGGCACCGGATCAGCGGCCCGTTCGAGGCACCCGACGCGTACTTCCAGGCGCTGCCGCTGCCCGGGTACGACGGCGGCCCGCACGGCGTGTGCCGCTACCCGGCGCCGTTCGCCGAGGTCTGACCGGCCGGGGCGGGCGCCGGGCCCGGGGCCGGAGCAGGCGCGGCGGGCGCCGTCGCGCCGCCGGGGCGCCGCTGGGCGGGCACGGTGTCCAGCGGCGACGGTCCGGGGCAGGCCGGCCCGATCCGCACGGTCTCCCGGCAGCTGCGCACGAACGCGGCCATCGCGGGCGTGAGCGGCCGGTCCAGCGGCCAGTACAGGCCGACCCGGCTGGCGCTGACCCCGCGCAGCGGCCGGTAGACCACGCCGGGCCGGGAGGCCAGCCGGCTCATCGTCACGGGCGCGAAGCCGATGCCCTGCCCGCAGGCGATCGCGGTCAGCCACTCGTCCGCGTTGTGCGCGACCGCGCCGATCCGGACCGGGTGGCCGCCGCGCTCCTCGACGGCCAGCCAGTAGTCCCGCCAGAACCCGGCCTCCCGCGGGATCGCGACGAAGTCCTCGTCCAGCAGCTCCGCCAGGTCCACCACCTCGCGGTCGGCCAGCCGGTGGCCGGCCGGCAGCACCGCGCAGCGCTCCTCCACACCGAGCTCGGCGCAGTTGTACGCGGCCGCGATGGCGGCGGGCGCGTGCCACAGCGCCAGGTCGATCTCGCCGGAGGCCAGCCCTGAGGTCGGGTCGAACCAGTTGTTCTGCCGCATCCGGACCTGCCAGCCGGGCATCCGGCGGCCGAAGTCCTCGACCGTGGCCAGGCCGACCGCGTTGATGGTGCTGCCCTCGAACCCGACCCGCAGGGTGCCCTGCGCCTCGACGGCGGCCGGCGGGTGGCCCGCAGCGCGTCCTCCCAGCCGGTCAGCAGCGCGGGCACCCGGTCCGCCAGCACCCGGCCCGCGGCGGTCGGGGTCATGCCCTCCCGGGAGCGCTGGAACAGTCGTACCCCGAGCTGGGTCTCCAGCTGGCGGATCTGCTTGGTCAGGGTCGGTTGGCTCACGAACAGGCGGGCGGCCGCCCCGGTCAGCTGGCCCTCCTCGCAGACCGCGGCGAAGGAGCGCAGCAGGCGGGTGTCGATGTCCATGCCGCAAGGTTATGGAAGCGGTAATTTGCCGAAACGGCGGGGTCCGGGGGACAGTTGATCACTCGTCGGGCGGGCCCGGCCCCGGCAGCACAGGGGAGTGCCGGAACCGGGCCCGCCCGGCCTGCCGTACCCGCCGCGCACCCCGCTGCCGCCCACCCGCGCCGACCCGCGCCGACCTGCGCCGGACGGCGAAGCCCCGTAGCGTGAGTGACCGTCAGCCGCACGTGCGAACGGAGGGCCCGGTGGCGGGGAAGCGCAGGGATCGACTGCCGAGGAAGTTGTACGAGGCGGAGCTGCTGCGCCTGCAGTACGAGCTGGTGAAGCTCCAGGAGTGGGTGCGCGCCGAGGGCGTGCGGCTGGTGGTCGTCTTCGAGGGCCGGGACGCGGCCGGCAAGGGCGGCGCGATCAAGCGGGTGACCGAGTACCTCAACCCCCGCATCGCCCGGGTCGCGGCACTTCCGGCGCCGACCGAGCGCCAGCGCGGCCAGTGGTACTTCCAGCGCTACGTGGAGCAGCTGCCCGCGGCCGGGGAGATCGTGCTGTTCGACCGCAGCTGGTACAACCGGGCCGGGGTGGAGAAGGTGATGGGCTTCTGCACCGCGGAGGAGCACCAGCAGTTCCTGCGCCAGTGCCCGACCTTCGAGCGGATGCTGATCGAGGCCGGGATCCTGCTGCGCAAGTACTGGTTCTCGGTCAGCGACGTGGAGCAGGAGCGGCGGTTCCGGGACCGGATGGCGGACCCGATGCGGCAGTGGAAGCTCTCCCCGATGGACATCGAGTCGATCAGCCGCTGGGAGGACTACTCCCGGGCCAAGGACGAGATGTTCGTGCACACCGACGTCCCGGAGTCGCCCTGGTACGTGGTGGAGAGCGACGACAAGCGGCGGTCCCGGATCAACATGATCTCCCACCTGCTCTCCTCGGTGCCCTACCGGGAGGTCCGCCGCCCCGAGGTCGAACTCCCGCCCCGCCCGGCCTCCCACGGCTACCGCCGCCCGCCGCGCGATCTGCAGACCTACGTCCCGGACCACGCGGCGGCACTGGAGGCCTGACGGCCCGCGTCAGGTGGCCGAGCCGGCTGCGGCTCCGGTGGGGCGGTCGGGGCCCCAGCGGTCGATGGCGGCGGGGAGGTCGAGCGGGCCCGGGCGGGCGTCGGAGTCGGCGGCCGGCCAGTCCTCGCGGGGGACGCGCCACATCAGCTCGAACTCGTTGCCGTCCGGGTCCTTGGCGTAGAAGGACTTGGACACCAGGTGGTCGGTGGAGCCGACCAGGGCGCCGCGCTCGGCCAGCCGCCGCCCGAGCTCGGCCAGCTCGCCGAGGGTGCCGACCTCCCAGGCCAGGTGGTACAGGCCGACCCTGCCCTGCTCGGGGCCGGGTGCGTCCGCGCCGATCGCGAACAGGCCGAGGTCGTGGTCGTTGCTGCTGCCGGCGGCGCTCAGGAAGGCGGCCCGCCCCGGCATCAGGTGGTCGAGCTGGAAGCCCAGGACCTCGCGGTAGAAGGCGACCGAGCGGTCGACGTCGCGGATCCAGAGCACTGCGTGGTTGAGTCGGCGTACGGACATGGCGCCACCCTACGCCCCTCTGGTTCAAATTCGAACTACGGGGGTCCCGCCGGCGGGCGCCCGGGCTGTCGGAGCTCTCGCATACCCTTCAGAGGTGGAAGAACCGGACCTCTTCACCGCCGCCGCCGAGGCACGCCAGGCCGCCGAGCCCGGCCGCGCGCCGCTGGCCGTACGGATGCGCCCGCGCACCCTGGACGAGGTGGCCGGTCAGCGCCGGCTGCTCAAGGACGGCTCGCCGCTGCGGCGGCTGGTCTCCGGTGCCAAGGGGCCCGCGGCGACCAGTTCGGTGATCCTCTGGGGGCCGCCCGGCACCGGCAAGACCACCCTCGCCCACGTGATCAGCCAGGCCGTCGAGGGCCGGTTCGTCGAGCTGTCCGCGATCACCGCCGGGGTCAAGGAGGTCCGGGCGGTGATCGACGGCGCCCGCCGGGCCGTCGGCATGTCCGGCCGCGAGACGGTCCTCTTCCTGGACGAGATCCACCGCTTCTCCAAGGCCCAGCAGGACTCCCTGCTGCCCGCGGTGGAGAACCGCTGGGTCACCCTGATCGCCGCCACCACCGAGAACCCGTACTTCTCGGTGATCTCCCCGCTGATGTCCCGGTCGCTGCTGCTCACCCTGGAGTCGCTCACCGACGACGACGTACGGGCCCTGCTGCGCCGCGCGGTGGCCGACGAGCGGGGCCTGGCCGGCAGCGTCGAGCTGACCGCCGAGGCCGAGGACCACCTGGTCCGGCTGGCCGGCGGGGATGCCCGGCGGGCGCTCACCACCCTGGAGGCCGCGGCCGGCGCCGCCCTGGACAAGGGCGAGGCCGAGCTCACCCTGGCCACCACCGAGACCGCCGTCGACCAGGCCGCGGTGCGCTACGACAAGGACGGCGACCAGCACTACGACGTGGCCAGCGCGCTGATCAAGTCGATCCGCGGCAGTGACGTGGACGCCACCCTGCACTACCTGGCCCGCATGATCGAGGCCGGTGAGGACCCCCGGTTCATCGCCCGGCGGCTGATGATCTCCGCCAGCGAGGACGTCGGCCTGGCCGACCCGACGGCGCTGCCGACGGCGGTCGCGGCCGCCCAGGCCGTGGCGCTGATCGGCTTCCCCGAGGCCCGGATCATCCTGTCCCAGGCGGCCATCGCGCTGGCGCTGGCCCCCAAGTCCAACGCCGCCTACCTGGCGATCGACGCGGCCCTCGCCGACGTCCGCCAGGGCCTGGCCGGCGCGGTGCCGCCGCACCTGCGGGACGCGCACTACGGCGGCGCGGGCAAGCTCGGCCACGGCCAGGGCTACCAGTACCCGCACGACCTGCCGGAGGGCATCGCCGCGCAGCAGTACGCGCCGGACCCGGTGCACGGCAAGGAGTACTACCGGCCGACCCGGCGCGGCGGGGAGGCCCGCTACGCCGACATCGCGGAGTGGACCAGGGCGCGGCTCAAGGGCGACTGATCGCACGGTAGACTGTCCCGAAGTGCCATGTCCCGGGTACGGCGGCGGATGAGAATCCGGCCGACCGGCCGCACCAGCGGGGCACCGGCCCGTGGCCACTCCTCCGGGAGCGGCCCTTGGAGCGTCGCGCACCGGCTTTCGGTGTCGCGGGCAGCCCACCACCTCCGTGGTCGGTGGGCCACTCGTGTGCATGCACAGATGTGCCCGGCTCCGGAGAGCGGCTGATCACCCCTCGCGGGTGGTTTTTCTCCGGGTCGCGAGGAGCGACCTCCGTCAACACCTGGTGAAGCCGTATTCGTGAAGCAAGGAAGGTTTGGTTCATGGCGAACCAGAAGCGTCCCAAGGTCAAGATCGCTCGTGCCCTTGGCATCCCGCTGACCCCGAAGTCCGTCAAGTACTTCGAGGCCCGCCCGTACCCGCCCGGCCAGCACGGCCGTGGCCGCAAGCAGAACTCTGACTACAAGGTCCGTCTGACCGAGAAGCAGCGTCTGCGCGCGCAGTACGACCTGAGCGAGAAGCAGATGGCGCGGGCGTTCGACCGTGCCAAGAAGGTCGAGGGCAAGACCGGTGAGGCGCTGATCGCCGAGCTGGAGACCCGTCTCGACGCCCTGGTCCTGCGTTCGGGCATCGCCCGCACCATCTACCAGGCCCGTCAGATGGTCGTGCACGGCCACATCGAGGTCAACGGCAGCAAGGTCAACAAGCCGTCGTTCCAGATGAAGCCGGGCTTTGTCGTGACCGTCAAGGACAAGTCCAAGGAGAAGACCCCCTTCCAGGTGGCTCGCGAGGGCGGCAACGCCGGCGAGGGCCAGACCCCGAAGTACCTCGAGGTCAACCTGAAGGCCCTGGCCTTCCGCCTGGACCGCCAGCCGCAGCGCCGCGAGATCCCCGTGATCTGCGACGAGCAGCTGGTCGTCGAGTACTACTCGCGCTGACCCGCGAGCACGTACCCCACCGAGCCCCGCAGCCTGCCGGCTGCGGGGCTCGGCCCGTTTCCGGGCGCCGGGCCCCCGGAAGACCGGGGCCCCGGGACGGCGGGCCCGCGGGGAGCTCAGAACGCCGGTACCGGTGACGGCCGCACCGGCCGCGGCCCGGGCAGGCCCTCCGGCCCCGGCCGGTCGCCGCGGCCCAGCGCGCGGGAGACCGCAGCGTCCAGGTCCAGCTGCCCGCCGAGGCGGAACGCCTCGTGGAACTCCTGCTCGGTCAGCCCGTCCCGGGCCCGCCGCTCGCACTCCAGGTGCGGCCCGTTGAACGACCGCGAACCGAAGAACGGCTTGCCCACCGCCTGCCAGATCCGGTGCGCCGCGCCCTGCAGCACCCGGGCCTCCACCAGGTCCCCGTCCGGGGCCTCGGTCTCCAGCAGCGCCAGCACGTCCATCGCCAGCACGATCCCCAGCAGGTCCCGGAACAGGTGGTTCAGCCGTACGCACTCCCGGGCGTGGGCCCGCGCCAGCCGCACCTCGCCCGACGACCAGCGGGCGTAGGCCAGCGCGTACAGACCGTAGGCGTACGCCCACTGCTCACCGTGCTGCTCGGCGATCTCCCGGACCTCCGAGATCCAGCGCTCGCCCTGCTCGGCGTCGCCCAGGAACAGGTACGCGATGCCCAGCTCGAACATCGCCATCAGGACGTTGCTGTTCAGCTCGCCGATGGTCTTGTAGTGCCACAGCGCCTCCTCGAACAGTTCCGCCGCCCGCTGCGGCTCGTCCCCGATCAACGCCGCACAGCCCTGCCGGTGGACGGCGTACGCCAGCGCCCGGTCGTCGCCGGTGGCCAGCGCCTGCTCGCGGCACTCCTCCAGGGCCGGCCGGGCCCGCGCCAGGTCGCCCTGCAGGGTGGCCATGTAGCCGGTCACCCAGAGCGCCTTGGCCCGGGCCTCGGTCGGTGCGGGGGCCAGCGCCAGCGCCCGGTCCAGCCAGTGCCGTCCCTCGCCGAGGTGCCCGGAGCCGACCCAGTAGAACCACAGCGTCCCGGCCAGCACCAGGGCCAGCTGCTCCTCGCCGGGCTCGGAGAGCGAGAACTCCAGCGCGGCCCGCAGGTTCGGGTGGGCCAGCCGGGTCCGCTCGGCGGTCTCCGCCTGCCGCGGGCCGAACCACTCCACCTCGCCCCAGGACGCCACCCCCAGGTACCAGTCCCGGTGCCGGCGCAGCAGCCGGTGCCGGTCGCCGCCGGCCCGCAGCCACCGGGCGCCGTACTCGCGCAGGGTGTCCAGCAGCCGGAACCGGACCTGCTGCGGGCCCTCCTCGCGGAGCAGGACCGACTTGCCGACCAGCTCCCCGAGCAGGTCGAGCACCTCGTCCGGGTCGATCCCCTCGCCGCCGCAGACGTACTCGGCGGCGTCCAGGTCGAACGTCCCGGCGAACACCGACAGCCTGGCCCAGAGCAAACGTTCCTTCATGGTGCACAGTTCGTGGCTCCAGCCGATCGTGGTGCGCAGCGTCTGGTGCCGCGCCGGAGCCGTCCGGGAACCGCCGGTGAGCAGCCGGAACCGGTCGTCCAGCCGGAGGGTGATCTGTGCCACCGACAGCGCCCGCAGCCGCCCCGCCGCCAGCTCCACGGCCAGCGGAATGCCGTCCAGGCGGCGGCAGAGCACGGCCACCTCGGCGCGGTTGCGCTCGGTCAGCTCGAAACCGGGGAGCACCGCGGCGGCCCGGTCGGCGAACAGCGTGACCGCGTCCGGCGTGCCGCCGCCCGGCGGCGGGTCGACCGGCAGCGGGGCCAGCGGCAGCAGGTGCTCGCCGTCCGTCCCCAGCGACTGCCGGCTGGTGGCCAGCACCCGCAGGCCCGGAGCCGCCCGCAGCAGGGTGTCGACCAGCTCCGCGCACGGGCCCACCAGGTGCTCGCAGCCGTCCAGCACCAGCAGCAGCCGCTGCTCGCGCACCTGCTCGACCAGGACCTCGTACGGTGGGCGGGCGGTGGAGTCGGTCAGCCCGAGCGCCTCGAGCACCGCGTGGCCGAGCAGCAGCGGGTCCTGGACGGCGCTCACCTCGGCGTACCGGACGCCGTCCGGGAACAGGCCGGTCAGCTCGGCCAGCCGGGCGGCCCCGCGCATCGCGAACCGGGTCTTGCCGACCCCGCCGGGCCCGGTGACGGTCACCAGCCGGGCCGGGCCCATCAACGCGGTCAGGGCGGCCAGCTCGCCGCGGCGGCCGACGAAGCTGGTCACGTCGGCGAGCAGCCGGCCCGCCGGCGTACCGCCCCGCGCTGGCGTCGGCCCACTCGACAACTGCCGCCCCCCGTCCGGCCTGGCCGGACACCGGCCGGCCACCCTGGCGGCCCGCGACGCGCGGACCCACCCGGCCCAACGAGACGGCCCGTACGAGGTCACGCCCGCCGTCCGCGCGACCGGCCGGGCGACCAGGCGATATCCGGTCGGGTGAAGGGGTCCGGCCGCGATAGGGTTCACCTTTGAGGAAGATCTGCAGACGTGGCGAGGCGAGGGAGCGCACCGGTGTCCGTGGGAGAGCTGGCCGGTCTGCTGGTGGCCGTGTTCTGGGCGGTCCTGGTCACACTGCTCGCGGTCGTCCTGGTACGGCTGTCGCGGGTGCTCAAGGAGGCCACCGTACTGGTGTCGGCCGTCACCGAGCAGGCCGTGCCGCTGCTGGTCGACGCGGGCACCGCGGTGCGCAGCGCCAACGAGCAGCTGGAGCGGGTGGACGAGATCACCGCCAACGTGCAGGACGCCGCCGCCAACGCCAACGCGCTCTCCTCCACCGTCGCGGCCACCATCGGCGGCCCGCTGGTCAAGGTCGCTGCCTTCAGCTACGGCGTCCGAAAGGCCGTCAGCCGCCAGCAGGGCACCGTCACCGTCCCGCCGCAGTCGGCCGAGCGGGAGGCGCTGGCCAGCCTGATCCGGGCCGAGGTGCGCGCGGCCACCGCGCCGCGCGGCGGCGGACTGATCTCCCGTGTCCGGCGAGCCGTGAGGGGCTGACGATGGTTCGACGGATCTTCTGGATGGCGGTCGGCGCGGGCGCCACCGTCTGGGCCATGAACAAGGCCAACGAGGCCGTGCACCGGCTCACCCCTGACAGCCTGTCGGGCACCGCGGCGCGCGGCGCCCTGCACCTGGGCGACGCCGCCAAGCGGTTCGCGCGGGACGTGCGGGCCGGCATGGCCGAGCGCGAGGAGCAGCTGCGCGGCGACCTCGGCCTGGACGGCACCGCGGTCCTCGAGCCGCCGCGCCGGCGAGCGCCCCTGCGCGGCGAGCCGACGTACCGAGCTATCCCGGCGGCCCCGGGTTCCCCGGGCGCCGCCCTGCCCCCGCCTCGCACCATCCGCACCATCCCCCAAGCCATTGATTCGCCCTCCCGCCGGCTCGACGAGCTGCCGGGAAGCCCCAACCGGAAGGACCACTGATGGAGTCGGCAGAGATCCGCCGCCGCTGGCTGCGCTTCTTCGAGGAGCGCGGCCACACCGTCGTTCCGTCGGCGTCCCTGGTCGCCGACGACCCCACCCTGCTGCTGGTCAACGCCGGCATGGTGCCGTTCAAGCCGTACTTCCTCGGTGAGGTGAAGCCGCAGTTCTCGCGGGCCACCTCGGTGCAGAAGTGCGTACGCACGCTGGACATCGAAGAGGTCGGCAAGACCACCCGGCACGGGTCGTTCTTCCAGATGTGCGGCAACTTCTCCTTCGGTGACTACTTCAAGGAAGGAGCCATCAAGTTCGCCTGGGACCTGCTCACCACGCCCGTCGCGGACGGTGGCTACGGCCTGGAGAAGGAGAAGCTCTGGATCACCGTCTACCAGGACGACGACGAGGCCGAGCTGATCTGGCGGGACGTCATCGGCGTGCCGTCCGAGCGCATCCAGCGCCTCGGCATGAAGGACAACTTCTGGTCGATGGGCGTCCCCGGCCCGTGCGGCCCGTGCTCGGAGATCAACTACGACCGCGGCCCCGCGTACGGCGAGGAGGGCGGCCCGGCCGTCAACGGCGAGCGCTACCTGGAGATCTGGAACCTGGTCTTCATGCAGTACGAGCGCGGCCACGGTGACGGCAAGGACGGTTTCGAGATCCTCGGCGACCTGCCGAGCAAGAACATCGACACCGGTCTCGGCCTCGAGCGCCTCGCCGCGATCCTCCAGGACGTCGACAACCTCTTCGAGATCGACACCAGCCGGATGATCCTCGACCGGGCGGCCGAGCTGACCGGCCACACCTACGGCGCCGACCACAAGTCGGACGTCTCGCTGCGCGTGGTCACCGACCACTTCCGCACCGCGCTGATGCTGGTCGGCGACGGCGTCACCCCCGGCAACGAGGGCCGCGGCTACGTGCTGCGCCGCATCCTGCGCCGCGCGATCCGCAACATGCGGCTGCTGGGCGCCACCGGGCCGGTGGCCAAGGAGCTCATCGACATCTCGATCAAGGCGATGGCCCCGCAGTACCCGGAGCTGGAGGCCGACCGCAAGCGGATCGAGACGGTCGTGGTCTCCGAGGAGAACGCCTTCCTGCAGACCCTGAAGTCCGGCACCAGCCTGCTGGACGCGGCCATCACCGAGACCAAGCAGTCCGGTGGCGCGGTGCTCTCCGGCGACCAGGCGTTCAAGCTGCACGACACCTACGGCTTCCCGATCGACCTGACCCTGGAGATGGCCGAGGAGCAGGGCCTCCAGGTCGACGAGACAGGCTTCCGCCGCCTGATGCAGGCGCAGCGGGACGCCGCCAAGGCGGACGCCAAGAAGAAGAAGATGGGCCACGCCGACGTCGCCGCGTACCGCGAGGTCGCCGACAAGTCCGGCGCGTCCGTCTTCACCGGCTACAGCGCCACCGAGGGCGAGGCCACCGTCGTCGGTCTGCTGGTGAACGGCGTCCCGGCGCCGGCCGCCACCGAGGGCGACGAGGTCGAGATCATCCTCGACCGCACCCCCTTCTACGCCGAGGGCGGCGGCCAGCTCGCCGACCACGGCCGGATCCGGCTGGAGTCCGGCGCGGTCGTCGAGATCCGTGACGTCCAGCAGCCGGTGCCGGGTGTGATCGTGCACTCCGGCGGGGTGCTGTTCGGCGAGGTGGTGCTCGGCGCGTCCGCGTACGCCACCATCGACACCGACCGCCGCCGGGCCGTCTCGCGGGCCCACTCGGCCACCCACCTGACCCACCAGGCGCTGCGTGACGCGCTCGGCCCGACGGCCGCCCAGGCCGGTTCGGAGAACGCCCCGGGCCGCTTCCGCTTCGACTTCGGTTCGCCCGCCGCCGTGCCCGGCAGTGTGCTGACCGACGTCGAGCAGAAGATCAACGAGGTGCTGGTCCGCGAACTCGACGTCACCGCCGAGGTCATGACGATGGATCAGGCCCGCAAGGCCGGCGCCATCGCGATGTTCGGCGAGAAGTACGGCGACTCGGTCCGGGTGGTCACCATCGGCGACTTCTCCAAGGAGCTGTGCGGTGGCACGCACGTCGGCAACACCGCCCAGCTGGGCCTGGTGAAGCTGCTCGGCGAGTCCTCGATCGGTTCCGGCGTGCGCCGGGTCGAGGCGCTGGTCGGCGTCGACGCGTACAAGTTCCTGGCCCGCGAGCACACCGTGGTCTCCCAGCTCACCGAGCTGGTCAAGGGCCGCCCGGAGGAGCTGCCGGAGAAGATCTCGGGCATGCTCGCCAAGCTCAAGGACGCCGAGAAGGAGATCGAGCGCTTCCGCGCGGAGAAGGTGCTGGCCGCCGCCGCGGGTCTGGCCGACGCGGCCGAGGACGTCCGGGGCGTCGCGCTGGTCGCCGCCCGGGTCGCCGACGGCGCCGGTGCGGACGAGCTGCGCAAGCTGGTGCTGGACGTCCGGGCCCGGCTGGGTTCGCGTCCGGCCGTGGTCGCGGCCTTCACCGTGGCGAACGGCCGTCCGCTGACCGTCATCGCCACCAACGAGGACGCCCGCGCCCGCGGCGTCAAGGCCGGTGAGCTGGTCCGCACCGCCGCCAAGACGCTCGGTGGCGGCGGTGGCGGCAAGGACGACGTCGCCCAGGGCGGCGGCACCGACCCGGCCGCCGTGGACGCGGCGATCGCCGCCGTCCGCGGCCTGGTGGCGGAGCGCACCGCCTGATGGAGGAGCTGCCGGAGAAGGTCTTCCGCCGGGGCCGCCGGATCGCCGTCGACGTGGGCGACGCCCGGATCGGGGTCGCCTCCTGCGACCCCGACGGGCTGATCGCCACGCCGGTGGAGACGGTCCCCGCGGGGGGCCGCTCCCAGGCCCGCCTCAAGGAGATCGCCGAGGAGTACGACGCGATCGAGGTGGTGGTGGGTCTGCCCCGCTCGATGAGCGGCAAGGAGGGCCCGGCCGCGGCCAAGGTCCGGGTGTACGCCGGCCGGCTGGCCGGGCTGCTCGCGCCGGTGCCGGTGCGGCTGGTGGACGAGCGGATGACCACGGTCACCGCCAGCCAGGGCCTGCGGGCCTCCGGACGGAGCAGCAAGAAGGGCCGCTCGGTGATCGACCAGGCGGCGGCCGTGGTGATCCTGCAGAGCGCCCTTGAGACCGAACGGGTGAGCGGTCGGGCGCCCGGTGAGAGCGTCGAGCCGGTCAGCTGATCACTCTGGCCTAGCGTGCGGTGAGGGGCCCG
The DNA here is from genome assembly GCF_000710465.2 of Kitasatospora sp. MBT63. GTDB lineage: Bacteria > Actinomycetota > Actinomycetes > Streptomycetales > Streptomycetaceae > Kitasatospora. The sequence continues at coordinate 17,665 of NZ_JAIZ01000517.1, read as the reverse complement.
TGCGGACGTGAGTCCGTACGGGCCCCGGCCGTTCCCGCCGACCAGAGGGCAGCCGTGTCCGATCCGTTCATCGCACCAGGTCTGACGCCCGGACTCAGCCCCGGCCACCTCGGTGCGCCGGTCCTCGAGCCGGAGCCCCGTGCCCTGCTCGGCGGCGGCGAGCAGCCGCCTCCGCCGGACCCGCGCCGGCGGCACACCGGGCTGGCCTGCCTGCTGACCGCCGTCGCGCTGGTGGCGGTGGTGGCCGTGGTGATGGCGACCGTCTACGTGATGTGGCCCAAGGGCCGGCCGCCGGCCGCCGACTACACGGGCAACGGCAGCGGCACGGTCCAGGTGTCGGTGAGCCAGGGCGCCTCGCTGACCCAGATCGGGCAGACCCTGGTCAAGAACGACGTGGTGGCCAGCGCCCGGGCCTTCACCGAGGCCGCCGCCAAGAGCCCGGCCGGGAACCGTATCCAGCCCGGCACGTACACCCTGCACCACCGGATGTCCGCGGCCGCGGCGCTGAACGTCCTGCTGGACCCGGGCAACGCCAATGCGCTGACCATCCCCGAGGGCCGCCGGACCACCCAGATCTACGCGGCGGTGGACTCCCGGCTGAACCTGCCGGCCGGCACCACCGAGTCGATCGCCAAGCAGCGTGCGGGCGAACTGGGCCTGCCGCCCGACGCGCACGGCAACCCCGAGGGCTACCTCTACCCGTCGACGTACCCGATCACCGGGGACACCACGCCGCTCGGGCTGCTCCAGGAGATGGTGAAGGAGGCCGGGAAGGCCGCCGAGGCCAACGGTGTGGTCGGGGTCGAGGGCCAGTCCGCGTACCAGATGATGATCGTCGCGAGCCTGGCCGAGGCGGAGGCGGACAATCCCGACGACATGGCCAAGGTGGCCCGGGTCATCTACAACCGGCTGGCCAAGGGGATGCCGCTGCAGCTGGACTCCACCATCAACTACGCGCTCGGCCGCTCCACCCTCACCACCACGGCCACCGACACCAAACTGGACTCGCCCTACAACACCTACCTGCACAAGGGCCTGCCGCCCGGTCCGATCGGCAACCCCGGCCGGGACGGCCTGCACGCGGCCACCCACCCCGCGGAGGGGGACTGGATCTTCTTCGTCACCGTCAGCCCCGGGGACACCAGGTTCACCGACAGCCCCGAGCAGCACCAGAAGAACGTCGACGAGTTCAACGCCTACCGCGCCGAGCACCCCGCCTCACCTGCACCGGCCTCACCGTGAGGACCTGCGGGACCGGCCGGGACCCTCCCTGCGGTACGGTAACGTCTCCCATCGGGCGTGTCCCTAGCACGCCGGTTCGAGACGTCTGCGGTCCGCCACGGGCGCAGGAACGCGTTAAGGGGATCGATGACTGATCTGGGTGGGGGCTACCGCCCCCAGGGCGACCAGCCGTGGTACCCGGGGTCCCCGGGTACAGGCGGACAGCAGCCCCGGCCCGGCGGGCAGCCGGACGCCTGGCAGCAGCAGAACCCGCAGGGCGTTCCGTTCGGCCAGCAGCAGGGGTACCCGCAGCAGCAGGGCTATCCCCAGCAGCAGGGGTACCCGCAGGGCGGCTACCCGCAGCAGCAGGGATATCCGCAGCAGCAGCCGCAGCAGCAGGGCTGGCCCCAGCAGGGCGGCCAGGGCGGCCAGTACGGGCAGCAGCAGGGGCAGCAGGGCTACCAGCAGCCGCAGTACGGCCAGCCGCAGCCCGGGTCCGGCTACCAGCAGCAGCCGTACCAGCAGCAGATCCCGCAGCAGCAGCAGCAACAGCAGCAACAGCCGCAGCAGCCCGTCCAGCAGCAACCGCAGCAGGTGCGGCAGCAGCAGCCGCCGCGGCAGGCGCGGCCGCCGCAGCCGTCCGGCCCCGGTCCCGACGGCATCGACTGGGAGGCCGAGGCCGCCGCGCTGGACGGCCCGCAGGCCGAACCGGAGTTCGACGACTGGGCCGACCCCGCCGCCGAGGACGAGTACCTCGACGAGCCGGGCGAGCAGGCCCCCGACGAGGACGAGTCCTTCTTCGGCGGCGCCGAGCAGGACACCTCCCGGGACGCCGAGCGCAAGCGCAAGGAGAAGGGCAAGAAGGCCGGCCGCCGCAACCGCGGCGCCTGCCTGGTGGTCGCCCTGGTGCTGATGGGCGGCGTCGTCGGCGCCGGCTGGTGGGGCTACGGCTTCTACCAGAGCCACTTCGGCCCGCCGCCGGACTACCAGGGCGACGGCGCCGGCTCGGTCACCATCGAGATCAAGCCGGGCAGCGGCGTCGCGATGGGACAGACGCTCCGGGAGGCCGACGTGGTCAAGAGCGTCGAGGCCTTCACCGCCGCGTTCCAGAAGAACCCGAAGGCGAACACCATCCAGCCGGGCTTCTTCACCATGAAGCACCAGATGTCCGGCGAGGCCGCGGTGAAGTACCTGGTCGACTCGGCCGGCGGCAACGTGCTGGTGATTCCCGAGGGCCTGCCCTCCGGCGACATCTACGCCGCGATCGACCGCAAGCTCAAGGTCGAGAAGGGCACCACGGCCAACGCCGCCAAGGCGCAGGTGGCCAACCTCGGCCTGCCGGCGTACGCCCAGGGCAACATCGAGGGCTTCCTCTACCCCACCCGCTACTCGATCGCCGACGGCATGAAGCCCGAGGACGTGCTGAAGCAGATGGTGACCAACGCCGTCCAGCACTACCAGGACCTCAAGCTCGACGAGAACGCGCAGAAGATCGGCCTGAAGAACGCCTACGAGGTGATCACCGAGGCCAGCATCCTGCAGCGCGAGGGCAACAACGACGCGGACTTCGGCAAGATGGCCCGGGTCATCTACAACCGGCTCAACACCAACGCCACGCAGCACAAGCTCGGCATGGACACCACGCTCCAGTACTCGCTCGGCCGCACCGCGCTGACCGAGAAGGAGATCAACGACGGGTCCAACAAGTTCAACACCTTCGTCAACCCCGGCCTGCCGCCGACCCCGATCTCCAACCCGGGCGACGAGGCGATCAAGGCCGTGCTGAACCCGACGCCGGGCGACTGGGTCTTCTTCATCGCGATGTCCAGTACCGAGACCCGCTTCGCGACGACCGGTGCCGAGCACGCCAAGAACGTGGAGGAGTACTGCAAGGCGCAGGGCAAGGGCTTCGACAAGCAGGGCAACTACTGCAAGTGACCGAGCCGACCGGAGATCCGCAGCCGCTGCTCCAGGCGCAGCAGGTGGACGTCGTCCGCGACGGCCGGTACCTGCTGCGCCAGGTCTCGCTGACGGTGCGGCCGGGCGAGCACTGGGCCGTGCTGGGGGCCAACGGCGCCGGCAAGACCACGCTGCTCGCCCTGCTCGGCGCCCTCTCCCACCCCACCCGGGGGCAGGTGCGGGTGCTGGGCCGGCAGCTCGGCCGGGTGGACCTGCGGGAGCTGCGCTCCTACCTCGGGCACGTCAATCCGCGGCACCCGCTGCGCTCGCCGCTGACCGTCCGCCAGGTGGTGCTCACCGGCATCACCAACAGCGTGGAGCTGTACCCGCGGTGGCAGCCCACTGACGACCAGGCCGCGCACGCCGAGTCGCTGATCGCCACCCTGGGGATCGGCCACCGCGCCGAGGCGCCGTGGACCACGCTCTCGCAGGGCGAGCGCGGCCGGGCGCTGATCGCCCGCGCGCTGATGCCCGCACCCCGTCTGCTGCTGCTCGACGAACCGGCCACCGGTCTCGACCTGACCGCCCGCGAGCAGCTCCTGGACAGCCTGGACGACCTGCGGCTGCGCCACCCGGAGCTGGCCAGCGTGCTGGTCACCCACCACCTGGAGGAGCTGCCCGCCAGCACCACCCATGCGCTGCTGCTGCGCGACGGCGAGTCGGTGGCGGCCGGGCCGGTCGACGAGGTGCTGACCACCGAGCTGGTCAGCGCGTGCTTCCGGCACCCGATCCGGATCACCCGCAGTGAGGGCCGCTGGGCCGCCCGGGCCGCCGCCAAGTCCCCCGCCCGCTGATCCCGCCGGTGCCGGGGTCCGGCACCCCGACCGGTCCCGGTCCCGGCCGCCGGTGCGGCGGCACTAGGGTGGCGGTCATCCAGAGGGAAAGGTGACCAGCTCCGTGACGACGCACCACCGGGCCGCCGTACTCGGCTCGCCCATCGCGCACTCGCTCTCCCCGGTGCTGCACCGGGCGGGGTACGCGGCGCTGGGCCTGGCCGACGGCTGGCACTACGACCGCTTCGAGCTGGACGAGGCCGCGCTGCCCGCGTTCGTGGCCGGGCTGGGCCCGGAGTGGGCCGGGCTGTCGCTGACCATGCCGTTGAAGCGGGCGGTTATCCCGCTGCTGGACGAGGTGAGTGCGACGGCGCTGCGCGTCGACGCGGTGAACACCGTGGTGTTCGGCCCGGACCGGCGTCTGCACGGTCACAACACCGACATCCCCGGCCTGGTGAACGCCCTGGCCGAGCGCGGCATCGACCAGGTCGGGTCGGCGGCGGTGCTGGGCGCGGGGGCCACCGCCTCCTCCGCGCTGGCGGCGCTGGCCCGGATCTGCGACGGCCCGGTGACGGCGTACGTCCGCAGCCCCGAGCGGGCGGCCGAGATGCGGGCGCTCGGCGAGCGGCTCGGGCTCGACCTGCGGACCGCCGACTGGGCGCGGGCCGCCGAGGCACTGGAGACCCCGCTGACCATCTCGACCACGCCGGCCGGGGCCACCGACCAGGTGGCGGCGGCCGTCCCGGCGCGGCCGGGCGCCCTGTTCGACGTGCTGTACCACCCGTGGCCGACCCCGCTGGCGGCTGCCTGCGCGCAGCGCGGGGCCACCGTGCTGGGCGGTCTCGACCTGCTGGTGCACCAGGCGGTGCTGCAGTTCGAACTGTTCACCAAGGTGGCGGGCCCGCTGGCCGCGATGCGGGCGGCCGGCGAGGCCGAGCTGGCCCTACCCGGGTCGTACCGCTGATCCCGCAGGTCAGCAGGGGTGTCGACGGTCGAGGAGCGGACGTGCGGTGTCCGGAACCCGGACCGTGCGCCCGGTCGGCCGCCGGACGTGAAAAGATCGGAGACGGACGGCGGGCCCGGTACCTCGGGGCCGCCCAAGACGCCCGGCCCGGCCCGCAGCTGCGGTCCGGGCCGCTGACGAAGGAGCTCCGTTGGGTAGGTTGCGCTGGCTGACGGCGGGGGAGTCGCACGGTCCCGCTCTGGTCGCGACGCTGGAGGGCCTGCCGGCCGGTGTGCCGGTCACCACCGAGCTGGTGGCCGACGCGCTGGCCCGCCGCCGGCTGGGATACGGCCGTGGCGCGCGGATGAAGTTCGAGCAGGACGAGGTCACCTTCCTCGGCGGCGTCCGGCACGGCCTCACCATGGGCAGCCCGGTGGCGGTCATGGTCGGCAACACCGAGTGGCCCAAGTGGGAGCAGGTGATGTCGGCCGACCCGGTGGACCCGGAGATCCTGGCCAACCTGGCCCGCAACGAGCCGCTCACCCGCCCCCGCCCGGGCCACGCGGACCTGGCCGGCATGCAGAAGTACTCGATCGAGGAGGCCCGCCCGATCCTGGAGCGCGCCTCCGCCCGCGAGACCGCCGCCCGGGTCGCGCTCGGCGCCGTCGCCCGCTCCTACCTCAAGGAGACCTGCGGCATCGAGATCGTCTCGCACGTGGTGGAGCTGGCCGCCGCCAAGGCCCCGGCCGGGGTCTACCCGCTGCCCTCCGACGAGGCCCGCCTCGACGCGGACCCGGTGCGCTGCCTGGACCCGGAGGCCTCCGAGCGGATGGTCGCCGAGATCGACCAGGCCCACAAGGACGGCGACACCCTCGGCGGTGTGGTCGAGGTGCTGGCGTACGGCGTGCCGGTGGGTCTCGGCTCGCACGTGCACTGGGACCGCCGGCTGGACGCCCGGCTGGCCGCCGCGCTGATGGGCATCCAGGCGATCAAGGGCGTGGAGGTCGGCGACGGCTTCGACCTGGCCCGGGTGCCGGGCTCGCAGGCGCACGACGAGATCGTCCCCACCCCGGAGGGCGTCCGGCGCACCTCGGGTCGCTCGGGCGGTACCGAGGGCGGTCTGTCCACCGGTGAGCTGCTGCGGGTGCGGGCCGCGATGAAGCCGATCGCGACCGTGCCGCGGGCGCTGCAGACCCTGGACGTGCGCACCGGTGAGCCCGCCAAGGCGCACCACCAGCGTTCGGACGTCTGCGCGGTGCCGGCGGCCGGGATCGTCGCCGAGGCGATGGTGGCGCTGGTGCTGGCGGACGCGGTGGCGGAGAAGTTCGGCGGCGACAACGTCTCCGAGACCCGCCGCAACGTGCAGGGCTACCTCGACAACCTGATCGTCCGATGAGCGGACCGGTGGTCGTGCTGGTCGGCCCGCCGGGGGCCGGCAAGTCCACGGTCGGGCGGCTGCTCGCCGCCCGGCTCGGCGTGGGCTTCCGGGACACCGACGCCGACATCGAGCAGTCGGCGGGCAAGCCGATCCCCGAGATCTTCGTGGACGAGGGCGAGCCGCACTTCCGCGCGCTGGAGGCGGCCGCCGTCGCGGCCGCCGTCCGTGACCACGACGGGGTGCTCGCGCTCGGCGGCGGCGCGGTGATGGCCGAGGCCACCCGGGCCGAACTGGCCGGGCTGCCGGTGGTGTTCCTCGACGTCGCGCTCGGGGACGCCGTCAAGCGGGTCGGCCTGGATGCCCCGCGCCCGCTGCTCGCGATCAACCCGCGGGCCCGCTGGCGGGAGCTGATGGACCTGCGCCGCCCGGTCTACCTGGCGGTCTCCACCGCGGTGGTGGACACCGAGGGCCGCACGCCCGAGCAGGCCGCCGACGCCGTACTGGAAGCACTGGAGCTGAAGACCCCATGACTGACACCGTCACGATCCGCGTCGGCGGCAGCGCCGGCCACGACCCGTACGACGTGCTGATCGGGCATCAGCTGCTCGGCGAGCTGGCGCCGCTGATCGGCAACCGGGCCAAGCGGGTGGCGATCATCCACCCGGAAGCGCTGGAGGCCACCGGCGAGGCGATCCGCGAGGACCTGGCGGCCGAGGGCTACGAGGCCATCGCGCTGCAGGTGCCCAACGCCGAGGAGGCCAAGAGCGCCGAGGTCGCCGCGTACTGCTGGTCGGTGCTGGGCCAGACCGGTTTCACCCGCAGCGATGTGATCGTCGGCCTGGGCGGCGGGGCCACCACCGACCTGGCGGGCTTCGTCGCGGCGAGCTGGCTGCGCGGGGTGCGCTGGATCGCCATGCCGACCACGCTGCTCGGCATGGTGGACGCGGCGGTCGGCGGCAAGACCGGCATCAACATCGCCGAGGGCAAGAACATGGTCGGCGCCTTCCACCCGCCCGCGGGCGTGCTGGCCGACCTCGGCACCCTGGAGACCGTGCCCCGGCACGACTACGTCTCCGGGCTGGCCGAGGTGATCAAGTGCGGGTTCATCGCCGACCCGGAGATCCTCGACCTGATCGAGGCCGACCCGCAGGGCGCCACCACCCCGCAGGGCCCGCACACCGTGGAGCTGATCCGCCGGGCCATCCAGGTCAAGGCCGACGTGGTCTCCGGTGACCTCAAGGAGGCCGGGCGGCGCGAGATCCTCAACTACGGCCACACCCTGGGCCACGCCATCGAGCGCAACGAGCGCTACAAGTGGCGGCACGGCGCGGCGATCTCGATCGGCATGGTGTTCGCCGCCGAACTCGGCCGGCTCGCCGGCCGGCTCGACGACGAGACCGCCGACCGGCACAGGGCGGTGCTCGGCTCGGTCGGCCTGCCGCTGACCTACCGCGGTGACGCCTGGCCCAAGCTGCTGGACGCCATGAAGATCGACAAGAAGTCCCGCGGCGACCTGCTGCGCTTCGTCGTGCTGGACGGCCTCGGCAAGACCTCCATCCTGGAGGGCCCCGACCCGACGCTGCTGGTCGGCGCGTACGGGGAGGTGTCGGCATGAGCCGGGTGCTGGTGCTCAACGGTCCCAACCTCGGCCGCCTCGGCAGCCGGGAGCCGGACGTCTACGGCGCCACCTCCTACGCCGGGCTGGTCGAGCGCTGCACGGCGCTCGGCAAGGAGCTCGGCTTCGAGGTGGAGGTCAAGGAGACCAACTCCGAGCAGCAGATGGTCGAGTGGCTGCACTGGGCGGCCGACCGGCAGACCCCCGTGGTGATCAACCCGGGCGCGTTCACGCACTACTCGTACGCGATGCGGGACGCCGCCGCGCAGCGGACCGCGCCGCTGATCGAGGTGCACATCTCCAACCCGTACGCGCGGGAGGAGTTCCGGCACAACTCGGTCATCGCGGCGGTCGCCTCGGGCACCATCGCGGGCTTCGGGCTGGGCTCGTACGAACTGGCCCTGCGCGCCCTCGCGGAGCAGCTCACCACGCGCTGACGTGCGATCATCGGCCCGGCCGCGGACTATGTCCGCCGCCGGGCCGACGTGTAGTGTCCCCGTCGGGAGGTGACCGTGACGCAGTACGCAGGGGGAGGACCAGTGCCTCCGCGACCACTGGCGCCGCCGTACCCGGCCCCGCAGGGCGGCCACCAGCCGCCGCCGTACACCCCGGCCCGGCCGCCGCACCCGGGCGGCCCGCCGCCCGCCGCCGCACCGCCGCAGCCGACCGGCCACTTCGTGCTGCCGACCGGAGCCCCCGTGCAGCTTCCCGCCCACCCGCCGCAGCACCTGCCCACCGGGCCGCTCGCGGTGCTGCTGATCGGCCCGGCCGGTGCGGGCAAGACCACCGTCGCCCGGCACTGGGCCGAGCGCCGGCCGACCGCGACCGCGCACATCAGCCTGGACGACGTCCGGGAGTGGGTGCAGGCCGGGTTCGCCAACCCGCAGTCGGGCTGGAACACCGCCTCCGAGGCGCAGTACCGGCTGGCCCGCCGCACCTGCGGCTTCGCCTGCCGCAACTACCTGGCCAACGGCATCTCCTGCATCATCGACGACGCCGTGTTCCCGGACCGCCCGGCGATCGGGCTCGGCGGCTGGAAGCGGCACATCGGCCCCGGCATGATCCCGGTGGTGCTGCTGCCGGGCCTCGACTCGGTGCTCGCCCGCAACGCCCGGCGCAGCGGCAACCGGCGGCTCAGCGACGAGGAGGTCGCCCGGATCCACGGGCGGATGGCCGGCTGGCGCACCTCCGGCCTGCCGATCATCGACAACTCCCAGCTGGACGTGGCCGCCACGGCCGCCGCGCTGGACCACGCGATCCTGTCCCGGCTGACGGGCCGGCCCGCGGGCTGAGCCGGCCGGCCCGGCTCCCCGGCCCGGCTCCCCGGCCCGGCGGGGTGTGTCGTACCCCGCTGCGAGAATGGACGGGTCGCAACTGATCTGCCGAGGAGCTGACGCCCGTGCCCGAGGGCCACATCATCCACCGCCTGGCCACCGAGAACTTCCGGGTCTTCGGGGCGCGGCCGGTGCGCGTCTCCAGCCCGCAGGGCCGGTTCGCCGAGGGGGCGGCGCTGCTGGACGGCCGTCGGCTGGACGAGGCCGAGGCGCACGGCAAGCACCTCTTCCTCGGGTTCGGCGAGGCGTGGCTGCACATCCACCTGGGCCTGTACGGCGGCTTCACCTTCGGCGAGGGCCCGGCGCCCGAGCCGGTCGGCCTGATCCGGCTGCGGATGGAGTCCGACGACGCGTACGCCGACCTGCGCGGCCCCAACACCTGCGAGCTGCTGACCCCGGCGGAGAAGGCCGCGGTGCACCGCAGGCTCGGCCCGGACCCGCTGCGTGCGGGCGCGGACCCGGTGCCCGCCTGGCAGCGGATCTCGCGCAGCGCCACCACGGTGGCCGCGCTGCTGATGGACCAGAAGGTGCTGGCGGGCGTGGGGAACGTCTACCGCGCCGAGGTGCTGTTCCGGCTCGGCATCAGCCCGCACCGGGCCGGCCGGGACCTGTCCAGGGCGGAGTGGGACGCGATCTGGGCGGACCTGGTGGCCCTCATGCACGAGGGGGCGGGGATCGGCCGGATCGACACCGTCCGTCCGGAGCACACCCCCGAGGCGATGGGCCGCCCGCCGCGGGTGGACGACCACGGCGGCGAGGTCTACGTCTACCGCCGCACCGACCAGCCGTGCCTGGTCTGCGGGACACCGGTGCGCACCGAGGAGCACGCGGCCCGCAACCTCTTCTGGTGCCCGGCCTGCCAGCAGCGCTGACGGCCGGCACCGGCCGGACCCGCCCGGGGGCGGGCCCGGCGGGCGGGCTACCGGAAGGTCTCCGGCCGGGCCGCGGTGCCGCCCGCGCCGCCGGTCAGGGCGGGCAGCGCGGCTCCCTCGTGCGGTACGGCCTGCGGGAGCGGGCCCGGGCCGCCGGTGAGCGGCAGCCGCAGCGAGGAGTGCGCCAGGTCGAGGGTGAGGGCCGGCCGGGTGGACGGCGGGTCGATCAGCCCGTGGTCGGTGCCGGCCACGATCAGGGCCAGCCGGTGCCCGGCGGGCACCACGTGGTCGGTGCCGGCGAGGTCGAAGGTGATCGGGTACGCGGTGCCCGGGGTGAGGGTGAGGGACCGGTCGAGCCCCGCGTAGTGGCCGAGGTCGGCCCAGCCCCGGCTGAAGACCGTGGCGCCGACCTGGGCGGTGTCGGCGGCGGTGTCCAGGAAGCAGGCGCTGTCGCCCGCGGTGCTGTCACCCCAGCAGGATCGGGTGCCGAGGGTGGTGATGCCCTCGCCCGCGGCCTGGTAGTCGCGGACGGTGGCCGGGCCGAGGTCGACCAGCACCGCGCTCAGCCGGGCGCTGCGGGTCGACGGCTTGACGGTCAGGGTGATCGAGCCGCCGCCGGAGATCCGCAGCGGCTGGGTGAGCGCGCCGGTGGCGAAGACGGTCTTGTCCGGGGTGGAGCGGTCGGCGTCGGCGGCCCAGGCGTTCTCGTCGCGCGCCGGGTCGTCGGTGAAGGCCGCGGTACCGCTGCCCAGGCCGGTGGTGAGGGTGCCGGGGCGAAGGCCGAGGGTGGTGGTCACGGTGCCCGGCGCGGGCCACGTCCGGTCCTGGGTCCACTGGTCGGGGGCCCGCTCGATGTCGGCGGCCGGCCCGTTCTGGACGCCGTTGTCGACGCCCAGCAGGTAGTGGTCGAACCAGGCGTGCAGGGTGTCCACCCACGCCGTCCGGCGGAAGTCGAACGGGTCGACGTGGCCGGTCTGGGCGAGCCAGATCTTGCGCTCCACCCCGTTCTGCGCCAGCGCCGACCACCACTGGGAGAAGTTGATGTCCCGGACGTTCAGGTCCTGCAGCCCGTGCACCAGGAAGACGCTGGCGCGCACCTTGGCGGCGGAGGCGACGTAGTCGCGCTGCTGCCACAGCGGGGTCCAGTTGCCGTTGGCGGGGGAGCCGGCGGCGAGCTGCTTCTGCACGGTCGAGCAGTGCCCGAGGGTGGCCCGGCTCTCCACCGCGGCGGACAGGTCGGCCGGGGTGCCGCCGTAGAGCGGCGCGCCGTCGGAGCGGTAGTAGTCGTACCAGGAGCTGATCGCGGAGATCGGCACCACGGTCCGCAGGCCCGGCACGCCGGTCGCGGCCACGCCGTTGGCGATGGTGCCGTCCCAGGACTTCCCGATCATGCCGACCGAGCCGTCGGTCCAGCCCGCCTTGGCGGTGCCGGTGCCGGTCCGGGAGGTGTAGCCGGCGGCGCGGCCGTTCAGCCAGTCGACCACCGCCTTGGCGGAGGTGATGTCCGAGGGGCCGCCGACGTCGACGCAGCCGTCCGAGCGGTTGGTGCCGGCCAGGTCGACCAGGACCACCGCATAGCCGCGCGGGACGAAGTAGTTGTCGTAGAAGAGCGGGAACTGCACCGGCCCGCCCTGCGCGTCGTAGGTCTTCAGCTGGCTCTCGTTGCCGCGCCCGCAGCAGGAGTAGTACGGGCTGGCGTCCATGATGACCGGGACCTTGAGGCCGGCCGCGGCCGGCTCGCGCGGGCGGACGATGTCGGCGGCGACCCGGTCGGTGCGGCCGTTGCCGTCACCGTCGAGCCCGGTGTCGACCCAGACGGTCTCCCGGACGGCGTCGGCGTAGGAGTAGACGGGCTGGCTGGCACCGCTGCGGACGGTGCCGCCGGTGCTCGCGTGCGCGGCGGCCGGGCCCAGCGCGGCGGCGGCGAGGAGCGCGAGCAGGGCGGTGAGGAGGGCGGACAGGCGCTTTCGGCTGGTTGTCACAGGTTTTGACGGTAGTCGTGGATCCGGCTGCGCCAGAAGTCTTTTGACGTGTCGTCGACAAGATTTTACGAGCGGCGGAGGAGGGGTCGCGCCCTCTTGACCCGGCCATGCCATGGACTGGAGGATGCCTCGACCGCCAGGCAGCGAGGAGAGGCACCCCGATGGCCGTTCGTCCCCTGTACCGGCGCGCGGCACGGCTGTTGGCCGCCGTGCTCGCGCTCGCCGCCACCCTGCTGGCGGCCGGCCCGGCCAGCGCCGACTTCGGCACCGACTACCACGACCCGTTCAGCGTCGCCAAGCCGTTGACCAGGCCGGACACCCGCTCCTGCACCGTCGAGACGATGCACGACCAGCCGTTCAGCAACGGCTACGGCAACCCGCCGGACACCCCGTACACCGTCACTCTCACCCCGCCCGCGGCCTGCCGGGGGCCCTGGTCCGCCGTGGTGCTCGACCTGCACGGGCGGGTGGCCGGCCGGCAGTTCGACCGGCTGTTCACGGTGCGGATCGGCGGGGTCCAGGTGCTGCTCTCCTCCACCCCGGAACCCTCCGCCGACGGCATCGAGTGGAGCGTGGAGCGCGACGTCACCCGCTACGCGCCGCTCCTCGACCGCCCGCAGCCCTTCGCCCTCGACCTCGCCAACGTCACGGACGCCACCTACACCGGCGTCTTCCGGATCACCGCGAGCCTCACCTTCTACACCGCCTCCCCCCGGCACCCGGCCGCCGCCACCGCCGACCGGCTGCTCACCACCGGCCCGTTCGGCCTCACCGGCGCCGCGCCGTCCGCCGCCGTGCCGCTGGTCTTCCCGCAGAACCTGGAACGCCTCACCGCCGAGGTCTACACCCGCGGCGGCGGCGCCTGCGAGGAGTTCGCCTACGCATCCGCGCCCGACGCGTACGTCAGCGCCAACCCCGGCCTCGGCCTGTGCGGGAAGGGCCCGTTCCGGGAGCTTCGGCTGTCGGTGGACGGCCGCAGCGCGGGCGCCGTCTGGCCGTACCCGGTGATCTACACCGGCGGCTGGGACCCGCTGCTGTGGCGGCCCACCCCCGGCATCGCCGCCTTCGACCTGCCCGGCTACCGGCTCGACCTGACCCCGTACGTCGGACTGCTGCTCGACGGCCGCCCGCACAGCATCGGCATCGCCGTCAACGCGGCCGAGAGCCAGAGCAACGACCTGTGGACCGGCCAGATCAACCTGTTCGCCACCGTCGACCACGGCCGGGCCCGCACCGAGGGGCGGCTCATCGACCACCGGGTCGCCCCCGAGGCCACCGTCACCACCGCCCTCACCGACCAGGGCGGCGGCAGCGGCCACTGGACGGTCACCGCCACCCGGCACGACACGGCCACCGGCTGGGTGCAGACCTCGCACGGCCGGGTCAGCACCGAGGTCCGGGACGACCTGGCCTTCTCCTCGGACGAGCAACTCGCCTCCGGTGGGAACGAGTTGACCCTGCGCAACCGGACCGACCTGACCCGCGCCGTCACCACCCGGGCCGGTCTCGGCCCCGCCCTCACCCGCACCGCCCACGAGAGCGACCCGCTGGACGTCGGCTACCACTACGTCCGGGACGCGGCCGGCAACACCGACCAGCGGACCACCATGACACTCGGCCGCCACCAGGAGGACGGTCTGCGCCTCGGCCCGCTCACCCTGGCCCGCAGCACCGTCGACCACACCTACGCCCCCACCGCCCACCGCCACGACGGCGACACCACCGTCCGCACCGCCGAGGCGACCGAGGACTACCGCTCCACCGGGCCCGACGGCCCCTACCACCGCAGCGCCGCCACCCGGGACGGGTGGCCGGTGCCCTGAAGTCGCCCTGTACGGCCTTCGCCCGCGGTGCGTGGCCGGCCCGTCTCCCCGGGCCGGCCACGCACCTGCGGTCAGCCCCGGGGGAGGACCAGGGACTGGACCTCCGGCAGGTGACGCCAGTCGCTGGAAACCACGGAGGCGTGGGCGGCGGCGAGCTGGACGGACCGGGCGCGGGCCTGGTCGGCGGTCGGGTCGGTGCCGCTGATCGCCGGGGCGACGTTCTGGGCGTCCGTCATCACCAGCAGGTAGTGGCGGCTGTCGTACCAGGAGGTGTCGATCCCGTTCAGATAGGCGGCCGCGTCGCCGTCGAACAGGACGAACCACGGCCGGATCGCGCTCTCGTAGCGGGTGCGCGGGTCGGCCGCCGCGGCGCCGTGCACGGCCGGGAAGATCTGCGCCTGCCCGAGCTTCCCGGCGGCCGCCAGGTCGCGCAGGTAGCGGCCGTACTCGACGTCGGTGTGCAGGGTGTCGAAGGGGTTGCTCTCCTCGACGGTGCCGGGGATCACCTCGACCACCGCCCGGCCGGCCAGCGCGGCCCGGCTCGGCCAGTTCCCGGCCCGGGCCGCGTCGTCGAGGGTGGCGTACGAGCCGCCGGGCCCGGCCAGCAGGTCGGCGGGCCGGTAGGCGGCGGCGCCCAGGTGGGCGGCTATCAGGGCGTCCAGCTCCTTGGGGCCCATGCCGCGGTTGGCGGCGAAACCGCCCTTGAGCTCCAGCTTGACCACCAGCGGGCCGGCGGTGGGGTGGGCGGCGAGCCAGACCCGGATGTCGTCGAAGCAGGACTCCAGGTTCTTGTTGGCGCCGCCGCTGTAGAGCTGGGCGGCGGAGCTCGCGTTGACGCAGTTGTTGCTGTTGCCGAGCGGGTTGGAGTGGCTGACCTTCCACTCCTTGGTGATGGTGTCCGTCCAGGCGTCCAGCTCGATCATGCCGGTGCCCGTGTCGAGCGCCTGGGCCAGGTACGAGAAGGCCGCCGGGTCGTAGGTGTTGTGCAGGCCGACGGTGGTGGTGGAGCCGAACGGGAGGTCGCCGGTGCCGGTGGCCGACGCCTGCGGGGCGGGGATCAGGGCGGCGGCCGACAGTGCCAGCACGGCGGCGGCGAGGGTGCGACGGACGGTCAAGGTTCCTCCTGGGCGGGGGATGCCGGGGTTCGGTGGGACCAGCGTCGACCATTCGAGCGCACGGAAGGTGACATGACAAGGAACTGGCGGATGCTTCGGGGTGAGCGTCCGCCGCCGCCGGGCTCCCGCGGTCGCCGGGGGTCGCCGCGGACGGGTGGCGGGTGCCGGTGCGGGCGGACCGCGGGTGCCGGATTGAGTCAACCAGTGGTCTGGACCACAGCCCTGACGGAGGGTTAGTGTTCCTGCTCGGGCGCCACGTCGAAGCGGCGGACTCCGTGCCCGATCCTGCTGCCGGCCAATCCGACGGGACCCGTCTGTGATCGACATCGTGGTGGTGCTCCGGGCCGAGGACGCGGTCCTCGACTTCCTCTCCGTGCTGGCCGACCCCGGCGGGGCGCAGACCGAGGTGGTCGTCGCCGGATCCGGCACGGTGCTCACCCTCCCCGCCGGCGCCCCGCCCGCCGAACGGCTGGCCCTGCTGGGCCCGTTGGTCGGCCCGGCCGGCCCGGCCGATGCGCCGTCGGGGCCCGGACCGGACGCCGCCGCCCTGATCGCCCGGGCCGGGGCCGGCCGTCCCGCCCGGATCTGGACCCACTCCCCGGCCGACAACCGCCGCAGCCGCGGCACCCTCGGCCGGTCGGTCGCCCGGGCGGCGGCGGGCGCCGCACTGCCGGTACGGCACGCCGTGGGCTACTCGCCGTACCTGCAGTTCGTCAGCGACCTCGACCACCCGCTGAGCCGCGAACTCGTGTCGGCCAAGCTGGAGTTCGTCAACCACTGGTGCGCCCACCTGCTGGCCTGCGACCACCCGCAGCACATGCTCCGCACCGCCCGGGTCCCGTCCGCCGAGCGCTTCTTCGAGGCCGACGAGGAGGAACGCGACCGGCTGTTCGCCCTGCTCGCCAGCCTCGACGACGAAGCGGCCTCGGTCGCCGACCCCTGGGAGTTCGACTCCTCCCGGTACGAGGCCGACCGGCTCGACGCCACCGCCGCCTGGATCGCCCGCCACTGCCCGCCGCAGTCCGGGCAACTGGTCGAAGTGGGCGCCTGCGAAGGGGCGTTGACCCGAAGGCTGGCCGCAGCCGGGCACCAGGTGCTGGCCACCGAGCCCAATCCGCGGTTCCGCACCCGCCTCGCCGCCGCACTCGCCGGCACCCCCGCGGTCCGGATCGGCGACGCCGACCTCGCCGCACTGACCGGACCGGCCTCCCCGGCCTCCCCGGCCCATCTGCTGATCGAGATGCTCTACTACGGCCAGGACCTCGACCTGATCGACCGGCTGCCCACCGAACGGGTCCTGGTGGCCCTGGAACCCGCGACGCTGGACGCCCGCCTGCGCCCGTGGCTGGCGGGCTCGCGGAACTGGCGGGCCGCCGAGGAGACCGAACTGGTCGGCCCCCGGCTGGAGCCGGTCTGCGGCGGCCGCGCCTACCTCAGCAAGCGCGGCAGCACGGGCGTCCTGCTGCGCCGAACCCGAGGCTGACCCCGGGGCTCCCGCCCGTTCCCCCTCGCCCGATCCCGTCGCCCGTTCCCCGTACCGACCGCTCCGACCGCCGCCGGTCGTCCTGACCCCACCCACCCGACAGGTCCCAGGAAGGCACCGCACCGCCATGCCCCACCGCACCGCCACCGCCCTCGCGGCGCTCGTCAACTCCTGCCTGCTGCCCGCGTACGCCGGCCGCACACCCGCCGACTGGATCCTGCGGGCCGCCGACGAGGGCCTGGCCGGCGTCGCCCTGTTCGGCACCAACCTGCTCGACGCCCGGGGCCCGCTGCGCGAGGACATCACCGACCGCCTCCGCGCGGTCCGGCCCGACCTCCTGATCGCACTGGACGAGGAGGGCGGGGACGTCACCCGCCTCGACTACCTCACCGGCAGCGCCTACCCGGGCAACCACGCGCTCGGCACCGTCGACGACCCAGAGTTGACCACCCTGGTCGCCGCCGCCATCGCCGCCGACCTGGCCGCCGCCGGTGTCAACCTCTGCCTGGCACCGTGCGCGGACGTCAACTCGCGCCCGGACAACCCGATCATCGGCGTCCGCTCGTTCGGCGCCGAACCCGCACTGGTCGCCCGGCACACCGCCGCCTTCGTGGCAGGCCTGCAGCGCCACGGCATCGCCGCCACCCTCAAGCACTTCCCCGGCCACGGCGACACCCGGACCGACTCGCACACCGCCCTGCCCGACGTCGACCGCGACCGCGACCAACTGGCCGCACTCGACCTGCCGCCGTTCGCCGCGGGTATCGCCGCGGGCGCCAAGCTCGTGATGACCGGCCACATCCGGCTGCCCAGGATCGACCAACTGCCCGCCACGTTCAGCCACTCGGTCCTGACCGGCCTGCTGCGGGAAGAGCTCGGCTTCGACGGGGTGATCGTCACGGACGCCCTGGACATGGCCCCGATCGTGGACCGCTGGGGCTTCGGCGGAGCCGCGGCGGCCGCCCTGGCCGCCGGAGCCGACCTGGTCCTGCTCGGCTCCCCGGACGCCGAGAAGCTGCTCCCAGAGATCCATCACGAGGTCGAACTCGCCCTCCGGGAGGGCCGGTTGACCGAACAGCGGCTCGCCGAGGCCGCCGCCCGGGTCGCCGCCCTGCGCGTCTGGGCGCGGCCCGCGGCCACCCCGCCCCGGCCGGACCCCGCCGTGGG
>NZ_JAIZ01000516.1 GCF_000710465.2 Kitasatospora sp. MBT63 | reverse complement strand
CGATCGGTGGTCCGGTTGGGGGGTCGTCGGTGTATGTGGTGGATGAGAATTTTGATCCGGTGCCGGTGGGTGTGGTGGGTCAGTTGTGTACGGGGGGTGCGGGTGTTTCTCGTGGTTATTTGAATGCTGCGGGTTTGACGGGTGTTCGGTTTGTTCCGGATCCGTTCTGTGGGGTGGCGGGTGCGCGGATGTACTGCACGGGGGATGCGGTGCGGTGGCGTGCGGATGGTGGTCTGGATTTTGTGGGGCGGATCGATCGGCAGGTGAAGGTTCGTGGTTTTCGGATCGAGCCGGGTGAGGTGGAGGCGCGGTTGACGGTGCATCCGGATGTGGCCGAGGCGGTGGTGGTGGCGCGTGCGGATGGTGGTCATAAGCGGTTGGTGGCGTATCTGGTGGTGCGTGGGGGTGGTGTGCCGTCGGTGTCGGTGTTGCGTGCGCATGTGGGTCGGGCGTTGCCGGAGTACATGGTGCCGCAGGCGTTCGTGGTGGTGGAGCGGATCCCGTTGACGGTGAACGGGAAGGTGGACCGGGATGCGTTGCCGGTGCCGGAGGTGGCGGA
>NZ_JAIZ01000515.1 GCF_000710465.2 Kitasatospora sp. MBT63 | reverse complement strand
CGCGACCCCGCCCCCGTCTTCTACCGCCACAGCGCCTTCGACGCCGACCCCATCAACCACACCGACCCCACCGGCAACGGAGCGGCAAATATCATCGCAGCAAAGAAGATGAAAAGCCCAGATGGGAAATTGGATGGGAAGACTGAGGATCTCGACTATCTGGAAGCTGAGGTAAATTCGGCCGTCATGGTTTCCGATCCCGAGTTTTTGACGGCAATAGATTCACCCCGCGCGTCGTTCGATAATGCCCAAGCCAATCTAATTCTGCTAGCAAAAAGTGGCTGCAGTGTCGATGGAGGCTGTCTCACCGTTGCGGAATCTTCACTGAGGATGCTGGCCACTGGTCAGAGTCACACATTTTTCCGACTCGCTCAAATTAGGCACCAGGGGAACTATACGATGCGCGAGCATCGCGACATGAGAATGGGCCATGATTTTCTCGACTTCAACGATGCCGTGCGGCAGATCCAAAGCCAAAGTGCATCGGACAGGAAAATGTTGGCGATATTTTCACCGACCGCCCCGCAGCCCACTTACTCGCATTTCATGCTTTCCATGGTTGACGATCAAAATAGTCAGCATGTCATCCATGCGGCAGTCGACGCGGCAGGAACCTACTATCATATCGATCCCGGCACGAACCTGTACAAGGAGATACCGTCCGGGGCGAATTGGCTTGAAAGTCCATATGTCCTAGGGGAGGGCTTTGCCAATGCCCCAAAGTACAACAAATTCATCCCATTTGCAGTCGATGCAAACAAAGAGTGGCTAATTAGGGAATGAGGTCGACCGGCAATAGGTGGCCGCGGTGGACTCGTAAGGCGGGGCGTGGCGTGGGGTGTGCGCTCGACCACTCACCTGTGGCCGGCCTGGACCGGCGCCGGGACACCCTTGCGAGAGATGATGCCGGTGAATCCCCTTTCGGCAAGCACTGCACGGGAGTTCACACCGTCGCAGCCGCAGTCGAGGCGGACCTTCGGGCCTTCGGGCGGTTGGCCGGCGCGGTCGCGGACCGCGTCCAGGGTCGGCGCGAGCAGGCGGGAGTCGTGCCGGTTCGCGCCGTCGGGCACGACACCGACCGGGAGGCCTGCGGCCTAGGTGGCGACCGAGCGTTTCAGGGTCTGCTTGCCGCGGTCGACCAGCGAGCGTCCGGCCTTCTCACCATCGCCATCGCCCGGGGCCTTGGTGATGCAGCCGGCCGCAGGCCGATCATACGGTCGTAGGCTTCGAGGGCGAGCCGGTGGAGTTGCCGAGAAGTTCCTTGCTCTGCCCACAACTTCAGGTGCCCGCGGATGGTGCGGTCGGAGCAGCCGGGTGTCGCGATCCGCGCGTAGCCCGAGCCGTGGACCAGGGCGGCGATCACATGGTCGATCACCACACGGTTCGGTATCCGCGGGTTGCGGCATCCCAGCGCGTGACCTGCGGGTTACCGGGACCTGCTGGAGTGGTTGCACTCTCACGGTCACGTGCTGGTCGTAGGCACGGAGGGCACCGGCTCCTTCGGTGCCGAACTCGGCCGCTACCTTCGGGCCAACCGAATCGCCGTTGTCGAGGTGGACCGACCCGATCCCCGGGCGCACCGGGCGGCGGGGAAGTCGGATTCCATCGACGCATACGCGGCCGCAACCGCGGTCCTCGCTGGCCGCGCCACCGGCACCCTGAAGCACCGCGACGGCGCGGTCGAGGCAATCCGCGGACTGCGCATGGTACGCGCCAGCGCAGTCACGGCTCGCACCCAGACCATCAACCAGATCAAATCACTGATCATCACCGCGCCCGCCGCGGGTACTCGAAGCACTGCGCTCACTGACCACCACCGAACTGGTCCGACGGCTGGCCGCCAGCCGTCCTGGTGCCGATCTCGCTGCCCTGGCCACAGCAGTCAAAATCGCCCTCAAGCGCCTGGCCAAGCGGTACCAGCACCTGAGCGGGGAGATAGCGGAGGCAGACCGCGACCTGCGTGTCTTGATCACCCGCACCTGGATCCTGAAAGCCACGATCGAGGCAGAGGACGACGGAGCAGTGCTCTCATTCGTGAGCGGGGGACACGGGATGGCGATCATGCCCGTGCTCACCCTGACCGGAGCACTGGACTCGATCGAGATCACCGATCTCGGTCTGGAACGTCCGACGCGCCGTATCGGCTATGTGACCAGCTCAGAGCTCGCCAGCTCCGCTGTCGTGCGCGCTCTGGTACGGGAGTTGCGGGCCGCCGGCTCCGCCATCTGACTGGGTATGGCAGCCACTGCGCAAGGCCTTGCCGGTCAAGGTACGGCTGTCAGACCTGAACGTGGTCAGCAAGCACCACCGCCTGATGCCATCCACAAGTCTTGACCCCACCGGGCAGCGGCCGAGACCGTACATGTCGGTGATCGCCGACCTCCTGATCGAGATGGTCGCCGCAGGGCAGGGCATCACGGTGCTCCCTACCTGGGCGGCGGCCGTGCGTCTCCTCCCATAAGTTGCGCACCGTTCGACTCGGCTCCGATCACGGGGGAACTTCAGACGGTATTCTGTTTAGTTTCGAGCGAGTCTTGGTCGGTACGACCAGGTGCACGGTCGGTGCGCGCGGCCGGGACGGGTCGTGGTGTTCGGTTCGCTTGAGTGCCCTGTTGGATATCTTGCATTTGATCACGCAGGGGGGGTGGAGCCTATCCCGGAAGTCTCTGGCAACGGAAGCCGACCCGCACGCCGGGCCAATGCCGCGCATAGCCGGTAATCACACGGCTGGAGTCGGCTTCGTTCCCGAGACAACGCTCCCGAAGCCCGAGCAACTCAATCGTTTCATTCGGCGGAGAATTGGATAACTTGCCGATCACTAGAAACGCCTTCCGCACGGGCGGCGAGGTAGGGCGAGAATCCGTCAGGCGAGTTGGACTCGACAGAAACAATCTTTCCGTTATGCGCCTTCAGTGCAAATTTCCCGTTTCCGAGATCGACATAGTCGAATTTCTCCAGGTCGCCAGGCCCGCGAGAGTCTGCATAAAGTATGTCATTGTTGAGACCGGGGATCGAGCGAACAAAGGCGCCATTGCTCAACTTGATGAAGAATTTTCCATCCCCAGCCGGAACGAAGGAGAAGTATCGCGATACATGACCTGCCCTCGAGGAGTCCGGCCGGACAACGGCGTAGCCAAAATCAGTCGGAGCCGTCACGAATTTTCCAGCGGTATGCAGGACGACCCTCTGATGATTGTCCGGATATGAGTAAGTGGCCGAAAGGCTAGATTTGTGGCCGTTCGTGGTGTAGGCGCGAATTCCGTCGACCACGATTCCGGAGGGCTGCGCCGCCTCACCTTCTTCGACCTTCATGACCCTACCTGCCGGGTCGCCGGAGGCGGAGTCCAGCACGGTGATGGAGCCGTCACCGCTGTTTGCGATGTACACGCGAGAAGAGTCCGGGCTGATCGCAACGCCCTGCGGCAGGGATCCCGTCGGAATGCTGCCCTTAACCGCCTTCTGGGAGCCGGTATCGATCATGGTGGCCGAATCGCTCGCGCTGTTGGTGAGGTAGGCATGCTTGCCGTCGTTGCTGACCGCGATCGCGCTGGGCTTCGCACCCTCCTGCCCTGTGGGGATCTCTGTGGTCGTGCCGTCGGCCGTGTCGATGACCGTGACGCTGTCA
>NZ_JAIZ01000514.1 GCF_000710465.2 Kitasatospora sp. MBT63 | reverse complement strand
GGCGAGCGGCCCGGCGCGGCGGCGGTGGCGGACGTCCCGGCAGTGGCCGTGGCCGTGGCAGTGGCCGCGGTCGGGGTGGCCGGCCCGGCCGCGGTGCCGCTGTCTTCGGGATCGCAGGCGGTGAGCGCGAGGGCGGTCGCCAGCGCCCCGGCGGCGAGCATCGCGCGGGCGGTACGGGATCCGGGGGTCGGCGGGGTGGGCAGGGTCGGCAGGGTCGGCACGGCGGTCTCCCGGGGGTGCGGCGTGGCTGGGGCGGGCTGCTGGACCCGTTGTGCGGCACGCTAGCGGGGGCCGGGGTGCGGCGGTCGGGCGATTCCCGTTCCCGGACGCCACCGGGACCTGACGGTGACACAGTTCGGCGGCCCGCCCGGAGGGACCGGGGAGCCGCCGAGGTGGTGGGCCGTCGGGCGTGCCGGGCTCAGCCCGCGTCGATCTTGAGGTCGCGGAGCAGCTTGGCGACGTGGCCGGTGGCCTTGACGTTGTACAGGGCGCGCTCGACCTTGCCCTGCTCGTCCACGATGATCGTGGAGCGGATCACACCGACGTAGGTGCGGCCGTAGTTCTGCTTCTCGCCGTACGCGCCGTAGGCCTCCAGGACCGTGTGGTCCGGGTCGGCGACCAGGGTGACCTTGAGGTTCTCGGCCTCGCGGAACTTGCCGAGCTTCTCGGGCCTGTCCGGGGAGACGCCGATGACGTCGTAGCCGGCGCCGGCGAAGACCTCCAGGTTGTCGGTGAAGTCGCAGGCCTGGGTGGTGCAGCCGGGGGTGAGGGCGGCCGGGTAGAAGTACACGATCACCTTGCGGCCGAGGTGGTCGGCGAGGGACACCTGGTTGCCGTCGGCGTCGGACAGGGTGAAGGCGGGGGCGGTGTCGCCGGCCTGGAGGCGCTCGCTCACGGGTGGATCTCTCCTCGTGCGTGGAGTGGGTGGTCGTGCCACCGCCAACCTACCCCTGTTGGTGGGTGGTGCCGTGCGTGTTGGCGGGTGGCGCTGCGCGGCCCGGGCGGGGAGCTGACAGACTGGCCCTGTCGTACCGGACAACGGCAGGAAGAAGAGGGGTGGCCCGAGTGGGCGAGGCGAGCACGAAGGACAAGGCGGCCCGGTCGACGGCGCAGATCGAGGCGGACATCTCCCGGACCCGTGACCGGCTCGCGTCGACCCTGGACGAGCTGGCGATGCGGGTGCACCCGACCACGATCGCCGCGCAGACCAAGGCGAAGGTGCTGGCCTCGGTGGAGCAGAAGGCCGGACGGGCGTACGTCGCCGCGAGCGGTGCGCTGGAGCAGGTGAAGGCGCAGTTCACCGATGAGAAGGGGCAGCCGCGGCCGGAGCGGATCGTCCCGGTGGCGCTGGTCGGCGTCGGGGTGCTGCTGCTGGCGGCGTCGGCCCGTAAGCGCCGCAAGGGCTGACCGCGGGGCCGCGCGGGGCGTGGCCGGCAGGGCCGGGAGGGTCGCGACCCGCCCGGCCCTCGTGTTGCCGCGGTGCCGTGGCCCGGCTGCGGCCGGGGTGGACACGCCCCCGGCGGCCGGGGCGGGTACGGTCGGGGGCGTGAGCAAGAACGACGAGCTGAGTGTGCAGCACGATGAGCCCCGCCATGACCGGCTGGGGGAGAAGCTGCCGATCCGGATGCTGCACGACCGGGTGCTGGTGAAGACCGAGGGCAGCGAGGGCGAGCGCCGCTCGACCGGCGGCATCCTGATCCCCGCGACCGCGGAGCTGAGCAAGAGGTGCACCTGGGCGGAGGCGGTGGCCGTCGGCCAGAGCGTGCGCTCGGTCGAGCCCGGTGACCGGGTGCTGTACGACCCGGAGGACAAGCTGGAGGTCGAGGTGCGCGGCGCGACGTACGTGCTGCTGCGAGAGCGTGACCTGCATGCGGTGGCTGCGGGGCGTTTCGGTGACACCGAAGGCTCGACCGGCCTGTACCTGTAGCGCCGCCGTCCCCGCGCCTGGCGCCGCCGCGGTAATCCGGCTGCGGCGGGCGTCCGGTGACGGTACGTTGAATCTCCACATCTGAACAGCTCCACGGACCAGCTCCGCACGTCTGCCCCGGGCACCCCCGGGGTCCGACGGTCGGAGCCGTTCCGTCTGCCCTCGCGGATGCGCGCATTCCTGCACGCCGGCCGGTGCGGCGGTGGCGGTGACGGCATCCCGGGCGGGCGGGTCCGCCAGAATAAGTCGACAAGGAGATATTGTGACGTTAACAGCGCAGCTCGGAGCGGTGCGCGGCGGCACCGCCCGGCTGTACCTCGCGGTCGCCCGCGGCGCCTTCCGCCGGTACGCCACCTACCGGGCCGCGACCCTGGCGGGGGCCTTCACCAACACCGTCTTCGGCTGCATCCTGGCGTACACCTTCCTGGCGCTCTGGCACGCCCGGCCCGGCCTCGGCGGGTACGACACCCGGCAGGCCGTCACCTACATCTGGATCAGCCAGGCGCTGCTGGTCACCGTCGCGGTCTGGGGCGGCGGCTTCCAGGACGACGTCCAGGACCGGTTCCGGACCGGCGACATCGCCGTCGACCTGTACCGGCCGGTGGACTTCCAGGGCTGGTGGCTGGCGACCGACCTCGGCCGGGCC
Organism: Kitasatospora sp. MBT63; assembly: GCF_000710465.2. GTDB lineage: Bacteria > Actinomycetota > Actinomycetes > Streptomycetales > Streptomycetaceae > Kitasatospora. The sequence continues at coordinate 2,596 of NZ_JAIZ01000514.1, read as the reverse complement.
GGCTTCCACCTGCTGGCCCGGGGCGCCGTACCGACGCTGGCCGGGATGGTCCTCTTCGACACCCGGCTGCCGGCCGATCCCGCGGTCTGGGCGGCCTTCCTGGTCTCCGTGCTGCTCGCCGTCGTGGTCAGCTTCGGGCTGCGCTTCCTGGTCTCGCTGACCGGCTTCTGGCTGCACGACTCGGAGGGCGTCCGGGCGGTGATGCTGGTGGTCTCGATGTTCTTCTCCGGGATGCTGCTGCCGCTCGCCCTGTTCCCCGGCCAACTCGGCCGGATCGCGGCCGAACTGCCCTGGGCCGCGCTGATCTCGGTGCCCACCGACGTCCTGCTGGAACGCCGCACCGGCACCGCACTGCTCACCGGCCTCGCCTTCCAGGCGGCCTGGGCGGCCGTCCTGCTCGCGGCAGGCCGCGGCGTCCAGCTGCTGGCCACCCGCAAGGTGGTGGTCCAGGGTGGCTGAGACCCTGACCGCGCGGGCCGCCTGGTCGGTCCGCTCGTGGTGGCTGGTGGCCGCGATGTGGACCCGCTCGATCATGGCGTACCGCATCTCCTTCACCCTGATGCTGCTCGCCAACATCGCCACCAACTCGCTCGACTTCGTGGTGCTGCTGCTGATGTTCCGGCACACCGACACCCTCGGCGGCTGGACCCTGCCCGAACTCGCCTTCCTGTACGGCACCTCGGGCCTCGCGCTGGGCCTGGCCAACCTGCTGGTCGGCAGCATCGACGCACTCGGCCAGCGGATCCGGGCCGGCACCCTGGACATCGTGCTGATCCGGCCCGCACCGGCGCTCGCCCAGCTCTGCGCGGAACGCTTCTCGCTGCGCCGCCTCGGCCGTCCGCTGCAGGCGGGGGCACTGCTGGCCTGGTCGCTGAGCCGCCTCGACGTCCACTGGACCCCGGACCGGCTGCTGCTGATGCCCATGATGGTCTGCGCCGGGACGGTCATCTTCGCCTGCGTCTTCATCGGCGGCGCCAGCGTGCAGTTCTGGTGGGACGAGGCCAAGGAGCTGCAGAACTCCTTCACCTACGGCGGCGCCACCATGCTGCAGTACCCGCCCACCGTGTTCGCCCGGGAGCTGGTCGCCGGCACCGTCTTCGGACTGCCGCTGGCCTTCGTCAACTGGCTGCCCGCGCTGCGGATCCTCGACAAGCCCGACCCGCTCGGCCTGCCCGCCGCCTTCCAGTACGCCTCGCCGCTCGCCGCCGCACTGTGCGTGCTGGCCGCGGCGGCGGCCTGGCGGGCCGGCCTGCGGGCCTACCGCGGCACCGGCAGCTGACCTTCACCACAGAGGAGTTGGACATGGCACTGATCGAACTCGAGGACGTCCGGCGGAGCTTCACGGTCCGCACCAGGGCGGGCCGGCTGCGCCGGGTCAAGCGCGAGGTCCGCGCGGTGGACGGGCTGAGCTTCACGGTCGACGCGGGCGAGTGCGTCGGCTACATCGGCCCGAACGGCGCGGGCAAGTCCACCACCATCAAGATGCTCACCGGCATCCTGGTCCCCAGCTCGGGCCGGCTCCGGGTGGCCGGGGTGGACCCGGCCCGCGAACGCACCCGGTTGGCCCAGCGGATCGGGGTGGTGTTCGGCCAGCGCACCACCCTCTGGTGGGACCTGCCGCTGCGCGACTCGTACGAGCTGGCCCGCCGGATCTACCGGATCCCCGACGCCCGCCACCGGGCCAACCTGGACCGCTGCGTCGAACTCCTCGACCTCGGCGCCCTGTTGGACACCCCCGTCCGGCAGCTCTCGCTCGGCCAGCGGATGCGCGGCGACCTGGCCGCCGCCCTGCTGCACGACCCGCAGGTGCTGTACCTCGACGAGCCGACCATCGGCCTCGACGTGGTCAGCAAGGCCAAGGTCCGGGAGTTCCTCCGCGAGGTCAACACCGACCGCGGCACCACCGTGCTGCTCACCACCCACGACCTCACCGACATCGAGCAGCTGTGCGGCCGGGTGATGGTGATCGACCACGGCCGGGTGGTGTACGACGGCGGCCTGGGCGGCCTGCACGCGGCCGGCGAGAGCGAACGTACCCTGGTGGTCGACCTGGCCGAGCCGCGGCCCGCCATCGAGGTGCCCGGCGCCCGGGTGGTGCGGGTCGAGGGACCGCGCCAGTGGCTGGCCTTCCCCGCGCAGGACAGCGCGGCGCCGCTGCTCGCCTCGGTGGCGGCCCGCTACCCGCTGGTCGACCTGTCGGTGCGCGAGCCCGCCATCGAGGACGTGATCGCCCGGATGTACGCGGAGGCCGTCATCGGGTGACCGCCGCGCGGCCCGGCCGCCCGGCGCTGATCCGTTGGGGGGAAGCGCAGTAACCGGGCCCCGGGCGCGGCAGTTGTCACCTGGTGACTCTGCCAGCGCGTGAGGAACCGATGACCGTACCCGATGTCAGCGTCGTGATCGCCGTCCGCGACGCCCCGCCCCGGCTGGCGGACTCCCTGGCCTCGCTGGCCGGGCAGACCCTCGGGGCCGGGCGCCTGGAGGTGGTGGCGGTCGCCCACGGCCCGGCCGGCGGCGGCGCGGAGCTCGCCCGCCTCGCGTCGCTCCACCCGGGCCTGCTCCGGGTCGCGCCGCCGCCCCCGGGCGCCGGCGGCCC
>NZ_JAIZ01000513.1:58813-62613 GCF_000710465.2 Kitasatospora sp. MBT63 | reverse complement strand
CCCCTCTCCCCCAACAACTCCCGCCCGCCCGGCCAGGCCGACACCGACCTTCCCGGCCTCCCCGCCCACCACCTCGCCTGCGCCCTCTCCGACCTCTACGGCACCGGCCGGCGGCACATGGTGAAGGAGACCAACCTCTGGTTCGCCACCGGCGCGATCACCAACCTCCTCCCCAACTCCCCCCTCCTCATCCTCTCCCGCGCCCCCCTCGGCATCGCCAGCTCCTTCGCGCAGGGCAACCTGTTCGAGCGCTGGCACTACGCCTCCCGCTACAACATGCTCGGCAACGCGGCACGCAACTCCCCCCACTGGGCTCCCTGGGCCGAACTCCTGCCGGAGGACGACCCGGAGCCCGCCGTCGCCCTCGGCCGCCTCATCGCCCTCAACTCCCTCCTCCTGGCCAAGGCGGTCAGGAAGGACCTCGGCTTCGCGGGCCGCCGCCACACCCACCTCGCGTACGAGCGCCACGTCCTGGCCCCGGAGACGGTGCGCGCCAACCTCGCCGCCTTCCTCGACATCCCGCTGCCCAGCAAGCCCGCCCCGGCCGGGGAGGCGGAGGCCGGCGCTCGGGGAGCGGACACCACTTTCGCCACTAAGAAGCACAAGAGCGAGCTGATCGCCGAGTTGGACCCGCGCACCGCCGCCCTCGTCCCCCACCACGTCGCCGAGACCCTGTCCCACGCGACCAACGTGGTGGAGCAGCAGGTGGTCGATGTCGCCCGGCACTGGCTCGACGGGGACTCCCTGTACGAGGTGCGCGACCCGGCCGGATCGGTGCCGGCCCCCCGGTCCGGGACTGCGCAGGGCGAGGCGCGGCGCCCCGGCCCGGCCGACTACCGCCCGGCGGTGCAAGGGAGCAGCGTGGCGTGGCGCACCCACCTCGTCAGCAACGCGGAGGTCGCCGAGCTGCTGAACATCCTCAGCGAGGCGGGGATGGACAACGCCCGCGACGGCGTCAACCTCTTCGTCATCCCGATGCGGGTGCAGCGCGGCGGCCGCCTCCACTACGACCCGAGCAGCGGGAAGTGGCGGCCGAGCCCGGGGTACGAGTACCACCCCGCCTACTGGGTCACCTGGCTCGGCGCCGTCGCCCTCGCCGCCTGGCACGGTGCCCGACTCCCCACCAGGGTCGAGGTTCTGGAAGCCGCGGCGCTCGACCGCGCCATCTACAACGCCGACTACCGTTTCGGCGACGCCACCCCGGTCATCGAGCCCGGCCGGGACCACGGCGACATCCACCACCTGGTCGGCAACCTCCAGGTGTGGTGCCAGGACGGCCCGGAGGCCGGCGACCTCGAGTTCCCACTGCGCCGCTACCTGGTCGGCGCCGCATGGAACACCCCCGCAACAAGGGCGGCGGTGGTCGAGGAGCGCTCGCGCTACCTCCTCGGCGCCTCACGCGGCGTCGGCGTCCGCCTCGTCCGAGACCCGAGCATCAGGGCGGCGGACGAGATAGGGGCGTGGGAGCTCGCGGAGCGCATCGGCTCGTGGGTCAACTCCCTCGGCCCCACCGGAGTCCCGGTCGGCTACCTCGACCAGGCCCTCGTGAACGCCCTGACCGGCCCCGCCGCCGAGACCGGCGATGAGACCGAGGCCGACCAGGACTGAGCAGCGGTCAGAGGCCGATCTCGGACTTCGGGCCCACGTAGGTCCCGGCCCCCGTCCACCCGGAGCGGGCCAGGTCCACGAACCGCTCGGAGAAGCCGAGGTCGGCCAGGTCGTCCAGCGCCACCCACTCCACGCCCCGGATCGGGCGGGTGTCGGCACCCTCCTTCACCTGCCCGATCGTCCCCCCGACCACCTCGACCTCGAAGGAGATGTGCACGACGTGCGCCTTGGTGACGTCTGCGACGTACAGGAGGCGGCCGACCTTCACCTCCAGGCCAGTCTCCTCCAGCATCTCCCGGCGGAGTGCTTCTTCCAGGCTCTCCCCGTCCTCCACCTTGCCGCCGGGCAGGGACCACGTCCGCTCGCCCTCGGTGTCCTGGTTGAGCAGCAACAGCTGCTTGTCACTGTTCACGGCCATGCCGGTCACTCGCGTATGCATCCGCGAACCGTACTCCCACCCAACTCCCGTACGGAGGCGATCCGATGAAGACCCAGAACAGCACGGCCGTGGTCATCGCGGCCGGAGGACTGGGAACCAGGGTGGCCGGGTGGTCCACGTTCATGCCCAAGGAATTTCGCCCGGTCGAGGGACAGCCGGGCATCGTCCACGTCCTCCAGGAGGCGGAAGCAGGCGGGGCACGGCGTGCCGTGGTCGTCCACCACCCCTACTACGCCGGCCTCGCGGACTGGAGCAACCGGGTGTTCGGCCCGGGTGGCACTGCCCGCTACCGGCAGCTGGCCCAGCAGCACGACGGGGCGCCGGACTTAACCGGCCTGCACGTCGACTTCGTGCCCCAGCGCGGCCGGTACGCCGACGTGACCAGCGCCCTTAACGGCTCGGAGCACCTGCGCACCGGTTACATCTGCCTCGTCTTCTCCGACAACGTCGACCCCGCGCACCAGGCCCTCGCAGAGCTGGTCGATGCCACCGACCCCGGCCACCCCGCCGTCCTCACCAGCCCGTTCGATATCAACCGCGCTTCCACCCACGGCGTCGTCATCTGCACCGGCACCGGCCCCGTCCTAACCATGGCTGCCCTGATCGAGAAGCCCGACTTCACCAGCGCGGCGCGGCTGGTAGCCGACCACGGCCCGGACAAGCTCCGGCTCCTCCAGGGCCGGATGCGGATCACCCCGCCCCTACTCCACCACCTCGCCGCCATCACCCGCCACGCCCGGAGATCTGAGCCGAAGGTGTCTCTCGGCCTCGCCTCCTACGCCCGCCACCACCGGGTGCAGGTGGTCACCAGCACGGTGCCGATGATCGACCTCGGTGCCCCGGACCGGGCTCAGGCCGAGGCGTCATGACACAGGAACCGGGGCCGGTGTGGCGGCCGGGCGCCTGGTCCGCGATGGCGGACAAGCGGCCCCGGGTGCCGGAGCGCCCGGCGGCGGAACCGGCCCGGCCGCCGCAACCACGCCCCCGCCGCCGCGCCCCGGCACAGCAGCGGGCGGAAGTGGAGTACCCGGGTCTCCTGGTCCCCGAGGCCACCCCGGCGCGCACCACCCCGCTTGCGCCCGGCACCACGCCTTCCTTCTTCCTCGCCCCTCCCCCCGCCGTGCCCCGGCCGCCAAGACCGCCCATCCCCCTGCACCAACGCCCCTGGAACCGCCCGCCCTACACCGAGATGAGGACGCCGTGACGAGCAATCAGACCAGCCCCGAGAGCGACACCGCGGCTCAAGCCCCGTTGCCCAGACGCAAGGCCGGCACTCACTGGAAGGAGCCGGACACCGCCCCGCCCGGGTCCTTCCTGCCGAAGGGACCGGCACCGGCCCGGCCGGACGCGCGCACGGTGGCCGCCCGCACCGCCACCTTCCTTCGGCAGCAGCCAGACCAGCGGTGGCTGTCGGTCTCGGAGGCGTTCGACAGCCCGTCCGCTGTCCGCCCCACCTCGAACGGTCGCTGAGCCGGACGGCCGCCGGGACGCCACCCGGTGCCGCCCCGCCTCGTTGCGGCTGTGACGGGCCGACAGAAGGGGGAACGGGCGTGGGCAGGCACCGCAGGCCGGCGGACCCGAGCCAGGACACCGAGGAACTGGACACCGCGCTCCTCGCCGTCCTCCTCGGTGAGCCGATCACGGTGGAGGGGGTGACCGTGGCGCCCAGCGGCGCCACCCCCTACCTCTACCGCCGCACCTACCAGCCGGACGGCACCTCCACCTACTGCACAGTCCGCATCGCCGACCTCCC
>NZ_JAIZ01000513.1:27476-58730 GCF_000710465.2 Kitasatospora sp. MBT63 | reverse complement strand
ACCCCTGACCCCGGCGGGTTCCCCAGATTGGGGAACCCGCCTGCCGCATGGAGGATCCGCCCCGATGAGGCTCGGCCACCCGCCCGGCTGCACCTGCCCGATCTACACCGACCCACCGCGCATAGCCCGCTTGAACCAAACGCGGGCCGAAGCGTTGAAGGAGTGGTCGAGGCGGGTGACTGGGCGAAGCCGTACGGCGGCGACGCACGCGGCCGACGCCGACCGCACCCGCTGCGGCTTCATCCTCCTCGACATCGACGTGGAAAGGCCGGGGTGCGCCACGGTCGACTGCAACCCCTGCCTGAACGAGGAGGCTGCGGAGACGGCGAAGATCGACGGGCGTCGCATCCGTACCAGCGGCACCGACAAGCTCTCGCCCGAGTCCCTGGCGGGCTGGGCCGAGGGCCAGCGGCAGGAAGCGTTCGAGGCCGCCATCGCCTCATGGGAACCGGTCGCCGCCGCCCGAGCCATGCGCCGCTTCGGGCTTACCACCAATGCCCACCTTGCCCTCCTCCGCGACCTGGTCGACCAACTGGACGCCGGCTGACGCAGGGGTGCCTCCGCGGGCACGAACGGTCAGATTCGCGCAGACCACGGCCAGCGTCGTCTGCGAGGATGCGGCGGGTGACGACGACTTCGCCGGCGGCCACGACGTTCTGCTCGAGGCGGCCAGTGGTCGGCCATCGTCGAGTTGAAGGAGAGCGAGATGTCGGAGAACACCCAGGCCGAGGGCACGCCGGTGGCGAAGCCCACGTACACGAAGGAGCAGCTGGCTGGCCTTACCTGGTACGGCGCACCCGGCGACACCGAGGGGCCGCAGGTGGCGTTCCCGGAGGACGGCACCGGCAGCGTGGTGATGCGCCACGGCGCGGACCACAACGCTCCAGTCCTCGTCTACACCGCCGCCGAGTGGGAGGCGTTCCAGGCCGGCGCCGCCGATGGCGAGTTCGATGAGGTTGAGCAGCAGGTTCCGGCCACCGGTCCCGCCGCCAGCGAGATTCAGCCGTAGCCACGATTCCGGTTGCGCACGGCGCCACAACCGCTCCGCCGCTGTACACGGCCACCCCGGCAGGTCGGCACGGTCCAGGTACCGGATCGGGTGAACGCGACCGAGCCCTGGACCTGCGCCCCGGCGAAGTCGGGGATTGGCCGGAAACCCTGGAGAACGGGGTTCTGACCTCTGATTACGGTGAGCACCCTCGCCGCTACTAATCGCCCTGGGAGCTAGCAACTGTGTTGACCGCGAGTGACGCTGCCCGCCAAGGGACCGCCGGTGCCTAAGCTCCCCGACATGAAGACCGTCAGTGACCGCGACGTCACAGAGCAGACCGTCGAGGCTGCCGCGCTGAACAACCACTTGGTCTCCCAGCTGGAGCAGTCCGGCAGGATCACCAGCCCCGAGATCGCAGCTGCGTTCCGGGCCACCCCACGCCATCTCTTCGTCCAGGACGTCGAGTTGGCCCAGGCGTACCGGGACGACTACCACCCGACCGACCGCGACGGCGACGGCCGGCTCCTCAGTTCGGTCAGCGCGCCGTGGCTGGTCGCGCAGATGCTGGAGTACCTGCGGCCCCAACCGGGCAACTCGGTGCTGGAGATCGGCTCCGGCGGCTACAACGCTGCTCTCCTCCACCAACTCGTCGGCGACGCTGGCGCGGTAACCAGCATCGATATCGACCCGGCGGTGACCTCGCGCGCCAGCCGCTGCCTGCAAACGGCCGGTCTGGAGGACGCGGTCCGCGTCCTCACCGGTGACGGTGCCCACGGCGTCCCCGATGCGGCTCCGTACGACCGGATCGAGGTGACGGTGCAGGCGGCAGCGATCGAGCAGACTTGGCTCGACCAGCTCGCCCCCGGCGGCGTCCTCGTCGTCCCCCTGCGCGTGCGCGGCCTCGGCCGCCTCGTCGCCCTCACCCCGGACGGCGAAGGGCACTGGAGCGGCGGCGGCTGGCTCCCCTGCGGCTTCGTGGCGATGCGGGGGGAAGCGGCGAGCTCCACCCAGATGCACGCGCTGACCCCGGGCGCCCGCGTACGCGTGGACGGCAGCCAGCAGCTCGACACCGAGGCCCTGACGAAGGCCCTCGACACCACCGGCACGCCGCGATGGTCCGGAGTCGAAGTGAGCACGAGCGAGGGCACCAGGCCCGTCGTCGACCTGTGGTGCGCCAGCGTCCTCGACGCGTACGGCACCCTGCTGACGGACCCCCAGACGTCCGCCCTGCGGGCTCTGCCCGGCGGCACCCCGCTCACCTGGAACGCCGACGCCACCACCGCGACTTACGTGACGATGCGCCCGGTCCCAGGCCACACCGACCGGTACGAGTACGGCGTCGTCCTCCACGGCGAGGACGCCAGCCTGGCCGACGCGCTGGTGGAGAGCCTGCGGGAGTGGAACCGGGACCACCGGGGACGCCCCGGCCCCGTCCTCCACGTCTACTCCGAGGGCACCGACCCCGCCGCCATGGCCCCCGGCCGGGCCCTGGAGCGGCCCGGAGCGCCGTTGGTCCTCACCTGGCCGAAGGACTGACGGCCCCCACGAACTCCCGGACCCGCGCGGTCCGGGTGCACCAACCCCACCCGGACGTTGGAAGGAGGATGCACCATGACCACCGAACTGCTCGACGCCTTCGCGCTCGACGCGGCGAACACCCCGCTCACCGGTGTGCGTGAGACCTACGCGGACACCGAGGGCGACACCACCGGTGACGGCTGCGGGGAATCGCCCCCGGCCGGCCCGACCAGCGGCTGCTGATCCCAGGCCAGCTGTAGCAGCACACGGGTGGGCGGCACCGGCGACTCCGGTGCCGCCCACCCCACCGTTTCGACCAGGGGGAACCATCCGTGCGTAGCCGTCTCGTGCCCGACCCGGTGGCACTCGCCCGCCTCCCGCTGCTGGCCGCCGACAGCACGAAGGCCGGCGGACTCATCGGGGAGGGCCTGTTCCTGGCCTCCCGCGACCTCGTCGACACACCCGGCGCCGAACTCGCCCACACCGCCTACCATCTGCGCGCCCGCACCCGCACCACCCCCAACGGCGTCTGGGCCGCTGCTACCACCGCCCGCCTGGCGTCCGGGGAACCGGTCCTGCTGCTGGGCGAGGAGCACCGGTGCGCAACGCTCCCCAGCCCGGCCTGGCTCACGGCCGTCGCCCACCTCGCCCTCGATCTGCCGGACGCCCTCGACCACCTCCGCCTGAGCGCCAACCCAACCGCGCTGCAGCGCGGCACCGTGCTGGAGGTCGAGCACCCGGGGCCGGACGGCACGGCGCAGTTGGGCACCGCCCGGGTGACCGAGGTGTCCAGCTGGCTGATGCGCGAGTGCGGCACGACCGGCGGCACCCCGGCCGGACGGGTCGTCGGCGCCGCACTTAAGCGCTGGCACGGCGCCGAAGACGCCCAGGTATGGGCCGCGATCACGGCGCTGGTCCGCACCGGCCTACTGCTGACCGACCTCCTGCCCCTCGACCTCGCCGCCGACCCCCTCGGCCACCTCGCGACCAAGCTCCCCCCGGCCGCCGGCCTTCGGACCGACCTCCTCGACCTGCGCGCGCTGCTCGCCGACGCGGATCGATACCGGCCCGGTGCCCCCGAGCGCCTGCCTCTGCTGCACGCCGCCCGACGCGCTGCCGACGCGATCCACCTCGCCGACCGCCCCCTGACCTGCGACACCATCGCCGAAGCCGATCTGCGCCTTCCCGCCACTGTGGGCCGGGACATGGCGCGGGCCGTCGACACCCTCTGGCGCATCGGCCACCGCACCGCGCCGCTGCGAGCGTGGACCGCCCGGTTCCGGGAGGCGTACGGGCCTTACCGCCTGGTCCCCCTGCTGGAGGCCGTCGACCCTGCCACCGGCATCGGCCCGCCTGGGCCGGAGGACGCGATCGGTGCCCGCACCGACCTGGACGACCATCGCACCCATCTCCTCCTCGCGCTGCTCACCACAGCGGGCGCGCGCGGCGAGCAGGAGGTGGAGCTGACCGAGGAGATGGTGGAAGCGCTGGCCCATCACGGCGACGGACGGCCGCCCCGCACGGCAGAGGTCCACGTCCGTGTGCGGGAAGTCGACGGGGGCCGCCTCGCCCTGGCCATCGGCACTCACGCGGCGCAGGACGCCGGGTCGGCCGCCGGTCGCCTCGCCCGCTACCTGCCCGACCTGGTCACCGAGCAGCAGGCCGGCGCTGATCCGGTGCTGGCCGAGATCGTCTGCCGCCCGCTCGCCGCTAGCACCGGGGCGTTGGCTGTGGAGAGCGGGCGCACGGCGTACCGCATCCCCGTGGGCCTGCCTCTCACCGACTCCCGAGATCTCGACCCCCGAACCCTGCTCGTCGCCACCACCCGGGCCGGGCACCTCGCCCTCTACTCCCCCCAACTCGACCGTCTGATACGTCCGGTGCTGCTCAATCGGATCACCCGCGCCCTGCTTCCCCCAGCCGCCCAGCTACTCCACCTCCTGGGGCACGCGGACGAGAGGCCCTGGCACCCCTGGTCCTGGGGCCCCGCCGGCCTCGCCCCCTACACCCCGCGCGTCACCTACCGCTCCACCGTCCTCGCCCCACAGCGCTGGCTCCTCCCCCAGGGCCTGCGCGCGGTGGTCGACCACCGCGACCGCTGGCACGCCCGTCTGGACGACTGGCTGGCCCGCCCCACCATGCCGGTGCCGCACCAGGTGGTGATCGAGGAGAGCGACCGGCACCTGCCCATCGACCTGCGCTGCCCGGATCACCGCGAGCTGCTGCGCCGCAGTGTCCGCCGCGGCTGCCGCACCGTCAGCGAGGTGCTGCCCGGCCTGCCGCCGGTGACCGGCCTGGACGGCCGCCACCACCTCGAACTCGTCCTCCCCCTGCGCCAGCAGCACCAGGCCGAGCAGCCGGTGCCCCTCGATCCGCGCGCCGCCGCCCGGCCCCGGACCGCCGATACCATCCTCCCCGGCGGCACCTGGCTCTCCCTCGCCCTTCCCGCCCCGGTCCGGCACCAGGACGCGATCCTCACCCAGCTCCCGGCGTACCCGGGCACGCTGTCCTACTGGCTCCGCTACTCCACAGCTGCCCTCGGCCCCCACCTTCGCCTGCGCTACCACGGCGCCCCCGAGCTGCTGGCCGAGGTTCAGCAGGACCTCGCCGACCTCGCGACCGCGCTGGCCGAGCAGCACCTCACCTCCGGCCAGCTCACCGCCGCGCCGTACCAGCGGGAGACTCCGCGCTACGGCGGCCCGGACGCGATCGGCGCGGCCGAGAAGGTGTTCGCGGCCGACTCCACCCTCGTCCGCGCCGCCCTCTTCGGCCTGGACGACGACCAGCGCCTCATCCTCGCCGCCCACACCGCCGCCGCCGTCGCCCGCACCCTCAACGCCCCCGTCGCCGCCCGCCCTCGGCCGCTTCCGGCCGACCTACGCCGCCGCCGCGAGGCGCTGCGAGCCGGGTGCCGGACGGCCACCGTCCCGGCCGACCTCACCGACCAGTGGAACACCCTGCTGGAAGCCCTGGCCGCCTACCGGCCACACCTCGCCGACGACGTCGCGCCGCTGTGCGCCTCCGACGTGATCCACATGCACTGCAACCGCCTCCTCGGCACCGACCGCGACCGCGAACAGCTCGCCCGCTCCCTCGCCACCGACCTCATCCGCACCAGCAACCTCATCCGCCATGCCTGACCCCCTCGTGCTGGTCGAGGAGACCGTGGCCGCCGTCCTCGACCCCGAGCACGCAACCGCCGGCCTGACCCCGGGCGCGCTCGCCACCCTCGCGGACGGCCTGCCCGGCACCGCGCTGCTTCTCGCCGTCCTGGCCGATGGCGACACCGCGATGATCGACGCCGCAGACCAGCACTGGAACGCCGCCGCCCGCGCCGTCTCGGGCTCCCGCCCGGACGGCATCTACTCCGGCCCCGGCGCCCTGGCCGCCTCGCTCATCCACGGCAGCGCCTACCTCCCCGACCACCGACGCCAGCACGAAGCCCTCGGCCGCGCCGCCGCCTGGCTCGCCGCCCGCGCCCAGGGACTGGCCGAGCACCAAACCACGCGGCTGCTCGCGGGCTGCATCGGAACGGTGTGGGGCGTCTACGACACCATCAAAGGACTGGCCGGGATCGGCCGCGTGCTCCTGGCGGCCGTACAGCTCGGCATCGCGGAGGCCGACCCGGGCCTGACCGCTGCCCTCACCGCCCTCACCACCCTGATCACCACCGCCGGCGACGCGGGCCGCCCCGGCTGGTGGGTCCGGGCAGAAGAACACGTGCTCGCCGTCCCCGGCACCCTGCCGCCCTCCGGCACCGCGAACACCGGGGCCGCGCACGGCATCGCCGGCCCCCTCTCCCTGCTCGCCCTCGCGCACCAGGCCGGCATCTCCGTCCCCGACCAGGAGCAGGCCATCGCCACCGCGGCTCACTGGCTCCTCAACTGGGCCGCACCCGGCCCCTCCTGGCCGCCGTACGTCAGCGGCGACGACCTCGCGCAGCTCCCGGACGCCGAGCGGCTGGCCGCCGCTCCGGGCCGCCGCGACGCGTGGTGCTACGGCACTCCCGGCATCGCCACTGCCCTGCACCACACCGGCCGGGCGCTCGCCGACCCTGTCCTCCTCGCCCTGGCTCGCAGCGCCCTCGACGCCCTGGCCCGCCGTCCGCCCGCCACCTGGGACACCACCGGCCCGGGGCTCTGCCACGGCAGCGCCGGAGTCCTCGAGGTGGCCGTGCGCTTGGACCACCGGCCCCTCGCCGACGCAGCCGCCCGGCACACCGCCAACACCTTCCACAAGGCCGGTTCGGACATCGGCTTCCTCACCGGCCGCGCCGGAGCAGCCCTCGCCCTGGCCACCCACCACCGACCACTCGCCCAGCAAGTCCAGTGGGACGGCCTGCTCATGCTGGCGTGACCCGAGGTCCCCAAGTCGGGGACTCGAACAATAGGAGCTGCTGACCGTGGAGATCACCTGCGCGACCGCGCCGACGCCCGGAACCGGCGATGGCGACGACTACGCGCTGACCGGGAACACCTGGGCCCTCGTCCTCGACGGCGCCACCGCCAACGGTCTGCCCACCGGGTGCAGCCACACCGTCGCCTGGTACGTCCGTCAGCTTGCCGGACACCTCGGCACCCTGCTGGCTACCACCACCGCGCCGCTGCCCAAGGTGCTGCGCGCGGCCGTAACTGACCTCGCCGCTTCCCACGGCCAGACCTGCGACATGGCCTGTCCGGACAGCCCGTCGTCCACGGTCGCCGCCGCCCGGATCACCGACGACCTGGTGGAACTGATGGTCCTCTGCGACTCCCCGATCCTCGTCCTCACCCACCCGGGCGACGTCCTGGTGGTCACCGACACCCGCACCCACCACCTCCCCGGCTACACCCCCGCTGACCTCAGCAAGTTGAGGAACAGCGACGGCGGGTTCTGGGTCGCCTCCACCCGGCCGGAGGCGGCGGACCGGGCCGTCACCCGGACGCTCTCCAGGGCCGAGGTCGCGGCGGTCGCGGTGCTCACGGACGGCGCCTCGCGCCTGGCCGACCACTACGGCTGGACCTGGGAGCAGCTGATGCACGCGCTGCTGGAGAAGGGCCCGGCAGAGGTGATCCGGCTGACCCGCGAGCAGGAGGCGATCCGGTCGCCGGAGCGGGGGAAGGTGCACGACGACGCCAGCGCCATCGTCCTTCGTCTCTAACCCCCGCAAAGGCGTCCGCCGCCTAGGCGCAGAGACCGTGGCCCTCTCCGGCTGCCGACAGGGCGTCGGCTCGGCGTTCCATGCCGAGCAGTTTCAGAAGCTCAGACGTCACCACCCGGTAGGCACTGCCCAGCCGCAGAACCGTGACCGGGTACTCCCCCGACTTCGCCAGCCCGTAACCGGTGGAGCGGCCGATCCCGAGCGCTCGGTTTGCCGTGTCGAGGTCGATAGCCACCGGGAGGGCGAGCAATTCGTCGGCGGTCATGCCACCAGAGGAAGGTGCAGCCATGACGCTCTCCTAGTCGAGATTCGTGCGGGTGTGACGCGAAACGTTGTATCACGGAGTTGCGGCAGCACTTTTTTCGATCGTAAAGTGCAGGCATGACCTCAGACTCTTGGCCAGCGGCGTTCACCGCCCAGGTCGTGCACTCCATGCGTGAGGCACGCAAGGCGGCCGGCCTCACCATGGCGGCCGTCGCGGAGGGCTGCGCCGACCGCGGCCTGCCGGAAATCACCGACCAGACGATCAAGAACCTGGAATCTGGCCGCCGCACGAGCATCACGCTCACAGACTTCCTGGTCCTGGCGGACGTGCTCGGCGCGCCGCCAATCACCCTGCTGTTCCCCCTGGGGACGGCGGAGGCGGTCGAGCTGCTGCCCGGCCGGGAGGTACCCACCTGGGACGCGCTCGCCGGTTTCACCGGGGAGACACCAACCGCCGACCCGGCGCCGCCGGGTAGCGCCCGCGATGTGCTGGACACCTTTAGGGCGCACGCCGACCTCGTCGCCGCTGCCAGAGCATCCGCCGCACTGGCGACGGACCGACGCCGGACGGCCAGTACGACACCGGCCCCGGATCGCAAGGCCGCCCTTCTGGAGCTGGCCGCTGGTTATGAGGAGTACGCGGACGCCGACCGCAAGGAGCTGGCCTCCTTCCGGAAGCGGATGCGTGAGCGGGGTCTCGTCCCGCCCGCACTCCCTGGCGACCTGGCGGTCGTCGACCAGGCCGAGGACGAAGCACGCGTAGAGGACAGAGAGTGAAGAACGGCACGATCTCCCGCCGGTGCCGGTGCATCGACCCCGGCACCAGCAAGGAGTACGGGGCCGCCTGCCCCAAGCTCAAGTCGTCCCGCCGCCACGGCGTCTGGACGGTCTTCCAGGAACTGGAGCCCGACCAGGAAGGCCGCCGACGCCGCTTCCGCCGGGGTGGCTTCGAGAGCTCCACCAAGGCACAGGAAGAGCTCGACAAGGTCCGCGCCCTCCTCGCGATACCCGAGGAGGACGACGCTTGGGCCAAGCTCCAGCTGAGCGACCTGCTGGAGAACTGCCTCAAGGAGAAGGCGCCGGTCCCGGACTACGACGAGGTCCGCCGCCGGATCGCCACGGGCCAGCCTCTCAACACCAAGATCACCGTAGCGGAGTGGCTCGACACCTGGCTCGACGGTCGCAAGCGGCTCAGCCGTGGCGGCTGGAAGCGCTACGACTGCGACGTCCGCAACCACCTCAAGCCCCACCTCGGCCACGTCCGACTCGACAAGCTCCGCGTCCACCACGTCAGCAAGATGTTCGACGACATCAACGAGCGGAACATCGAGGTCCAGGAGCAGAACGAGCAGCGCCGCACGGTCAAGGCCGAGCTGGACGCCACCCCGTGGAAGGGCGCGGAGAACCGGGCCCGGCGCAAGTGGCTCAAGGCCCAGCTCGACCAGATGCCTCCCTTCCGCAAGATCACCGGTCTCAACACGCAGCCCCACATCCGGGACACCCTGCGCGCGGCGATCAACGTGGCCATCGCTCAGCAGGAGATGCCGCCGTTCAACCCGGCAGCGCACGTCGAGTTGCTGCCCGGCACCAAGCCGAAGGCCCTCGTCTGGACTGCCGAGCGGATCGCCCGGTGGAAGGAGACAGGCGAGAAGCCGAGCCCCGTCATGGTCTGGACGCCGGACCAGACCGCCGACTTCCTCGACTTCATCGCCGAGCACCGTTTCTACCTCTACTTCCGCACCATCGCCTTCCGAGGCACCCGGCGAGGCGAGACCTGCGGCCTCCGCTGGGAGGACCGCAACAAAGCGGCGAAGGCCATCGCCGTCGCGACCCAGCTCATCCAGGACGGGTGGGACGTCTACGAGGGCGCCCCGAAGACCAGCTCCGGCGTCCGTTGGCTCGCGCTCGACGACGAGACCGACCAACTCCTCGACCTCCAGTGGGAGCGCCAGCAGCAGGAGAAGCTGGAGTGGGGTGACGCCTGGCAGGACACCGGTCGCGTCTTCACCAACGAGGACGGCTCGCTCATCCACCCGGGCAAGATGTCCGACCTGTTCGAGCGCCTCGTCGAAGCTGCCGGCCTGCCCCCGATCCGCCTGCACGACCTTCGCCACGTCGCCGCGACGCTCATGCTCGCAGCTGGTGTCGACATCAAGGTCGTCTCCGAGACGCTCGGCCACTCGGACACCCGGATCACCCGCGACACCTACCAGACCGTCCTCGACGACCTGGCGAAGGACGCCGCCGAGAAGGTCGTCGCGCTCGTCCCCCACGACCGCCGCCCGCTCTCGGTGGTCACCGACGACGGCCAGCTGAAGCCCCGCCGCCTACCCCGGCTGGCACCTCCCCGGAAGCCTGTCGAGGTCGAGGAGGCCGCCGAAACTAACGAGGCCGAACGCTCGGCCTAAACGTTCAGCAGCCCAGCCCCGGTCAGCACGTCCTGATCGGGGCTTCGCTCTGCTCGCGGGTCCAGGGTGGATCAGATCCGGCTGTCGGTGCCCAGGGCCATCATGGCGAGATGGCCACCCGGAAGAAGTTCTTCGACTCCGCCGATCTGGCAGCCCGCGGCTGGCACGAGCATGCAGTGCGGGAGTTCCTCGGCCATCCGGTCAAGAACTGGCCCCGCCGTGGGCACCTCTACCTCGCGGTCCACGTCGAGATGATCGAGCAGGGGACCAACGCCCTCCAGCGCGCCGCCACGTGGCACCAGCGGGATGAGGAGTACAGGACGCGCAGGGAAGCACGTGAGGCAAGAGCAGCAGCCCTCAACGCCCGCAGGACGGCGCTCTACCGCCTCTTCGACGCCGCCGGCGTCCTCCTGTACGTCGGCATTGCCTCACACCTCCCCCGGAGGTTCGAGAAGCACGCGAAGGACAAGCCATGGTGGACCGACGTCGCAAGGAAGGAGATCGAGTGGTTCGACGGCCGATCGGCGGCCGAGAGTGCTGAGGAGTTCGCAATCGTCGCCGAACGTCCCCTCCACAACAAAAAGATGGCCCGCGAGGAGGATCGGGTTCGGTACCTGCACCGGTGGTTGGAGCAGTGTCTTCTGGATGGCCACGAGCATCCGTTCGACGTCGAGACCGATGACGAGTTCGACAAGCTCTGGGAGGCATGGTGCGCGCTTACCGATGAGATCGACGATCACGTGCTGCGGGGGCGCGAACGCCTCGGGGACGGACTGTGCCGCCGCTGCCAGGAGGCACATCCTTGCGCTGTGGTGCGTGAGGTCGCCGCCCGGTTCTCGGAGCACCCGCAGTACGCACCGCTGTGGGAGCCCAGCAGCGCATAACGACTTCCCCTTGATCGGCCGCCATATCTCCGACCTGTCGTGGTCTCCGCCGAACCCGCCCTGCTGCCGCTGCCATCCCAGACTCACCACCCGGTGCAAGTTGGAAAACGCCGTCGCCGCTACCTACAGCAGGCAGCGCCGCCGGGGCACAAGGTCTGGAGGGGGCAGCCTTCGACCCCGTGCGGCCACGGCAACCCGTTCTACTCCTCCGTGCCGTCCATCCAGTCACAGTGAACACAGCGGGCGCCAGAGTAGATCAGGATCGTGTGCTCCATGAGGTGCTCAAGTTCGACCGGCTCAAGCTCGGAGCTCGGCGCTCCGCACTGAGGGCAGCCCACGAGAGCCCCGACGCCCCTGAACCACCGAGGCTCCATTCCGGAAGCCGCGAAGAACTCCTGCGCTCGTCGGTTGTACTCCGCGGGCGACTTGATTCCGGCGACTTCCCGAGCCGCTCGATCGAAATCGCGGTCTGTGAGGGAGACGTACATGATGGGCCGAAGCACTGGCGGCAGCGGCGTGGCGTCCAGAACGATCGGGATGATCCGAACCGAGTCGTCGCTCAACCGCCTCGTGAAAGCGGTCTGCCACTCGGTGTCCACCCACCGGGAGTCGGCCGCGTTGCTGGACCAGAAGACCAGCGCGGTGTCAGCCAGCCCGAGGGCCTCGTTGACCTTGCCGGGGATCGAGTCGCCCGGCGCGATGTTCCACGAGTCGAGCCAGACCTCCACGCCGAGCATCCGCAGACGGCTCGCCAGCGGACTAACAAGCGGCTTGTCCCGGTGGTTATGCGAGAGGAAGGCGTGCATGCCTTCAGAGTGCGGCGCGGCGCCCTTTTCGTCAAGCTGACGATTTTCGGGCCAATGTCCTGCGCCTGGCAGCTGCCGCACCGTCAGTGCGGCCAAAAATCGCCGCACCTTCCCGCCTGGGGCCGGACAATGGCCAAGCATGAGCACCGATTCGCGCCCGAGGCGCTTCGGCCCCGAGTTCGTGACCGCCCAACGAAGCCGGTACGGCGGCCGTCCTCCCGAACAGCGGGAGTTGACCTACGACATTGCCGTGGAGGAGCAGTACTCATCATGGCGATCTTGGCTGGACGACCAGCTCGACCTGCTCCCGGCCAAGGAAGCCGACGCGTTCGCGAGGAAGCTCTGGTTCGACCAGTACTTCTGGGGTGACAACATCGAACTGGCCACCGGGGCGGTGCTTCGGGGCACTGGCTTGCCGGTGGCCTACGAGCACCCTTGGGGAAAGGGAAATCTGACACCGGACTGGACCGTGTTGGATGCGGCCGGCAACCCGCTGGCTCTGGTCGAAGTTGTGACGGACAGCCCGTCGAAGGAGACGTACGGCCAGATGCGGGCCTGGCACTCGCTGGTGGAGCGGATCAAGAAGATCCCGCTGCCCGTGGTTCTCGCCCTGGCCCCGAAGCCGGACGGCCCGTACACCCCGCCCGATGCCCGCACCGCGAAGCGGATCGCCCAGGACCTGCACCGCTATCTGATGTCTCCCCTTCAGCTCGCGGTCTTTCCCACGCAGGGCTACACCTTCCTCCTCCAGGGCGACCCCCGCACTCGCGCAGCCATGCGGGCACCGGGAATGAGCGCGATCTTCATCCCGCCGAGCAGCCTCGCCGGTCAGGTGACGGCCGAGCCGTTGGCCCAACGGATCGGTGAGAAGGTCAGCAAGTATCGCGACCTCGCCCGGGAACTCCGCGTCCCGCTGATCGTCGCGACCGGCGCCCACCGCTTCACGGGAGTGGGCCTCGAACAGCTCGACCATCTCCTCGCCGGACAGCCGGTGCTGACCATCCAGTTCGGCTACGGCGACACTCATGCCGGCCAACCAGTAAACGTCGATCTGGGCGCGCCCGCGCGGTGGTCCATGCCGCCGGATCTTGCCGGGGTCCTGTGGATCAACACGACGAGCCTCGGCGGACCGCCCTACCCTGCGCATTGGCGACCCAACGACAGCGCTCTCCGTCCTGCGCCTGCTGCACTCTCCGGCGGATGGTGACGTCAGTAGGTCCATGACCAAGGGCGAAGCACTTTGGAGCTTTCCCACAGGCCGCCCGGCACGGCAATGGATCCGGCCCGGATCCGGCGCGGATCCTCTCGTCCACCGCGCTGCACGCTCGCTGCACGAATGTCCACCGAATGTCCACCGGGAGTGATCATGAAGCGTTTTCCGCTCACGCACACCCATCGCGACAGGTCACGGAAAGGCAAAAAGACCAGGTCAGAGCTTGTCTGACCTGGTCCTTCAGTGAGCCGCCTACGGGATTCGAACCCGTGACCTACGCATTACGAGTGCGTTGCTCTGGCCAACTGAGCTAAGGCGGCACCGCTGCCGGCTTGTCCCCGGCCCCGGAGGGCTGAGCATCGCACCAACAACGCGGGTCAGTCTACACAGTTTCGGACCGTGCTCCGCACCGCCCCCCGGCGGAGGTCCGCAGCTCCGGCCACCTCCGGGGGCGGCCCGGATGCGGCCCGGATGCGCCCCGACTGCGTCAGGCGGAGGAGACCGCCAGCTTGGCCGCGAAGCCGGCGAACAGGACGGCGACGCCTCCGGTCAGTCCGGCGGACAGCCGCTTGCGGCGGCGGAAGGCGGTGGCCAGTGCCGTTCCGGCGAAGATCAGCATGGAGAGGTAGAGCACGCTGAAGGCCTGGAGGATCCCGCCCAGCAGGGCGAAGGAGAACACCGGCTGACCGTAGGACGGGTCGACGAACTGGGTGAAGAAGGAGAGCAGGAACAGGATGGCCTTCGGGTTGAGCAGGCTGATCACCAGCGCCCGCCGGAACGGCCGCTCGGAGCTCTCCCCCTCCGCCGTCCCCACCGCTTCGGACTCGGCCGCGCCCGCGCCGACCGCCGCCGCCGCGCGCCGCTCGCGCCACAGCTCCCTGGCAGCCCTGAGCATGCCGAAGCCGATCCACAGCAGGTAGGCGGCGCCGCCGAACTTGACCCCCGCGAACACCGCGGGGTTGGCCTTGAGCAGCGAGGAGGCACCCAGCGAGGTGAGGCTGATCAGGGTGAAGTCGCCGACGAAGACGCCGGCCGCGGCACGGTAGCCGGTGCGGACGCCCCTGCGGGCGGCCACCGAGAGGACGTACAGCGAGTTGGGGCCCGGCAGCAGGACAATAACCAGGGCCCCGAGGACGTACGTCGTGAGGTCGTTGACTCCGAGCACGGATGCGCTCCTACAGGCAGGCACGGAACAGGGGGGCGCACCATGCTAACCAGAAGGACCATCATGCTGGAACGGTCCTGACATTCCCCCCGGAGACAGCCGCGCCGCCCCCGCCTCAGGCGCCGCAGCGGGTCCCGTTCGCCGGGGCGTCGCCGCCCAGCAGGTAGCGGTTGACCGCGGTGTCGATGCACTCGCTGCGCCGCCCGTACGCGGTGTGGCCGTCACCTTCGTAGGTCAGCAGCCGCCCCGACTCGAGCTGACCCGCCAGCGACTGGGCCCAGGCGTACGGCGTCGCCGGGTCCCGGGTGGTGCCGACCACCACGATCGGGACCGACCCGGCCGCGCGGACCGTGTGGGCGGCGCCGGTCGCCTTGACCGGCCAGTAGGTGCAGCCCAGCGCCATCCAGGCCATGTCCTGGCCGAACTGCGGCGCCGCCTTCTCGAACTCGGGGAGCGCCGCGCGGACCGCGTCCGGGCCGGTGAAGGCGGGCGGCAGGTCGACGCAGTTGACCGCCATGTTGGCGAACATCAGGTTGGGGTAGCTGCCGTCCGGCGCCCGCTCGTAGTAGTCGTCGGAGAGGTCGAGCAGGGCGCTGCCGTCACCGGCCTTCGCGTCGCTGATCGCGCTGCGCAGCTTCGGCCAGAGGAACTCCGCGTACATCGCCTGGATGGTGCCGGTGGTGGCGAGCGACTCGGTGAGGGTGCGGCCGGATTCGGTCGGCAGCGGGTGGCCGTCGATCTGCCGGAACAGCTCGGTCAGCTGCCGCCCGGCCTCCCCCTCGTCGGTGCCCAGCGGGCAGTCGTCCCGCTTGACGCAGTCCTTGGCGAAGGCCGTCCAGGCGGTCTCGAAACCGGCGGCCTGGCCCTTGTTGCCGCCGGTGGAGTCCAGCGACGGGTCCATCGCGCCGTCCAGCACCATCCGCCCGACCTTGCCCGGGTAGAGCCCGGCGTAGGTGGCGCCGAGGAAGGTGCCGTAGGACTTGCCGAGGTAGTTCAGCCGTCCGTCGCCGAGCAGCGCGCGCAGCACGTCCATGTCGCGGGCCGCCTCCACGGTGCTGACGTGGCCGAGCAGTGCCCCGGAGTGGTCCTGGCAGCC
This sequence comes from Kitasatospora sp. MBT63, assembly GCF_000710465.2. Lineage (GTDB taxonomy): Bacteria > Actinomycetota > Actinomycetes > Streptomycetales > Streptomycetaceae > Kitasatospora. The sequence goes on along the minus strand of NZ_JAIZ01000513.1, from coordinate 43,245 downwards.
CTTCGCGAACTCCTTGTCGGCGGCGACCAGGGCGTCGGTCTCGGCCTGGTCGTCGGGGGTCAGGTCGACGGCGGTGAAGGCGTCCATCCGGGCGCCGTCGAGGCAGCGGACCGGGCTGGAGCGTCCGACGCCGCGCGGGTCGAGGCCGACCAGGTCGTACTTGGCCCGCACCCCCGGGTCGAAGGTGCGGGCGGTGCCCTCCAGGTACTCGACGGCGGAGCCGCCCGGGCCGCCCGGGTTGAGCAGCAGGGAGCCGAGCCGGTCGGCGCCGCCGGTGCTGCGCTTGCGGGCGGCGGTGAGGGTGAGGTCGCCGGCGGCCGGGTCGGCGTAGTCGACCGGGACCTTGAAGGTGGCGCACTCGAAGTCGCCGTCACAGCTCTGCCAGCCGAGCTGCTGCGCGTAGTACGTGGCCAGCGCGGGCGGGATCTCGGTGGGCAGGGGTTCGAGCGGGGTCGCGGCGGGTGCCGCGGCGGCCACGGGGCCGTGGCTGTCCGAGGAGGAGCCGGATCCGCTCACCGGCCCGTTGGCCGGGCCGGAGGTGCAGCCGGCCGCCAGCAGCAGGCTCACGGTGGCGGCCACGGGAGCGAACCGTCGCAGGGGCCGGGCAGCACGCATGGTGTTTCTCTCTCCCTCGGACGCGTACGCGGGCGCGGACGCAGGGGCGGGCTCGGAGGCGGGCACGGGAGGCGAACGGCGCCCGGTCCTGGCCCGGTGCCACTGCCGGCCTCGTGGCCGGGCCAGCCTGCCGCTCGCGGCGATGATCACCCGGCGGCTGTCCCGAGCGTATCCGGCGCGCCCCGCGTCCGCCGGACCACCTGCGGCCGGGGACGGAATCAGCACCCGGTCGCCGCGCATCCGGCGCACCCGCACCCCTCTCGGTTGCCCCCTCCCGGGCCCGCCGGCCCCGAGGCCTCAGGCGGGCTTGGCCAGGGTCTCCGCCAGGTACTGGACCGCGACCCGGACCAGCCGCAGCCGTTCCCGGTCCGGCGCGAAGTCCTCCACGATGTCGGAGATCCGTACGTCGGCCTTGGCCGCCCGGCCCTTGCCGCCGTGCAGCGTGCTCTGCAGCTTGCGGGCGGCGGCCAGGCCCTCGGTGTCCTTCTTCGCGGCGGCCAGCAGCAGGCGGGCGGGCGCCGTACCGGGGATCTCGGCACCCGCTTCGGTGAGGGCCGGGGCGTCGTAGCGGCCGGAGACTGCGGCCGCGGCCCCGTACAGGTCGGGGCGGGCCAGCCCGGCGGCGGCCGCGCAGGGTGCGCCGCCCTCGACCCCGAGCACCGCCCAGCCGCCCGGGCCGGCGGGTGCCGTGCGGAAGTTCTCGTTCACGGCGGTGCGCAGGACCGTGTCGTCCGCGACGGCCTGCGGGGCGGCGGCGATCAGGTCGCAGGGGTGGCCGGTGCCGTTCGGCGCTTCGGGGGCGACCACCACGAACGGCCTGGCCTTGCCGAGCTGGACGGCGGAGGCGACGCCTTCGAAGACGTCCGGCAGCTCGCTGTCGGCGGTGCGGCCGGCGGTGCCGGAGTGCAGCACGATCACCGGGAAGGCGGCCTTCGGATCCTTCAGGTACTCGGCGGGCAGCCACACCCTGACCTTGCGGGGACGCCCGTCCGGCGCGGCCACCACGGCCTCCAGCAGGTTGCCGCCGGCCGGGTGCCCGACCGACTCGAAGCGGGTGACCACCGGCAGCAGCCCGGGGGTGGCGCCCGGCGACTCCGCCGGCGGCGCGGCGGGCCGCGGCCCGGCGGTGGCCAGCGCTTCGTCCGCGACACCCCGGACCGACCGGCCCGACAGCAGCAGCGCGACGGCCAGCGCGGTGACGCACATCCCGCAGAGCACCGCGCCGCCGGCCCGCAGCAGCATCGGCCGCTGCTCGGCGGTCAGCTCGTAGGTCTGCGCGGCCCGCAGGTCACGCCAGCGCAGCAGCGCACCGCGGGCGAGCCAGGCGGCGGCCAGCGCCGAGATCAGCAGGGGCACCACCAGGAGCGGACGGAGCATGCGCGCACCACCTCGGAGGAGGACGGGCCGCCGGTACCGCGGCGGGCTCAGCCCTCAGGGTGCAAGACGAGCAGCCCGGGCGGGCCGGGGCCGTACGGGCGGCGGGCGACGTTCACTCGAACGAGGGAGCAGCCGATCCGGCACCGGGCCCCGGCCCCGCGCGTGGGGCGCGGCCCCGGCCGGGGTGGCTCAGCCGGCCCGCAGCGCGACCGTCATCGCCTCGACGGCGAGCAGCGGGTCGACGTTGCGGTCCAGCGCGCGGCGGCAGTCCAGTACGGCCTCGATCCGGCGCAGCGTCTGTTCCGGCACCCCGGCCGCGGCGACCTTGCCGACGGCCGCCCGCTGGTCCTCGTTGGCCAGCTCTCCGGTGGCGCCGAACTGCACCGCGAGCACGTCGCGGTAGAAGCCGAGCAGGTCGTTGAGCGCCGTGCCGAGCGTCTCGCGGCGGGTCCGGGTGGCGCGGCTCTTCTGCCGCTTCTCCAGCTCCTTGACCGCGCCGGCCATCCCGCGCGGCGCCCGGCTGCCCTCGAGTGCGCCGTAGGCGGCCCGCAGGTCACCGGTCTCCTTGGCGTCCTGGGTCTCGGCGAGCGCCTCGGCGTCGGCCTTCGCGGTGTCGACCAGCCGCTGCGCCGCCATGAGGCAGCCGCCCAGGTCGGCGACGTCCAGTGGGATCCGCAGGACGTCCGCGCGCCGGGCCCGTGCCTGGTCGTCGACGGCCAGCCGGCGGGCCCGTTCGATGTCGCCCTGCCCGGCCAGTGCAGCCACCCGCGCCGTCCCGGGCTCCACGCCGTCGCGGCGCACCAGCATGTCGGCGACCGCCTCGGCGGGCGGGGTGCGCAGCACCAGCAGCCGGCAGCGCGAACGGATGGTGGGCAGCACGTCCTGTACGGACGGCGCGCAGAGCAGCCACACCGTCCGGGGCGACGGCTCCTCGACGCCCTTGAGCAGCGCGTTGGCGGCGGCCTCGGTGAGCCGGTGCGCGGCGTCCACCAGGATCACCGACCAGCGGCCGCCGGTCGGGTAGCTGGACGCCCGCAGCACCAGGTCGCGCATGTCGCCGACGCCGATCGACAGGCCGTCGGTGCGGACGTACTTCACGTCCGCGTGGCTGCCGGAGAGCACCGTGTGGCAGCCGTCGCAGAATCCGCAGCCCGGTGTGCCGCCGAGTTCCAGGTCGGGGCTGGAGCACTGGAGTGCCGCGGCGAAGGCGCGGGCGGCCGTGGTCTGCCCGGCCCCGGGGGGGCCGGTGAACAGCCAGGCGTGCGTCATCAGCGAGGCGTTGGCCCCGGGTTGCGGCCCGGCGCCGCCGCGGCCGGCCAGCACGCTCGCCCGGGCGGCGCGGGCGGCCGCCTGCAGCTGCTCCACCACCCGGTCCTGGCCGACCAGGTCGTCCCACACACTCACGCCGCACTCCCTGCCGCCGACTGCCTGCCGACCCGTCCGCCCTGCCGAACCGTCCGCCCAGCCGCTCCTGCGCACCCGGCTCCGCCCACCGAGCCTAACGCCCGCCCCGGACACCTCCTCGCGTTCCGGGCGCCGCAGCGGTCCCGGACACCGTGGTGCCCCGGACGCGGACCGGTCCGGCCCCGGCGCGTACGCGGGGACCGGACCGGTGAAGGGGGTGCGGGCGGCAGCCGGGCTCAGTCCCGGCGGCGCTTGCGGAACAGGCCGCGCGGCGTCCCGGAGTCGGGCTGCTGCTCCTCGGACTCCCAGTGCGACCACTCGTCGCGCGAGCCCAGCAGGCTGTCCGTCAGGCTCGGCAGGTCGTCCATCGGGGTCTCCTCGGCCCAGTCCGGGCGCGGCCGCGGCTCGACGGCCGGCAGTTCCCGGGTGGTCTCGACGGCGGGCTCCGGGTCGGCGGCCTTCGGCTCGTCCCGCCACAGGCCGGGCGGCACCCGGTCCTGGGCGGAGGCGGCCGGCGGCCTGGGCGACGAGGGGCCGGCCGGCTCGACGGCGGGCAGCACCGCGGTCTCGTCGACGGACGGGACCTTGGGCAGGACGGCGGTCTCACCGGCAGCCGGCACCGGCGGCAGTACCGCCGTCTCGTCCGCCGGGGGCGTCTTCGGCAGTACGGCGGTCTCGTCCGCGGGCACCTTCGGCAGCACCGAGGTCCGGGCGGCCGCGGCCCGGACGGCTGCCGCCCGCTGTTCCTCGGAGATCTCCTGGGTGGTCTCCTCCGGCGCGACCGGCTCCGCCTTCGAACCGGACTCCCCCGGCTTCCCCGGCTCGACCTGCGGCAGCTCCGCGGTCACGGCCTCGGCCGCCGGGGCAGCAGCAGCAGCCGCAGCGGCCGCAGCCTCGGCCTCGGCCCGCAGTCGGGCCTCCTCCGCACGCTGCAGGGCCTCCTCGGCCCGGCGGCGCTGCTCCTCCCGCTGCAGTTCGCGCCGGCGCTGGAGTTCGGCCTGCGCGGCCGCCTCGGCCTCCTGGCGCTTGCGCTCCTCGGCCTCGACGGCAAGCCGGGCCTCCTCGGCGGCGCGGCGGGCGGCCTCCGCCTCCGCGCGCTGCCGGGCCTGCTCCTCCTCGCGGAGCCGGGCCTCCTCGGCCGCCTTGCGGGCGGCCTCGGCGGCGACCCGTTCGGCCTCCAGCGCGGCCAGGCGGTCCTTCTCGGCCTGCTCGGCGCGCAGCTGCTCCAGCAGTTCCTGGCGCTTGCGCTCGGCCTCGGCGGCCTCGGCCTGCTTGCGGGCCTCCTCGGCGGCGCGGCGCTCGGCCTCCTCGCGGGCGAGGCGGTCCTGCTCGGCCTTGGCGGCGCGTTCCTGTCCGGAGAGCGGCAGCTCGCGGTCGAGCCGGTGACGGATCGCGGTGGTGACCACCGCGGGCTGTTGGCTGCCGTCGACGACCAGGTAGCGCGCCGGGTCGGCGGCGGCGAGGGCCAGGAATCCGGCCCGGACCCGCTGGTGGAACTCGGTCGGCTCGGACTCCAGCCGGTCCAGCGCCTCGGTGAAGCGCTCGCGGGCCGCTCCCGGGTCGACGTCCAGCACCACGGTGAGGTCCGGCACCAGGCCGCCGGTGGCCCAGCGGGAGATCCGCGCGACCTCGGTGGCGGCCAGGTCGCGGCCGGCCCCCTGGTAGGCGATCGAGGAGTCCATGTAGCGGTCGGTGATCACGACGGCGCCGCGGGCCAGCGCGGGCCGGATCACGTTCTCGACGTGCTCCGCCCGGTCCGCCGCGTAGATCAGCGCCTCGGCGCGGTGCGAGAGGCCGGTGTTGCCGACGTCCAGCACCAGCGCGCGCAGCCGCTGCCCGATCGGGCTGCCGCCGGGCTCACGGGTGAGCACCACCTCGTGGCCCTTGCTGCGGATCCACTCGGCCAGCGCCTGCGACTGGGTGGACTTGCCGGCGCCGTCGCCGCCCTCCAGGGCGATGAAGAAGCCGGTGCCGGTGGTGCGGTGGGCGGGCAGCGTGGTCGAGCCGCGCAAGGCCCGGACCAGTTCCCGGCCGAGCGGCACGGTGCCCCGGCGGTCGTCGGTCTTGAGCAGGACCACCCCGGCGAGCACCAGGGTGAGCAGCCCGGCGGTGGAGACGGCCAGCGCGGCGCCGCCGTGGATGAAGGTGAAGCCGCCCGGCCGGACCTCGCCGTACGCGACCTCGCCGTACGCGGCGGCGATCAGCGGCAGGCCGACCAGCGCGGCGGCCACCACGGCCCGCAGCACGGCGTACAGGTGCTCGGTGACCTTGGGGAGCCGGATCTCCTCGATCTCCTGGGCGAGCAGGGTGCGGCCGGTGGCGACGACCACGCCGGCCGCCAGTGCGGCCACCACGGTGAGCAGCAGCACCAGGACGAAGTCCAGCACCAGCCCGGCCAGGATCAGCGTGACGCCCTCGACCAGCAGCGCCAGCGCGAGCAGCCGGCGGCGGGAGAGCGCGGGCAGGGTGGCCCGGGTCAGCCGGACGCCGACGGCCGGGGCCCCGGCGGCGGCGAGCACCAGCAGCCCGTACCCGATCGGGCCGGCCCGGTGGTCGAGGGCGGTCAGCAGCCCGAGGGCGGCGACCCCGGCCATCGAGGCGTAGGCGGCGGCGACCGCGAAGGTGAAGAAGGGGGCGGAGCCGGTACGGCCCTTGCGCAGCGCCGAGCCGCCGGGGGCCGCGTCGGTGGGGGCGCGCAGGCCCTGCAGCGGGGAGCGCGGCGCGGTCGGGCCGGCCGACGGCAGCTGCTGCAGGTAGATCAGTACGGCGGAGGCGGCGAACAGCAGCGCGGCGCCGATCGCGGCGGCGGTGATCTGGTTGTCCCGCAGCCAGTCCGAGCCGAGCGCGGCGAGGACGTTGTTCAGCAGGGTGAGCGCCACCAGCGCGGTGGCGGCCAGCGGGAGGGCGGCCCAGCCGGTGCGGGCGTCCAGGGTGCGGACGGCGTCCAGGCTGGCGGCCGACGGGCGGCGCTCGGCGGCGGGCGCGTACGGGAGCAGCCCGGGTACGGCGGCGGCCTTGCCGATCGTCCAGACCCGCTCGGCGGCGCCGGTCGCGAAGGCGGTGGCGAGCAGCGCCCAGACGGCCGAGCCGGGGGCCCAGGTCACCCACCAGGGGGCGATGCCGATCAGGACGGCCCTCAGCGCGTCCGCGCCGAACAGCGACCAGCGGCCGTCGAGGCGGCCGCCCACCAGCCGGTGCACCGGTCCGAGCAGCACCGCGCCGAACAGCAGGGTGGCCAGCAGCCGGGCGCCGAACGCGGCGGCCAGCGCCAGGGCGAGCTGCCGGTACCCGTGGCCGAACTGCCCGCCCACCAGCGCGGCGATCACCGTCAGCGGCAGCAGCACCAGCAGCGCCAGCCGGTCGGCGGTGCCGCCGACCAGTTGCGCGGTCCACAGCCGCCGGTACGGGCGCAGCCGCAGCAGCGCCCGGGCGCGCTCGCCGGGGGTGCCGGCCGGGGCCACGTCTGGCAGGTCCGGCGCGCCGGGGCGGTTGGTGGGCTGCTCCTCGCTCGTCATACCGTCAGCGTAGCGGTCGGCCCAAGCGCCAGTAGGGGTGCGGGCCCCCGTGGGGCCGGCTCATGACAGGGTTGTGACGCACCGCGGGCCCGCACCGGAGGTACGGGCCCGCGACGGGAGGACGGTCAGCTCTCCTCGGACTCCGCGGCGCTCTTGGCGGCGGCGGCCGAGGTGGCCGTGGTGGTCTTCTTGGCCGCCGTCTTCTTGACCGCGGTCGCCTTCTTGACCGTGGTGGTCTTCTTCGCGGCGGTCTTCTTGGCGGCCGTCTTCTTGGCCGCGGTCTTGGTGGCGGTGGTCTTGGTGGCCGCCGCCTTCTTCGCCGGGGCCTTCTTGGCGGTCTTCTTCACCGGCCCGCGGGCCCGCTTCTCGGCGAGCAGCTCGAAGCCGCGCTCGGGGGTGATGGTCTCGACGTCGTCGTCCTTGCGCAGCGTCGCGTTGGTCTCGCCGTCGGTCACGTACGGGCCGAAGCGGCCGTCCTTGACCACCACCGGACGCTCGCTGACCGGGTCGTTGCCGAGCTCCTTGAGCGGCGGCGCGGCGGCGGCCCGGCCGCGCTGCTTGGGCTGGGCGTAGATCGCCAGCGCCTCGTCCAGGGTGACGGTGAACAGCTGGTCCTCGCTGGTCAGCGAGCGGGAGTCGGTGCCGCGCTTGAGGTACGGGCCGTAGCGGCCGTTCTGCGCGGTGATCTCCTGGCCCTCGGCGTCGGCGCCGACCACCCGCGGCAGCGAGAGCAGCTGCAGCGCGTCCTCGAGCGTGACGGTGTCCAGCGACATCGTCTTGAACAGCGAGGCGGTCCGCGGCTTGACCGCGTTCTTGCCGGTCTTCGGGGTGCCCTCGGGGAGGATCTCGGTCACGTAGGGGCCGTACCGGCCGTCCTTGGCGACCAGCATGTTCCCGCTGACCGGGTCCGTGCCCAGCTCGAAGTCGCCGCTCGGCTTGGCCAGCAGCTCTTCGGCCAGCTCGACGGTGAGCTCGTCCGGCGGCAGCTCGTCCGGGATGTCGGCGCGCTGACCGGGCTCGCCCTCGACCTGCGAGGCCTTCTCCACGTACGGGCCGTAGCGGCCGACCCGCAGGGTGATGTCCTCGCTGAGCGGGAACGAGCTGATCTCCCGGGCGTCGATCGCGCCGAGGTCGGTGACGAGCTCCTTGAGGCCGCCGAGGTGGTCGCCGTCGCCGTTGCCCGCGTCCGCGGCACCGCCCGCGGCGGGCAGTCCCTCGCCCTCGCCGAAGTAGAACCGCTTCAGCCACGGCACGGACTGCGCCTCACCGGCCGCGATCCGGTCGAGGTCGTCCTCCATCCGGGCGGTGAAGTCGTAGTCGACCAGCCGGCCGAAGTGCTTCTCCAGCAGGTTGACCACGGCGAAGGACAGGAAGGACGGGACGAGCGCCGTGCCCTTCTTGAAGACGTACTTGCGGTTGATGATCGTGTCGATGATCGACGCGTACGTCGACGGGCGGCCGATCTCCCGCTCCTCCAGCTCCTTGACCAGCGAGGCCTCGGTGTACCGGGCCGGCGGCTTGGTCGCGTGGCCCTCGGGGCTGAGCCGGTCGGCGGCGAGCGGGTCGCCCTCGGTGACCTGGGGCAGCCGGCGCTCGCGGTCGTCCAGCTCGGCGTTGGGGTCGTCGGCGCCCTCGACGTAGGCCTTGAGGAAGCCGTGGAAGGTGATGATCTTGCCGGAGGCCGAGAACTCGGCGTCCCGGCCGTCCGCGGCGCGGCCGCCCACCTTCACGGTGACCGACTGGCCGACGGCGTCCTTCATCTGCGAGGCGACGGTACGCATCCAGATCAGCTCGTAGAGCCGGAAGTCGTCACCCGCGAGACCGGTCTCGGCGGGGGTGCGGAAGCGGTCCCCGGAGGGGCGGATCGCCTCGTGCGCCTCCTGGGCGTTCTTCACCTTGCTGGCGTAGACGCGCGGCGCGTCCGGCAGGTAGTCCGCCCCGTAGAGCTGGGTGACCTGGGCCCGGGCGGCGGCCACGGCCGTCTCCGACAGCGTGGTGGAGTCGGTACGCATATAGGTGATGAAGCCGTTCTCGTACAGCTTCTGGGCCACCTGCATGGTCCGCTTGGCACCGAAGCCCAGCTTGCGGCCGGCCTCCTGCTGGAGCGTGGTGGTGCGGAACGGCGCGTACGGCGAGCGCCGGTACGGCTTGGACTCGACGCTGCGCACCGAGAACGCCGTCTGCTCCAGCGCGGCCGCCAGCGCACGGGCCGCCTGCTCGTCGAGGTGGAGCGTGTTGACGGTCTTCAGCCGGCCGTCCTGGCCGAAGTCACGGCCGGTGGCGATGCGCTTGCCGTCGACGGCCGACAGCCGGGCGCCGAAGCTCTCCGGGTTGGCCGCGTCGGCCGCGGTGCGCCCGGTCGAGAAGGTGCCGATCAGGTCCCAGTACGAGGCCGAGCGGAACGCCATCCGCTCCCGCTCCCGCTCGACCACCAGGCGGGTCGCCACCGACTGCACCCGGCCGGCCGAGAGCTTCGGCATGACCTTCTTCCACAGCACCGGCGAGACCTCGTAGCCGTAGAGGCGGTCGAGGATGCGGCGGGTCTCCTGGGCGTCGACCAGGCGCTGGTTCAGCTCGCGCGGGTTGCGCACGGCCTCCTGGATCGCGTCCTTGGTGATCTCGTGGAAGACCATCCGGTGCACCGGCACCTTGGGCTTGAGCACCTCCTGCAGGTGCCAGGCGATCGCCTCGCCCTCGCGGTCCTCATCGGTGGCGAGGAAGAGCTCGTCGGACTCGGCGAGCAGCGACTTCAGCTTGGAGACCTGGGACTTCTTGTCCGCGTTCACCACATAGATGGGTGCGAAGTCGTGGTCGACGTCGACTCCGAGGCGGCGCACCTCGCCGGTGTACTTGTCCGGGACCTCGGCGGCCGTGCCGGGCAGGTCGCGGATGTGCCCGACGCTGGCCTCGACGATGTAGCCGGGGCCAAGGTAGCCCTTGATCGTCTTCGCCTTGGCCGGCGACTCGACGATGACGAGTCGCTTGCCGTGCGCGGTCTCGCTGCTCGGGGACACCTTCGCTCTTCTCTCCCGGTCGTTAATCTCTGCTGGCGGCGCCCGGCAGCAGACAGGAATCTCACCCTGTCTTCCCTCCCGGTCCGCCGTCGGAACAGGAGGGGCCCTCGCCCCGGAGGCAGCCGCTGTGCGACGGCCCCACCAGCGGAGTGTGACCGTACCCTGGCCACCCTTGTCAAACGGACGGATCCAGCTTTTTCACCGGCTAGGCCGACCGACGCCACTCGAACGGTAACCCGATGCCGTGCCTTTGCGCTGCGCAGATGGGGCTTTCCCCTCCCGGGAAGCCACCCAGGAGCACCTCGGCGGCCGAATCCGACAGGGCGGTGGCTGACGGGCGATCAGCCCGGCGCGGGTCCCTCCGAGCCGGGCGGGAGGGTCGGGGCGGCGGGGTGCGAGGGTCCGGGCGGCGGGGTGGGGGTGGCTCCAGGGCTGGGGGCGAAGGCGGTGTCGGGGCCGGGGAGGAGAGGTCGCGGGCGGCGGGGAAGCGGGTCCGGGTGGCGCGGTCAGCGGGTGAAGGCCGCACCGAGCAGGCTGAGGCCACCCGCCAGCGTGCTGGTACCGAGCAGGGCCCAGAACAGGTCGCTGAGCAGGGCCGACGCCGAAGCCGAGTCGTGGCCCGCCAGCACCACCCGCCCGGGCCGCCGGGCGTCGTAGGCGACCTGCACGTCCGTCCCGGGCACCAGACGGGCCGGGCGGCGCAACGGGGTGTGCCCGCGGGGTCGCGCGAGCACGGTCCCGGTCCCGGTCCCGGTCCCGATCCGGTCGTCGCCGGCCCGGCCGCCGAGGACGTGGCCCGCGCCGGAACGGTCCGCCGGGTCGGGCACCGCCCGCAGCACCCCGGCATCGGCCCGGCCGGCCACCGGGTACGCCAGCAGTGGGGCGCTGTCCAGCTCACCGGAGGCGTCGCCGTACGGCTCCAGGTACGGATCCGCGCCCGGGGTGCCATCGGCGACCACCCGCGCGGTGACACGCACGCCGTGCCGACGCAGACGGTGGCGAAGGCGCAGTTCGACGGCGCACCAGAGCAGGAGTGCGCTGCCGAACACCGCGAGCACCACCCCGGCCGCCAACGCCGTCGGCTGCTCCACCCCGCCGCTCCCGTCTCTCTGTCCACAAGCCTGTGGACAGAGAGTTCCAGCCCGCGGACAACCCCGGACCGACGTCCGACGTACACCGGGCAACGTCAAGCCGTCCAACGGGTGAACGGCACCGGCGCGCGACGCACCGCACGGTAATGACGGTACGTCACCGAGCCGCCCCGACAGGGAACTCGGGCCGGACCCTTGTCCGCCCCGTCACAGAGCGGCACCGGGCGTCACAGCCTTGCAACCGCCGCAACCTGGCGGCGGCCCCCACCCGTATCCCCGGACGACATCGGCCTTTCCACAGGGGGATACCGCCATGAACCGCCGCCACCGCCTCCTCGCCCTCGCCGCGCTGCTGGCCACCACCACGCTCGGCCTGACCGCCTGCGACCCCGACGGCGCCGCCCCGGCAGCCGGTTCCTCGGCGGCCTCCGGCGTCCCGAACCCGACCGGCGCGACCACCCCGGGCACCGGCACGGGAGGGGCGGGCGGCGCGGCCACCGGCAGCGCGAACCCCTCGGCCAAGCCGTCGGCCAAACCCTCGGCCAAGCCTTCCGCCAAGCCCACCGGGTCCCCGTCGGCCGACTGCACCACGGCCGCCCAGAAGCCCGGCCACCAGGTCCTGCACGCCACCGCCGCCGCAGCCGGCCAGCTGACCGCCCAGAAGACCGTGTTCACCTGCGGCCCGACCGTCGACAACGACGGCTACTACACCCCCCAGGGGCCGGCCGCCGCCTACCCGTTCGCCGCGGGCGCCACCGCCCGCCTGGTCGACCTCACCAACGGCAGCGGCACCCGGACCGTCCCGCTCCCCACCCTGGTCGGCCACCTCGGTGACTGCCTGGCGCACCGCACGCCGGCCGACGGCTCGAACTGCTACGGGGACTACTACGACGTCGCCCTCGACGGATCCGGCCACATCACCGCGATCAGCGAGCTGTACCACCCCTGACCTGCGCCCGGACCGCCGCCCGGACCTGCGGGCCCGACGCCGGACCTGGCCCTCCGGGCCGGAGCCCGGGCCCCGGCCCCTGGATTCTGGATCCGGGGGCCGGCGCCGGCCGGGTCAGGCCGTGACCGGGTCGATGAATCCCTGCTCGGTGAGCATCCGCAGCGACTCCGGCACCCGGTCCCGCAGTACCACCCGCTCCTCGCCGAGCAGCTGGGCGATGGCATCGACGATGTCGCCCGCCGGCAGGGTGCCGTCGCAGACCCCGACGAAACCGGCGCCCACCGTGTCCACCTTGGTCGCCCGCCGCATGCCCCGGTTGTGACGCAGGATCACATGCTCGGGGTCCTCCGCACCGGGTGCGCCCACCTGCTCCTGGACCACGTCGTCGACCAGCACGTACTTGGCGGCCAGCAGGGCGGCGTCGTCATGTGCGCGCAGGAAGTCCTGCCGGTCGAACCAGCGCTCGATGTGCGGGCCGAGCGGCTGCTCGACCGGGTGCGGCCACTCCTCGACCCGGACCACCGGATCGGCGGCGCCGCCGGCCCGGAGCGTGATCCAGCCGAACCCGACACCCTCGACGTCCGCGGCCTCGAAGGCGTCCAGCCACTCCGCGTACCGGGCCTGGTAGTCGGCGCCGGGGCCGCGGTGGTCGCCGCCGTCGCGCAGCCACAGCTCGGCGTACTCGGCCACGTCCTGGACCTGACGCTGCACCACCCACGCGTCCAGTCCGGTTCCTGCCACCCACCCGGCCAGCCGGTCCTGCCAGTCCTCGCCCTTGACGTGCTGCCAGTTCGCCAGCAGATGGCAGTAGCCGCCGGGCTCCAGGTGGGCCGCGGCGTTGCGGACCAGGCTGCGGCACAGCCCGTCGCCCGCCATCCCGCCGTCGCGGTAGACGAAGCGGCTGCCGGGCGAGATCACGAACGGCGGATTGGAGACGATCAGGTCGAACTTCCGCCCGGCCACCGGTTCGAACAGACTGCCCTCCACCGTCTCGGCGCCCTCGAAACCGGACAGTGCCAGGGTCAGCCTGGTGAAGTGCAGGGCGCGCGGGTTGAGGTCGGTGGCGGTGACCCGCTGGGCGTGCCGGGCCGCGTGCAGCGCCTGGACGCCGGAACCCGAGCCCAGGTCCAGCACGGACCGCACCGGCCGCCGAACGGTCAGGTTCGCCAGCGTGGTGGAGGCACCGCCCACGCCCAGGACCAGGTCCTTGCGCGCGACCCCGGCGGCCGTCTCGCCGGAGCCGATCCCGCCCGCGCCACCGACCGCGCAGCCCAGGTCGGACACCACCCAGGCGTCCGCACTGTCCAGACCGGCCACCTCATTGGCGTACGGCCGGATGTCCACGGCCGCGCGCAGCTCTCCGCCGTCCGCCACCAGCCAACCGTCGGCCAGGCAGTCGGCCACCGGCAGCGCGGCCTCGGCCGCGGCGTACGACACCGGCTGCTGCAGCAGGAACAGGCGCACCAGCGTCTCCAGCGGCGTACCGCCGCGGGTCGCCCGCAACGCGGGCACCGCCTCGCTGCGCGCCAGGGCCGCATAGCCGGTCGGCCCGAGCAGGTCGAGGCAGCCGTCCGCGGTGAACGAGGCGGCGAGCAACGCCTCGCGGAGCTTGGCGAGACGGGAGGCATCAAGAGTGGGGCTACTGGTCACCCCGCCATTGTCCCCCGCCACCGCGGCTCCCCGGCCGCAACCACGGCCACGGCCATGGCCACGGCAGGCGGGCTCACTCCGACCGGCCGGCCCAGCGCCCGGCCCAGCACCCGGCCCAGCTCGGTCGGCCGACCACTACGGGCCTTCTGGCTCGGCCTGCCGGCCGAATTCAGCTCGCGCTCGGCGACGGCGCGGCGGAGGACTGACCTGCGGCCGGGGAGGCCGGGGAGGCCGAACCGGCGGGAGGTGCGGCGGAACCGGCAGCGGGAGAGGCGTTGGGATCGGCGGCCGGCGGCACAGCCGCACCGGACCCGCCGGACCCGCCGGGGGCGCCGGTCGCGGGCGAGCCGGCGGGCGAGCCCGTCTTGCAGCCCGGCTGCTTCTTCATCGCATCGCCGAGTTCACCACTCTGCAGCCGGGCCAGCGCCTGGGTGGACAGCTGGGAGAGCCGCTGCACCTGGTCGCCCACGCTGCGCAGCCCGTCCGCGAACTTCGCCTGGTCCGTGGTGGGCAGGCCCTCGAGCTTCTTCTGCGCGTCCTGATACCCCTGGGCCGCCTGCTTCAGTTCGCCGACCGCGTCCTTCTGCATGGCCGCGCCGTCGGTGACCTTGGGCGCACCGGCCTTGTCGATGGCGTCGGCGAGCTCCTGGTTGGTCTTGCCGAGCGCCGCCAGGTCAACCGCGAGCCGCTTCTGGAGATCCGCCGGGGGCTCGGCGGGCTGGACCTTGGCGGTGTCCGCGAGAGCCGTCCGGGACTGGGCGATCGGCGCCTGCGCCGCGTCGCAGACACCCTTCGCCCAGGTGCCCAGCTGTGCGCTGTTGTCGTCATCGCTGCACGCGGCGGTGCCCAGCGCGAGGACCGCGCCGAGTGTGGTCACGGCCAGCAGTCGCTTGTTCACCAGTGGGCCCTTTCGGCGGTCCGGGTCATCGACCTGCGAACCTACACGGCCGTCCGCCCCCGCCGCACAGGCCAGGGGCCGGACGGTACCGAAGCCGCAGATCAGACGCCGGTCAGACGCCGGATACCCGTTCCACCGGCTCCACCGGCCCGGCCCGCTCGACCCTGATCGGATCGCCGCTGCGCACGGTCCGAAGGACCTGCGCGTCGCCCTCCAGCGCACCGAGGACGTTGCAGGGGCCGGCGAGTCGACACTCGCCGCCTCGCGAGATCGGGGTCGGCCCGTACGGCAGTGCCAGGCTGTCGCCGTCCGTCCAGAACGCCACCGTGCCCGGCTCGACCACCTGCTGCGCATCGGCCTCCTGCGGCACGCGGACGGGCGTGCCGAAGTAGACCTCCTCGCCCCAGGTACTGGCCAGAGGAAGCGATCGGCAGCGCGGCCCAGAGCGCCTCGGAGGTGGGGGTGGAGCGCAGCACGGCGGTGGCCTGCCCTGCTGGCCAGAGAATGCGTATCCGCATGGGGTGTCCTCTCCCGGACGTGGTGAGACCTCACCGATCGCGCCGGGGAGCAGCGAACCGCCTGCTTCAACAGATTGTCAATCAATGCCCGAAGGGTGGGCGCCTGCCCAGGCATCCGTGCGCCCCGAGGGCACAGCGATTCCGCCTGACACGCACCCACTCGACGCGGCACAGCCGACCGACACCGACCGACTGCGAAGCACGGAGAGCCGCAGGCTGACCCACAAGGGCCGGAGCCAGGGTGGGACGGCAGGGTGTCAGGCCTCGACCGGAACGTTGGCGATCGGCCAGCTCATCTTGACCAGGCCGCCCTCGGCGCCGTTGTCCACCTCGACGTCCTCGACCAGGCCGGTGATCACGGCGAGGCCGAGATCATCCTCACCAGCCTCGGGTTCGGCGCCGGCGTCGCGCTCGGCCGTCAGGATCGGACCTGCCTCGTCCTCGACCTCGATGAGGAAACGCTTCTCCAGGTCCGTCAGAGCGACCCGGATCGTGCCCTCGACGCCGCTGCGCTGGTGCAGGCCGACAGCGCGCGAACACGCCTCGCCGACCGCCAGTCGGACCTCGTCCAGCACCGACTCGTCGACCCCGACACGTCTCGCGACAGCTGCCGCCACCAGGCGGGCCGTGCGCACATGCCCTGGGAGCGCGCTGAATCGAAGTTCGACGGTTGCCATCAATCCCCCTCCGGGGTTGCACCCCGTGCGCGGCGGCGGAACGCTCGGCTCCGGACCGACA
>NZ_JAIZ01000513.1:0-27377 GCF_000710465.2 Kitasatospora sp. MBT63 | reverse complement strand
GCGGCCCCCCCCCCCCCCCCCCGCCGGTATCCGGAGAGCGATCAGTCGGTCGCCGAGACAGCCTCTTCCACAGAGGTGTGGATCGGGAACACCTTGGTCAGACCGGTGATCCGGAAGATCTTGAGGATTCGCTCCTGGTTGCACACCAGGCGCAGCGAGCCCTCGTGCGCCCGCACCCGCTTCAAGCCGCCGACCAGCACACCGAGGCCGGTCGAGTCCAGGAAGTCAACGCCTTCCATGTCGACGACCAGGTGGTAGCTGCCGTCGTTGACGAGCTCGACCAGCTGCTCGCGCAGCTTCGGGGCGGTGTACACATCGATCTCGCCGCCAACCTCGACGACCGTGCGATCGCCGACTGTACGGGTCGACAGGGACAGGTCCACGGAACCTCCAGCACCTTGCCTTGCTACGTCATTGCGATCTTCGGCCAGGTGGCCGCCACCGCGTGGTCGCAGGCCAGGGGCGTGGCAAGCCGCGGCTCGGCCTCGACTTTGCGACCCTCGGCCATGCGGCCGTCACGGCCTCATTCAACCACTTGTGACCATGCCCGCACGATGGCTTAGGGCGATTCTCCGTCACGCCGGTGACACACTGGGTCCTCATGCCGCCCCGTCATCACCAGCCCGAGGCTCTGCTCGAGACCCTGTCCACCGACCGGGGCCGAGCGGACCGCCTCACCCATACGGAGCATCTGCCCGCCCGCGCCGCACGTTACGCACCCTGGCCTCAGGGAATCCGCGCGGAAGTGGTGGAGGCCGCCGCCGCCGTTGGCGTGTCGCAGCCTTGGACGCACCAGGCGGAGGCCATGGACCTCGCCCGGTCGGGCCGGTCCGTGGTGATCGCCACGGGTACCGCCTCCGGCAAGTCGCTCGGCTACCTCGCCCCCGTTCTGAGCGCCCTGCTCGACGGCACCGAGGCCCGCAACGGCCGCGGCGCCACCGCCCTCTACCTGGCCCCGACCAAGGCCCTGGCCGCCGACCAGCGCCGGCGCGCGGCGGAGCTGGTGCCCGGCCGGGTACGGGTGGCGCTGTACGACGGCGACACCCCCGGCGAGGAACGCGAGTGGGTCCGCCAGTACGCCTCCTACGTGCTGACCAATCCCGACATGCTGCACCGGGGGATCCTTCCCGCCCATCCTCGTTGGTCCTCCTTCCTCAAGGCGCTCGAGTACGTCGTCATCGACGAGTGCCACAGCTACCGGGGGGTCTTCGGCTCGCACGTCGCCCAGGTGCTGCGTCGGCTGCGGCGGCTGTGCGCCCGCTACGGCTCGAACCCGACCTTCCTGCTCGCCTCGGCCACCACCGCCGAGCCGGCCGCCACCGCCGAGCGGCTCACCGGTCTGCCGGCCGTGGCCGTGACGGACGACGCCTCCCCCCGCGGCCCGCTGGTCTTCGGGCTCTGGGAACCGCCGCTCACCGAGAACGTCGGTGAGCGCGGCGCCCCGGTCCGGCGCACCGCCACGGCGGAAGCCGGGCGCCTGCTCACCGAGCTGGTCCAGGCCGGCACCCGGACCGTGGTGTTCGTCCGCTCCCGGCGGGGCGCGGAACTGGTCGCGCTCCAGGCCCAGGACCAGCTCGGCAGCCCGCTGGCCGGGCGGGTCGCCGCGTACCGGGGCGGGTACCTCGCCGAGGAACGGCGGGCGTTGGAGAGCGACCTCCAGTCCGGGCGGCTGCTCGGGGTGGCCTCCACCTCCGCGCTGGAACTCGGTGTCGACGTGTCGGGCCTGGACGCCGTGCTGATGGCGGGCTACCCGGGTACCAGGGCCTCGCTCTGGCAGCAGGCCGGGCGAGCGGGCCGCGAGGCCCAGGGCGCGCTCGCCGTGTTGATCGCCCGGGACGACCCGCTGGACACCTACCTGGTGCACCACCCGGAGGCACTGTTCGCGACCCCGGTCGAGGCCACCGTGCTGGATCCGGACAACCCGCACGTGCTGGCCCCGCATCTGTGCGCCGCCGCAGCCGAGCTCCCGCTGAGCGAGCCCGACCTGGCCCTGTTCGGCCCGTCCGCCGCTCCCTTGCTCCCCGTGCTGGAACGACGTGGCCTGCTGCGGCGCCGCACGGACGGCTCCTGGTACTGGACCCGTCGCGAGCGGGCAGCCGACCGGGTGGACCTGCGTGGCAGCGGCGGAAACCCCGTTCAGATCGTCGAGGCGCCGACCGGCCGACTGCTCGGCACCGTGGACGCCGCAGCCGCCCACACCACCGTGCACACCGGTGCCGTCCACCTGCACCAGGGCCGGAGCTACCTGGTGCAGGACCTGGACCTGGAGACCTCGGTCGCCCTGGTCGAACGGGCCGACCCGCCCTACACCACGGCCGCCCGGGACATCACCTCCATCTCGATCCTGTCCACCGACACCACCGAGGAGTGGGGCGAGGCCCGGCTCAGCTTCGGGTCGGTGGAGGTGGTCAACCAGGTGGTCGGGTACCTGCGCAAGCGGATCTCCACCGGAGAGATCCTCGGCGAGAGCAAGCTCGACCTTCCTCCCCGCACTCTGCGAACCCGGGCCGTGTGGTGGTCCGTCACCGAGGACCAGCTGCTCGACGCCGACATCCCCGTCGACCAACTGCCCGGCGCCGCCCACGCTGCGGAGCACGCCTCGATCGGTCTGCTCCCGTTGTTCGCCACCTGCGACCGCTGGGACATCGGCGGCGTGTCCGTGCCGCTCCACCCG
This sequence comes from Kitasatospora sp. MBT63, assembly GCF_000710465.2. Taxonomy (GTDB): domain Bacteria; phylum Actinomycetota; class Actinomycetes; order Streptomycetales; family Streptomycetaceae; genus Kitasatospora. The sequence continues at coordinate 24,703 of NZ_JAIZ01000513.1, read as the reverse complement.
GACACCGGCCTGCCGACCGTCTTCGTGTACGACGGCCACTCGGGCGGCGCCGGGTTCTCCGAGCGCGGGTTCCGGCGGGCGGTGGAGTGGCTGACCGCCACCCGCCACGCCATCGCCGCGTGCGAGTGCGAGCGCGGCTGCCCGTCGTGCGTCCAGTCGCCCAAGTGCGGCAACGGGAACGACCCGCTGGACAAGGCCGCGGCCGTCCGCCTGCTGGGCATCCTGCTGGCGGGTGCGCCGAACCACCGGGAGGCCTCCGGCGGGGCACGGCCGAACGACGACGCGCGGGCAACGACGACGGACCAGGCAACGGCGGTGCGGGCGGGGGAGGAACAGCCACCGGCGGAGCGGCCTGCGGTGGAGCAATCGGCGGCCGAGCAACCGGTGGACGGATCGGCGGGCTGAACCAGGCAGGCCGCGGGTGGGTCGGCCGCTGCTGGCCCCTGGCCGGGCGGTCCCAGCGGACTCTGGGCCCGAGCCGGCCCGTGGGCCAGCGGCTTGGCCGGTGCCTTGACGGGCGTCTTGGCGGGTGTTTCGTCGGGCGGGAGCGGGTACGTCCGGGATTCGACCGCCCCCGTTCCCATCGCCCACACCGGGCCGGCCCGTGACCGCGCGGTAGCCGGTCCGACCGGCACGGACAGCCCTCGCACCGGGACCTGGACCTTCACCTCGACGCTGTCGTCCTCGGTCGAGGCCGAACAGGACACCAGTTCGGCCTCCTGGAGTCGGGCAACCAGCGCCGCGTGCCCGCAGCCTCCGTCCGGGTCGATCAGCAGACGGTCGGCGGCGGCCAGCGCCGCCAGATCGGCCGCGGACTCGGCCCGGTGCCGAGCTGCGACCACCGCCCCGACCTCCACGCTGACGGCGAAGAGGGCACAGCCGAGCAGGCCCACGGCAACCAGCCAGATGGACGCCGATCCCCGGTCCGCGGCCGCGGCGCCCCACCGAGTGGCCCGTCGGGCGCGGAACCGGCAGCCGGCTCGGGCCCAGCCTGTTCCGGCACGCCTGGGCGTCGGCCTCCGAATCAGCGTCGGTATCGGCATCGGCACCCGAATCCGTGTCGGCCTCCCACTCAGGACGGCCATGCGGCGCCTCCTCCGTCCGAACCGATGACGTCCTCACGCGCCGCGACCGCACTCGCCCCGAGCCGCACCGCGAGGAGGGCTCGCAGGCTCCCTGGCCCGGGCCACGGCGCATCCACCGTGACCCGGACGGTCCGGTCGTCGGTCACCACGCGGACCTCGGCTCCGGCCGGGGCCGCTTGCCTCGCCAGCGCCTCCGCATCGGGATCACCGCGGGCGGCAGCCCGCGCGGCGACCCTGGCCGCGTCGACGCAGCGGATCTGCCCCGCGGCAGCCACCACCCCCCACACGAGCATCACGGCGAGCAGGACCAGCGCTGGAAGCGCCACCGCGGTCTCGGCCGTCACGTACCCGGCGTCCCGTCCCGACCGGCGCAGTCGGTCACACCGCATGGAGCGCCCGGTCGAGGACGTCGGACAACGCACCCGAGACGGTGTCACTGGTCACCACCCGGTACAGGATCGCCGCGAAGGCACAGGCGGCGACCGTTCCGATGGCGTATTCGGCGGTGGTCATGCCGGCGTCCCGGCCGCCCGCCCTCATCCGCCGCAGCCCGGACCGAGGCCAGGATGTCAGGCGTCCGAGGACGCGGCTCAGGGTGTGGGACAGCTGGCGCGGACCCTGGATCTGGGACATGGCGAAGCTCCTTCAACAGTCGTAGGAGGCTGTCGGCCGGCCGGGCTGCTGGCCGGGTATCTGGCTCGGCATCGGCTCCGGTCCGGCCGTCAGATCCGCCGGGCGAAGAGGGTGGTCAGTCCGACCACGACCGGGACGACACCGATCAGGACGAAGGCCGGCAGGAAGCACGCCCCGAGCGGTGCGGTCGCAAGGACCCCCGCCCGGCGGACTCTGGCATGTGCCGCACGGCTCGCCGCGGCTCGTTGGGCGTGGGCGAGTCCGCTCAGTGCCTCGGCGGGTGGGGCACCGCTGAGACTGGTGCGGATCAGGCATCTGGTCAGCGGGGCCAGTGGCGGACAGTCGGCCGCCAGCTGCCCCCAACAGTCCTCCGGCGCAGCGCCGAGGGAGAGCTGTGCCGCCACTCCCCCGAGGCGTGTGCTCATGGGGGCGCCGACGCTCCGGGCGACTGCCGCCGCGGCCTCGGCCGGTGACGGGCAGGTGCCCAGGCATGCGGCCAAGAGGTCTGCGGTCAGGGGCAATTGCCGGACGATGCCATCCTGCTCGCGTGCAGCTCGGCGGGCGGACGGCGAGCGGATCGCGGGCGCCCACCGCCACAAGGCCAGTCCGACCAGAGTTCCGGCCGGCAGGCCCAACCGGCCGCCGAGCAGGGCGGCCGTCCCGAGCAGCGCGACCAGTGGCATAACCCAGCGGTTCGCCAACACCGCGCCCGCCCCGTCCTGCAGCGACCCGGCACGGCGCACCCAGCGGTGAATCGGTCGCCGCTGCGGTCGGAAGGACCGACCTGGCCGCAGGATCCACGCCGCTCGGGCACGGGCCTCGCGCCTCCTGACGACCCGATGGGCCTGGACGGCCGTGCCGGCCAGCCCGGCAAGTCCGGCCGCTGCGATCAGCCCGACCGGCAGAAGCGCCACGGCATGCCGCCAGGGGGCACCGGGCGAGGGCGACGCGATGATCAACTCGGCTCCTTGACCAGCACGGCCCGGGTACGGGCCAGCCCGCACCCCGACGGAGCGCCGGAGCCTGCTGCGACCACACGCCGTTCGCCGGCCCCGTGCCGTAGCGGCTCGGCGCCCTGCACGGCCTCCGCTCCCCGGATGATCCGCGCGGTCCAGTACAGTCCTGCCGCCTCCAGCAACACCCCGCCGAGCAGGCACGCCAGCCCCGCGGGGGTGTGCAGCAGGATCCGCACCGGCTGCACACCGAGCGCGAACCCGAGCAGCATCCCGACCAGGGGTAGAGCTGCGAGCATCGCGACCGTCGCCCGCGGCCCGGCGAGCTCCCCGGCGATCTCCTCTGCAAGGGCCCGCTCGGCCCGCAACGCGTCCGCGACGTGTTCCAGCCCAGCAGCCAGGCCTGTCCCGCTCTCGGTGGCGACCTGCCAGCAGGCCGCGACCGCCGCGGCACCACTGCCGCCGGGCAGCTCTGCCACCAGCCGCAGAGCCGCCGGTACATCGGCGCCGTACGGGGCTGCGGCCAGCCGGGTGGCCGGTTCCGCCCCGAGGCTGCGGCGCAGCCGTGCCCCGGCTCTGGCGATGACGGCCTCCAGTGCCTGTCCTGCGGTCGCGCCGCTGCGCAGCTCGGCGGCAAGCCCGGCGCAGAGGTCGATCACCGCGGCCGACCTGCGCCCGGCCTCGACTCTCGTCCGACGTCGGCGCCGGTAGCCGTGGAGTGGCCGGATGCTGGCGAGTGCGCCCAGTACCGGTACGGACGAGCGGGCGAGCACGCCCAGCAGCAGGCCGGTGGGCAACAGAAGCAGCTCGGGTACCAGCCACCGCGGTCGGGTGGCCGACAGCCGCCCCCACAGCCGTACGGCTCGAGCCGACAGGCCGGAACCGGCGGCGGGGACGCGGCCGAGGAGCAGCCGGGTGCGGCGCCTCGCCCGGGCTCGCTGCCGTAGGCCGCCCAGCCCGATCCGGAAGCCCACCACGACGCCTCCGATACCCGCGATGAGCGGTAGCGTCCCGACCGCGGGGGCCGGGGTCACCGGATCCCCCTGACGGCCGAACGCAGCAGCCACCAGGCGGTCCCTGCCACCGCGCAGAGCAACACCGAACACAGCAGAGCTATCTGGCGGTCGGTCATCGCAGGCTCCTCGGCAGCTCGACGCCGCGGGCCTCGCACCGTTGCCGCAGTCCGTCCCATCCGGGTCCGGGCACGCTGGTGCCGTCCGGGCCGAACCCGACCGCGAGCGTGGTCCGGGCGAGTCCGTGGTCGTCGTCGGTGAGGGTGTGCAGGGCGGTGACCCGGCGGGTACCCGTTGCCGGGTCGCGGGCCAGGTGGACCACCACGTCCAGCGCGGCTCGGAGCTGGCTGTGCAGCGCCGGGCGGTCCAGGCCTGCCAAGGCGCCGAGCGCCTCCAGCCTGACGGGGACATCGGAGGCGGAGTTGGCGTGGACGGTTCCGAAACCCCCGTCGTGCCCGGTGTTCAGGGCAGCCAGCAGGTCCACCACCTCGGCGCCGCGCACCTCTCCGACCACCACCCGGTCCGGACGCATCCGAAGGGCCTGCCGGACCAGATCCCGCAAGGTGAGCTCGCCGAGGCCCTCCTGGTTGGGTGGACGGCTCTGCAGCTGGACCACATGGGGGTGGTCGGGCCTGAGTTCGGACGAGTCCTCGGCCAGGACGATCCGCTCGTGGTGGGCGACCAGGCCCAGCAACGCCGAGAGCAGCGTGGTCTTCCCCGTGCCGGCGCCGCCGCTGACGAGCACCGAGAGCCGGGCCCTGACGGCCTGCGCGAGGAGCTGTGCACCGGTGGGCGGCAGCGATCCGCAGGCCACCAGGTCGTCCAGGGTGAAGGGTTGCGGGCGGCTGGTCCGCAGCGAGATGTGGGTGCATCCGGCGGCGATCGGCGGGATCACCGCGTGCAGCCGGGTGCCGTCCGGCAGTCTGCCGTCCACCCACGGCCGGGCGTCGTCGAGCCGTCGTCCGGCTGCCGAGGCCAGCCGGTGGGCGAGCCGCCGGACGGCGTCGGGGTCGGGGAAGCGGATGTTCGGCACCCGTTCCAGGCCCGCGCCGCGGTCGACCCAGACCTGGTCCGGCGCGTTGACCAGGACGTCGGTGACCTCGGGTGCGGAGAGCAGCTGGTCCAGTGGACCGGCGCCGATCAGTTCGGCGCGCAGCCGCCGGACGGCGTCGAGGGTGTCCCCGCCGCCCAGCGGCGGGCGGGCCGATCGCAGGGCGGCGGCCACGGATCCGGCGGTCGGCCGAGCGCCCGTCTCGGCGAGTCGGAGCCGGACGGCATCGACCAGTGCCGCCGTCCGGTCCGTGTCCCCTTCCGGCCGGAGCGGGGCGGATCGGGACAGCCCGGGGCCGATCACGACGGGCACGACGGGCACCGGTCCGGCGGAGCCACGGGTTGCGCGGCTCGGCCGGCCTCGGACCCGGCCCGCCGCGACTGACTCGCGCTGCTCCCCGGCCTCGTCCCGGCCCTCCACGGCGCCACCGGCTCCCGGGGGGCCGGGTACGGCGTCGGCGGACGCGGAGCGGTCCTCTGCGGCGGCCTTCGCCGTGCCGCTGGCTCCGTCCAGGTCTTTCCGCGCCCGCCGGGCGGCTCCGGCCGTCGCGTCCACGGGCGGGGTCAAGCCGGGCGCGTCCGCCGTCCGCGCCACCACGGCCTTCGCAACAGCCTCCCCCGTGTCCACCGTCCTTCCGTCCGGCTCTCCCCCGGAGGCGGAGCGCGGGGCTACGGGCGCCGGGGCGAAGGGGCCGAACGGCCTGGCCCGGTTCCTGTGCTCGTCCCCGGGTCCCCGTCCGATGGGGCGGCGGGACAGCGTGACACCTCGGTGCGGCGCACCGGGGCTCCGGTCCTTGGCGCTCTTCCGCAGGCTGGGCCTGCGCAGACGATCGGTCACTGGGCACCTCCTCCGGCCGCTGCCACCGGGGGCAGGGCCTCGTCCAGGAAACTGCTGCAGAAGCGGGCAAGCGGGCCGTGTTCCCTGCTGCCCGGCGGCGCGCCCCGCTCCACGTCCACGGTCAGACCCGGCTCCAGTGGCAGCTCCCCGGCCAACCGCAGGCGAAGTCCCTTGGCGATCTCGCGGCCGGCCAGGCCGACCGGCCCCGGCACCCGTACCACCGCACGCAGGTCGGACAGCCGCATCCGCGCGGCTGCTGCCACCCGGTCCGCGGCCGCCATCGCGCGCAGCTCGGCGGGGATCACCAGCAGGCCGGTGTCCGCCTGCTCCAGGGCTTGTCCCGCGGCGGCATCGAGGTGGCGCGGCAGGTCGAGAACGACCAGTCCCCCGCGTCTGCGGGCGGCGGCGAGGACGCTGCGCATCGCCTCGGGCGGGATGGACAGCAGGTCGCTGCGGTCCCAGGACAGGGTGGTGAGGCGGTGGAGCTCGGGGAGCGCGCCGGCCAGTTCGGCGCCGCTGACCCGGCCGCGGGATCCGGCGAGGTCCGGCCAGCGCAGTCCGCCGGCCTGTTCGGCTCCGAGCATCACGTCAAGGCCCCCGCCGAGCGGGTCGGCGTCGATCAGCATGGTGCGGTGTCCGGCTCGGGCGGCAGTGACGGCCAGTGCGCAGGCGAGCGTCGACGCCCCGGCGCCGCCGCGGCCACCGAGGACGGCCACGGTCAGTGCCGGGGGGCCGACGCCCTCGGCCGCGTCGGCGATCCGGTCCAGCAGCCAGGTCTGTGCGTCCGGGAGGAACAGCACGTGCTCCGCGCCGAGTTGGACCGCGCGGACCCAGATGTCGCCGTCGTCGAGGTCGAGGCCGAGCAGGAGTACCCCGCTCCGGCGGGTGAGGCCGGCGCAGCGCTCGGCGAGGTCGTCGCCGACCATGACGAGGGGCGCGCCCTCCCACAGGTGCCGCGGTGGCGGGGCTGCGGACAGCAGGTGCGGTTCGGTGCCCGCGGCGGCGCAGATCCGCACCAGATGCTCGGCGAGCGCCTCGTCCTCGGTGACGATGAGCGGCCCCGAGGGGGTCGGCTGGTCGGCGAGGTCGTGATCGGTGATCGGTGTCGACATGACGGTCTCCCCCGGTGAGGTGGTGTCCGGTTCCGGCGGCCGGAACCGGCCGACGACGGGGCGCGGCCGCTTCCCTCGGCGAGGGTTGCGGCGGCTGCCCGGGCACCACGGTGCTGGGCGGAGCGGATTCCGTCATCCCCCTTCCGAATCCCTGTGGACAAGTCGGGGTTGTGGATAACTTTGTTCACTCGCCAGGGGGGTATTGGCATGCAGAATTGACGCGCGAAGGCGTCGGAGAACGATCTCGGAGCCCCACGGGCGCCACACAATGGGGCATTGACTCTGATCACTTAGCGTGATGCCCCGATCCCGATCGGACGGGGCTTCGAAGATCATCGCTCGACTTAGCCGGGGCTGCCATCAGCTCTCCCGGACCGCCCCCAACTCGCCGGTAAAACGGCCCCGGACGTGCGACGACCCCCGCCGGGGGGGAGAGCGGGGGTCGTCTATCCACGGCCCGACTCGGGGGGGAGGAGCCGGACCGGGTTAGCACGGTCGCGAACGATCCGTGACTTCAATGGTGTACCCGAGCGGCCAGAAACACAAACCCGCGCGCCTACGAGTACGCCGAATGGCGGGGTCCCGGGGCGCGCCCTCTATCCTCAGTTCCCGTGGACACCACCGAGAACGCCGACATCGCCGACCAGGGCGGGAACACGCCACCGGGCACCGCGAACCGTTCCTCCTCGGAAAGCACCGAGCCTTCCGCCGGACGGCGCGCATATCCGGCGCCGCGCACCGCGGCCTTCTTCGACCTCGATAAAACGATCATCGCCAAGTCGAGCGCGCTTGCGTTCAGCCGCCCGTTCTACCAGGGCGGTCTGATCAACCGTCGAGCCGTCCTGAAGAGCGCCTACGCCCAGTTCATGTTCCTGCTCGGCGGCGCGGACCACGACCAGATGGAGAAGCTGCGCGCCTACCTGTCCACCCTCACCAAGGGCTGGAACGTGCAGCAGGTCCGCGAGATCGTCGCCGAGACCCTGCACGGCCTGATCGATCCGATCATCTACGACGAGGCCGCCTCGCTCATCGAGCAGCACCACGCGGCCGGCCGGGACGTGGTGATCGTCAGCAGCTCGGGCTCCGAGGTCGTCGAGCCGATCGGCGCGCTGCTCGGGGCCGATCACGTCATCGCCACCCGGCTGAAGGTCGAGGACGGCCGGTACACCGGCGAGATCGAGTACTACGCGTACGCCGAGAACAAGGCCTCCGCGATCCGGGAGCTGGCCGCGGTCGAGGGGTACGACCTCCCCAACTGCTATGCGTACAGCGACTCGTCGACCGATCTCCCGATGCTGGAGGCGGTCGGCCACCCGTCCGCGGTCAACCCCGACCGGGCGCTGCGCAAGGAGGCGCTGTCCCGGGAGTGGCCCGTGCTGGTGTTCAGCCGCCCCGTGGAACTCCACCGCAGGCTGCCCGAGTTCCACGCGCCGAGCCGATCGGTGGTCGCGACGGTCGCGCTCGGGACGGCCCTGCTCACCGTGGGCGTGCTCTGGTACGCGTCCCGACGGCGCAGGTCACAGGCCTGATCATGGAAGCGGGGCGGGCCTTCGGGGCGGCTCCGACACATCCTTGAGCATCGAAACGGACAAAAAGTAAAAGCTTCGCGATTTCGGGTTCCGCTTTCACCCAAAGCGCGATACAAAGGACATAACGGCCCGCGAGACCCGGTCAGGACCCTACGGGGTCGCTCCGACAACGCAGTTCAGGCCCACGGACCGAGTACGGATGACTGAGCACCCACATGCAGCCGACCCGCTGTCGGGCCGCCGCACCAGGTGAACGGGCAGGATCCCCGCCTGATGGGCACTTTCCGGTGCATGCTTGGTAACCCGGCATCCGTGCCAGCGGCGGCACCAGGCAGGATCAGGTGCCGCCGCAACCACGTTCGGACCAGGACGCACACCACGGGCCGCCCCTCACGGGGCGGCCGCCGGCTCAGACCATGCCGCGCTGCATCGCCTCGCAGACCGCCGTGCTCTCCCGGACGCCGAGCCTGAGCGCCGCGCCGCAGTGCGTGATCCAGCGGGCCATCCCCTCCGGCGTCCCACCCAGGTAGCCGAGCAGGGCGGTGCGGTAGGCCTCGGTGCCGAGTTCGGCGAATCCCACCTCCGCCGGGCAGATCGCCTTGGGGTCCAGCCCTTCGGTGATCAGGACGATCCGCTGCGCGGCCCGCGCGATGACCCCGTTGTGCTCCCCGAACGGCCGCAGCGCCAGCAGCTCACCGTGCACGACAGCCGATACGACCAGCGCCGGCGTTCCGCTCGCGGCGCCCTCCGTCCGCGCTGCCAGCAGTTGGGACAGCTGGTCCAGCCGCGCCGCAGCCTCCTCGGGCGACGGTGCCGGCGGCAGTTCACCGCCCCGTTCCACGGCCTCGGCCGGCTGACCGCCATCACCGAACACGCCTTCGGCGGCCGGGAGCTCCACCGGGAACAGCACGCCCGCCGACTCCCCCGCGCGGCGCGGCCGGCCTGCCGACGGATCGGCATCCCCGACCGCCAGCAGGTGCAGCCTGGCCAGCACCTGGAGCGGGGAGTGCCGCCAGGTGCTGAGCAGCTGCCCCGCCTCGGCGGAGATCCGCAGCGCGCCGCCGACCGTCCGGGCCTGCGGATCGGCACTGAAGTCGCTGCGCCGGCGGACCTCCTCCAGCGGCCAGTCGGCCCCGTCGAGGGCCGCCGAAGCCCGCGCACCACGGAGCGCCGCCTCCGAGGTCACCTCCTGGGCGCGCCGGCGCATCACCCGGTGGCCGTAGAGGCGGTCCACCGCCTTGCGCACCTCGGCCACGGCTTCGGGCACCCCGGGGAGATCGGCCAGCGGGGCGAGGGGATCAGTTCCAGTGCTCACCTACCCGAGGGTAATGACCCCCCGGTCGACTCCTGCACAGCAACCCCGGCGTCACCCGTTCGAGGCAATCCGACTTTCCCGCATGTATCGCACCCCGAACCGCCGCTAGCATGCCACTATCGGTGACGATAACGATTTCCAACAGCCTTCCAGCCTGCCGCTCGGAGCCGCAGCCCGCTGGAGCGAGAGCCGGAGACCCAGATGAAGATCGCCTTCGTCGGCAAGGGCGGCAGCGGGAAGACCACGCTGTCCGCACTGTTCATCCGCCACCTGGCCGCCGCGGGCCGCCCGGTGATCGCCGTCGACGCGGACATCAACCAACATCTCGGCCCGGCACTCGGCCTGACGGACGCCCAGGCGGCGGAACTCCCGTCGCTCGGCGCCCACCTCCCGCAGATCAAGGAGTACCTGCGCGGCAGCAACCCGCTGATCGGGTCGGCCGACGAGATGATCAAGACCACGCCGCCCGGCCGCGGTTCGCGGCTGCTGCGGATCGTCGAGGAGAACCCGGTCTACGCGGCGTGCGCCCGGCCGGTCGCGCTCGACGAGGGCTCGGTCCGACTGCTGGCCACCGGCGCCTTCACCGAGGAGGACCTCGGCGTGGCCTGCTACCACTCGAAGGTCGGCGCGGTCGAGCTCCTGCTCAACCACCTGATCGACGGTCAGGACGAGTACATCGTGACGGACATGACCGCGGGGTCGGACTCCTTCGCCTCCGGCCTGTTCACCCGGTTCGACCTGACCTTCCTGGTGGCCGAGCCGACCCGCAAGGGCATCTCCGTCTACCGCCAGTACAAGGAGTACGCGCAGGACTTCGGCGTCCGGCTGCGCGTGGTGGGGAACAAGGTGCAGCACCCGGACGACCTGGCGTACCTGCGACGCGAGGTCGGCGACGACCTGCTCACCTCCTTCGGGCAGTCCGACTGGGTCCGCCGCCTGGAGCGGGGCGAGGAACCGGCACTGCAGAGCCTGGAGCCGGCCAACCGCGCGGTCCTGGAACGGCTGCGGGCCGAGGCGGACGCCACCCACGAGCGGCGCGATCCCGAGCGGTACACCGCCCAGGCCGTCCACTTCCACCTCCGCAACGCGGAGAGCTGGGGCAACGCGAAGGTCGGCATCGATCTCGCCACCCAGGTGGACAAGGGATTCGTGCTCTCGGCGGACGGAGCCGACGCCGCCGCGTCAGCCCGCGCCTGACGCCGGATCCCCCACGGACGACGGCCGGTGGCACCCCGGGGGCGGGGCGCCACCGGCCGTTGCCGACCCCTGAGTTCCCGGCCGGTTCGCGCACCACTCATGGGAGTGAATGCCGGGGACCGACCTTCCGTTCGACTGTACGCTGTGCAAAGGTTTCATTACTCTCAGTTTACCGACTCTTGATGGTCGCGGGCCGCCCACGGAGACTCACCGCTGCTGCGCCCAAGCCATCCCGCCGTACCGTCGCGACCCACGACAGCCACTCCGACCCCGAGTTCCACCGCCGGACCTGACTGCGTTCGTTCCCCGGACAGACGGGAAGACCATGACCCTCGACATCTCCAGCGCCCCCACCCCCTCGGACACGACCGACCACGCACCGCCGTCGGCACCGACCGGGCCGCCCCCGCCCGGAGCGCGCCGCGCACAGCTGCTGCGCGATGTGCCCGCCTCGCTCGCGGTCTTCCTGATCGCGGTCCCGTTCTCCCTCGGCATCGCACTGGCCACCGGGGCGCCGCTCACCGCGGGCCTGGTGTCCGCCGCCGTCGGCGGGCTCGTCGTCGGCCTGCTGGGCGGCACCCCGCTCCAGGTGAGCGGCCCCTCCGCGGCACTGACGGTGGTCACCGCCGGACTGCTCGCCCAGTACGGCTGGCAGATCGCCTGCGCCGTGACCGTCGCCGCCGGGCTGCTCCAGCTGCTGCTCGGCTCGCTGCGGGTCGCCCGGGCGGCCCTCGCGGTCTCCCCGGCCATCGTGCACGGCATGCTCGCCGGGGTCGGCCTCACCATCGCCCTCGCCCAGCTGCACGTCGTCCTCGGCGGTTCGCCGCAGAGCTCCGCGGCCGCCAACCTGGTGGCGCTGCCGGCCCAGCTGGCCGGCCCGCACCTGCCCGCCCTCGCGGTCGGTCTGGTCTCGATCGCCGTGCTCTTCGGCTGGCCCCGGCTCGACCGGCTCCCCGGGCGGGCCGGCGAGCTCGGGGGGCGCCTGGCCAAGATCCCCGCCGCCCTGGCCTCCGTCGCCGCGGCCACCGCGCTCGCCGTCTTCGCGGGCCTGCGGCTGGCCCGGGTCGAGCTGCCCGAGTGGGACCACCACGTACTCGCCTCGATGCCGCCCGCATCGCTGCTGGCCCAGCAGTGGCCCGCCCTGGTCGCCGCGGTCCTGACGGTCACCGCGGTCGCGAGCGTCGAATCGCTGCTCTCCGCCGTCGCGGTGGACCGGATGTCGCACAGCAGCAGCGACCTCGATCGCGAGCTGCGCGGCCAAGGCGCCGCCAACCTGCTGTCCGGCCTGCTCGGCGGTCTGCCGGTGGCCGGCGGAGCCGTGCGCAGTACGGCCAACATCCAGGCCGGGGCGGCCACCCGGATGTCCACCGTCCTGCACGGTTGCTGGGTACTGCTCGCCGCGGTGGCGCTGACCGGCGGGCTCCGGCACATCCCGCTCGCGGCGCTGGCCGCGCTGGTGCTAGTGGTCGGCGTGCAGATGGTCAGCTTCGCGCACATCCGCCGGGTGCACCGGCACCGCGAGTTCCCGGTCTATCTGGCGACGGTGCTCGGCGTGGTCCTGCTGGGGGTGCCTCTCGGCGTCACCATCGGCGGCGCGGTCGCCGCGCTGCTCGCCCTGTACCGGCTGACCCGGGCACACGTCGACGTGGTGGCCGAGGCCGACGGGTCGTACGCGGTCCGCACCCACGGCCCGCTGACGTTCGCCGCCGTGCCCAAGCTGAGCCGGGCGCTGGCGCGGATCCCGGTCGGATCCTCGGTCACGGTCTGCCACGACGGTTCCTTCCTCGACCACGCCGCCTACGAAGCGCTCCACGTCTGGCGGGCGGGCCACCAGGCCACCGGCGGCCGGGTCGCGATACTGACGAAGCGGCAGGAGGGCGAGGTCCTCGATCCCGACGGCACCCTGCGCTCCGGAAGCTCGACCGGTCCGCACCGCTGCCGGGCGTGGACGCCCTGGGTCGGCCATCACTGCATCGAGCAGGGCTCCGACGATCCGCACGGCCGGCTGCTCGACGGGGTACGCGGGTTCCAGCAGCACACCGCCCCCCTGGTCCGGAAGGAACTGGCGCGGCTCGCGCGCGACGGCCAGACACCGTCGCAGCTCTTCCTGACCTGCGCCGACTCCCGGATGGTGACCAGCATGATCACCAACAGTGGCCCGGGAGACCTGTTCACGGTCCGCAATGTCGGCAATCTCGTGCCGGCACCGCACGAGCCGGGCGCGGCGGACGACTCCGTGGCGGCCGCGGTCCAGTACGCCGTCGAGGTCCTGGAGGTCGGGTCCATCACGGTGTGCGGGCACTCCGGCTGCGGGGCGATGAAGGCACTGCTGGACGGCGTCCACGAGCAGCCCGGACCGCCCACCGCGCTGACCCGGTGGCTGCGCAACGGACGCGGCTCGCTGGCCCGGCTGCGCCGGGTCCCGGCCGAGTTCGAAGGGCGCCCCGTCGTGGACACGGTCGAGCAGCTCTGCATCACCAACGTGGTGCAGCAGCTCGACCAGCTGCTCGCCAACCCGGCGGTCGAGCGCCGGGTGGCCTCGGGGGAACTGCGCCTGGTCGGGATGTACTTCGACTTCGCCACCGCGCAGGCCTACGTCCTGGATCAGGACAGCGGCCGGTTCGTCCCGGTCTCCGCCGGCCCGGCCGGGCTCCCCGAGGGGCAGGACGGCCCGGACGGCCAGGCGGAGCAGGAGCTCGCCGCCTAGGCGCCGGCGCCACCGGTGTACGCCCGGAATGCGTGCGGCGCGGCCGGCCGGACCACCGCGGCCCGGTCGGCAGCGCGACACGAAAGCGACATCCGAGCTCAGCAACATCCGGGCGAGGCTGCAGCCGGTGGACGCCGCAGCCGGCAGAGGCGGTTTCCGGCGGCCCAACCGGCTGCCGGAAGCACCGGCCGGAGAGCCGGCACCGGCCGTAGCCGCCACCCCCGGCAGCAGCAGCTCCCAGTTCAGAGGACGGTCAGGAGGTGTGGCCCAGCAGACGGTTGACCAGATCGGCGGGCGTGACGTAACCCGGCCACCGCCCATCGGCGAACAGCCGGACCCCGGCGTCCTGGTAGCACTGGTCGACCAGTTGCGAACAGATCATGTGCTTGGTCGACGCCACATAGCCCTTCACCAGCGGACTGATGGGCAGGTGGAAGCGGTGGGTCGCAAGCGCCGCGTAGTCCGCGAAGCTGTACGGGACACCCAGGTAGCCGCGTGCGGCGGTGACGATCGCCGCCCGTTGCCCGTCGGTCAACGGGACGATGCCGGTCGACCACAGGATCGGGTGGTCCTGGTAGGCGCTGAGCGGCAGCAGCTGAGCGCCTCCGGGCTGGGCCTCGACCAGTTGGTCGTCGTCGACGAGGACGAAGGCGTGCTCGAAGTCGGCGAACCCGTCGCCGTTCAGCCACTGGCCGACCCGGATGAGGCGGCCGACGCCGCCCTTCATCCGGACCGCCGCGAAGTCGCCGGCGCGGGGCAGGAGGGGAAGGAGGGGAGGGATGGCAGGTGTTTCGGGCATGGCTCGACCCCCGGAGGAAGGAGGGAGGGCTGAGACGCGGGCCGCCTCGGAAGCGGTGGGCCCGCCGTGCTCCACGAGGTCCTGACCACCTCTGGAACTGCTACTGGCACGACTTACCAGTGAGGTACCCGAAAATGCGCTCTCCAAGGCCTTGAGCCGATTGATCGTCAGATCTGGTTGCGGCAGGGCCCCCAGGCGCCTTGCACCGCCGCACACCTGCCCCTCCCCGCCCGCCCGGGGCCGGCCGGGCGCCGACGCGGCAGATCTTACGGAAAAAGGTCTACACCAATTCTCGGAATCTCCTCTTGTCAACAGACCCGTTCGCCTGGTGAGCTGTGCGCTGGGACACAAGGGACAATCCCTCCGCAGGGATGCCCTGAAGAAGAGAACTCGATGAGGAGTACGCGTTGAGCAACGAGAGTCTGGCGAACCTGCTCAAGGAGGACCGCCGTTTCGCGCCGCCGGCGGAGCTCGCCGCGGCCGCGAACGTGACCGCTGCCGCGTACGCGCAGGCTTCCGAGGACCGGCTCGGGTTCTGGGCAGAGCAGGCCCGTCGACTCGACTGGGCCGTCGAGCCGACCGAGACCCTGGACTGGTCGAACCCGCCGTTCGCGAAGTGGTTCGCCGACGGCAAGCTCAACGTCGCGTACAACTGCGTCGACCGCCACGTCGAGGCCGGCCACGGCGACCGGGTGGCGATCCACTTCGAGGGAGAGCCCGGCGACTCCCGCGCCCTCACCTACGCCCAGCTCAAGGACGAGGTCTCCCGCGCCGCCAACGCGCTGCTCCACCTCGGCGTCACCGCCGGCGACCGCGTCGCCGTCTACCTCCCGATGATCCCCGAAGCCGTCATCGCGATGCTCGCCTGCGCCCGCATCGGCGCCACCCACTCCGTCGTGTTCGGCGGTTTCTCCGCCGACGCCGTCGCCTCCCGGATCCAGGACGCCGACGCCAAGCTCGTCATCACCGCCGACGGCGGCTACCGCCGCGGCAAGCCGAGCGCGCTCAAGCCCGCCATCGACGAGGCCCTGACCAAGGTCGACGGCGTCGAGCACGTCCTGGTGGTGCGCCGCACCGGCCAGGACACCCCCTTCACCGAGGGCCGCGACGTGTGGTGGCACGACCTGGTGGACAGCCAGAGCGCGGAGCACAACCCCGAGCCGCTCGACGCCGAGCACCCGCTGTTCATCCTCTACACCTCCGGTACCACCGGAAAGCCCAAGGGCATCCTGCACACGTCCGGCGGCTACCTCACCCAGGCCGCCTACACCCACCACGCCGTCTTCGACCTCAAGCCCGAGACGGACGTCTACTGGTGCACCGCCGACATCGGCTGGGTCACGGGCCACTCGTACATCGTCTACGGCCCCCTGGCCAACGGCGCCACCCAGGTCATCTACGAGGGCACCCCGGACACCCCGCACCAGGGCCGCTTCTGGGAGATCGTCCAGAAGTACGGCGTCAGCATCCTCTACACCGCGCCCACCGCGATCCGCACCTTCATGAAGTGGGGCGACGACATCCCCGCCAAGTTCGACCTGTCGTCGCTGCGCGTGCTGGGCAGCGTCGGCGAGCCGATCAACCCCGAGGCGTGGGTCTGGTACCGCGAGCACATCGGCGCCGGCAAGACCCCGATCGTCGACACCTGGTGGCAGACCGAGACCGGCGCCATGATGATCAGCCCGCTGCCCGGCGTCACCCACACCAAGCCCGGCTCCGCCCAGCGCGCCCTGCCCGGCATCAGCGCCACCGTCGTCGACGACGAGGCCAACGAGGTCCCCAACGGCTCCGGCGGCTACCTGGTCCTCACCGAGCCGTGGCCCTCCATGCTGCGCACCATCTGGGGCGACGACCAGCGCTACATCGACACCTACTGGTCCCGCTTCGCCGGCCGCTACTTCGCCGGCGACGGTGCGAAGAAGGACGAGGACGGCGACATCTGGCTGCTCGGCCGGGTCGACGACGTCATGCTGGTCTCGGGCCACAACATCTCCACCACCGAGGTGGAGTCCGCGCTGGTCGGCCACCCCGCCGTCGCGGAGTCCGCGGTCGTTGGCGCCACCGACGCCACCACCGGCCAGGCCATCGTCGCGTTCGTCATCCTGCGCTCCACCGCCACCGACAGCCCCGAGCTCATCGCCGAGCTGCGTGACCACGTCGGCCGCACCCTGGGCCCGATCGCCAAGCCCAGGCAGATCAAGGTCGTCAGCGAGCTGCCGAAGACCCGTTCCGGCAAGATCATGCGCCGTCTGCTCCGCGACATCGCCGAGGGCCGTGAGGTGGGCGACACCACCACGCTGGCCGACTCCTCGGTGATGAACCTGATCCAGGCCCAGCTGCCCACGGGCGGCGACAGCGAGAGCTGATCCGGTCCGGCCCGGTCCCGATCACCGTGTGTGGCCCGCTCCGAGTCCCGGAGCGGGCCACGCACGTCTCCGCGCTGTCCCCCTCGCCCGACCCGCCGAGCACCGCGTCCGACGCGCCAGTGGACCAGCGGGCCGACGGGCCGACGGACCGGCGGACCGAACGGCCAGCGCCGGTCAACAACCGTCAGCGCTGCTCGTCCGCCAGCCCCAGGAGTGCCTGGTAGGCCGCCTGGGTGAACTTCCGCCGCGAGGACGGGTGGGTGTTCGCCATCGCCACCAGCCCCACCTGCGCCGTCCGGTCGAAGCCCGCGAACGTGGAGCAGGTGCGGGTCGAGCCCGCGCTGTAGAACAGTTCGCCCTCCGCGAGCTGCCGCTGATCCCAGGTCAGGCAGATCCGTGGCCCGGAGCGGCGGCGGGCCACCCGGGGGAGGCAGACGTCCTTGAGGGCGGCCCGCAGGCTGGTCGCGGCGCCGCCGCGTTCGGGGATGGGTACGACGTCGACCGCCAGGTGTGCCTGGAGGTACCGGAGCATGTCGTCCGCGGTGGAGCGCAGAGCGGCGGCGCCCGGCAGTGCGGGGATGCGGAAGGAGGGCAGGTTGCGTCCGCGCCGGTAACTGGTGACCTCCTCCCCTCCGGTTCCGCAGGAGGTGTCGATCAGGCCGAGCGGGCCGCAGATCCGGCTGCGGAGCAGATCCTGGTAGCGCTGCCCGGCGGCGTTCGCCAGGACCAGGCCGAGCAGTCCGGTGCCGAGGTTGGAGTACCGCACCTGGGCGCCGGGGGTGCCGCGGACGGGCGTTCGCGGCAGCGCGCGCAGTAGGTGCGCCGCGCTGAAGGTGGCGTACGGATCGGTGAACCAGCGCGGTACGGCCGCGGGCACCAACCCGCCGGGCAGTCTCGGCAGCCCGGAGGTGTGGGTGGCGAGGTGGATCAGAGTGATCGGCCGCTCGTGCGGGTACCCGGGAACGGAGCCGGCCGGCAGGTAGCGGTCGATCGGGTCGTCGTAGCGCACTTCGCCTCGGGCGACCATGTCGGCGAGCAGCAGCGCGGTGAAGGTCTTGGTGACCGACCCGAGCTCGAACCGGGTGTCCGCGCGGACCGGGCGTTCGGCCGCCCGGTCGGCGTAGCCGCGGCAGGACACAGTGCGTTCGCCGCCTCTGATCACGGCGAGGGCGATGCCGCCGCTCGGGGAGACCGCGGCGAGCAGGGGGCGCAGGCGGCGCACGAGGTCGGGGGCGAGTTCGTCGGCGGGTCCGGGCGCGACGGCGCTGGCCCCTGCGGGGGCCGGGACGGTCCGGGTCGGTTGGGGTAACAGGGGCGGGGCGCTCTGGGCATCATCGCCGCCCGTCCAGCCCTCGCCCTCCGTCCGTATCGGCTCGGTCTCCTGGCTGTGCATGGGGTTCCTCCGTACGGGAGCGGGCCGCCCGTGGTCGGGCAGCGGTTGTCCCCGACGCTAGGGACCGGCACCGGGTCCTGCATCCGGCCGAGTCCGTTCGGGTGGAAGGCCGGTCCGCATCCGAAGGATCGTCCAACCATCGCACCCGACCACCGCACCCGACCCACGCATGCGACCGGCATACCCGGCCCCTGGCCGACGCGGCACGCGCGAGCGGCACCGCACAAGGGTCGGCATAAAATAGGACGAATCGGATAGCACGACGACCAGCCCCGTAGACTGTCAACAAAACATCAAAGGTCTCTGAGGCGCGCCGGGAAGTCTGGTCGGCACTGCACCACCGGTGTATCCATCCGCCGCCTTCAGGAGGTCCTCACCCGTGGCCACGCCGTCGCCACCGCAGCCCACGCCGCCGCCCTCGTCGTCCTCGTCCGGGACCGGCGGGCGCCGCCAGTTCCTCGGTCTGCTCCCGTTGCCCGAGCGGCGGTTCATCACCGCCGCGCTCCGCACCGAGACCGTCGGCGGCATCCTCCTCCTGGCCGCCGCGGTGGTCGCACTCATCTGGGCGAACGTGTGGCCGCACGCGTACGAGACGGTGTCGGACTACACCATCGGACCCTCGACACCGCTGCACCTGGACCTCAGCCTGGAGACCTGGGCCAACGACGGGCTGCTGACCATCTTCTTCTTCGTCGCCGGGATCGAGCTCAAGCGCGAGTTCGTGGCCGGTGAGCTGCGCAGCCCGAGCGCCGCCGCGCTGCCGGTGGTGGCGGCGCTGTGCGGTGTGGCGCTGCCGGCGATCGTCTACGCGGTGGCCAACAGCGGGCCCGGCGGGCATCCTGCGGGCTGGGCGATCCCGACCGCCACCGACATCGCCTTCGCGCTCGGGGTTTTGGCCGTGGTGAGCAGTCACCTGCCCTCCGCCCTGCGGGCGTTCCTGCTCACGCTGGCGGTGGTGGACGACCTGATCGCCATCCTGATCATCGCCGTGTTCTACAGCTCGGGGATCAAGTTCTGGGCGCTCGGGCTGTCGCTCGCGGGTCTGGTGCTGTTCTGGTTCCTGCACCGGCGCGGGGTGCACGGCTGGTACCTGTTCGTCCCGCTGGCGCTGGTGATCTGGGCGCTGATGCACGAGAGCGGTGTGCACGCGACGGTCTCGGGCGTGGCGATGGGGCTGATCCTGCGCTGCCACACCGAGGGGGACGAGAAGGAGTCCCCCGGCGAGCACATCGAGCATCTGGTCCGGCCGCTCTCGGCCGGGTTCGCGGTGCCGGTGTTCGCGCTGTTCGCGGCCGGTGTGGTGGTCTCCGGACCGACGCTGCGCGAGGTGTTCACGCAGGCGGCGCCGCTCGGCATCGTGCTGGGGCTGCTGGTCGGCAAGACCGTCGGCATCTTCGGCGGCACCTGGCTGGCCGCCCGGTTCACCCGGGCCGAGCTGAATCCGCAGCTGAAGTGGGCCGACATGTTCGCGGTGTCGACCCTGGCCGGCATCGGCTTCACGGTCTCCCTGCTGATCAGCGAGCTGGCCTTCCCTGACGACCCGGCACTCGCGGACCGTTCCAAGACGGCCGTCCTGGTCGGCTCGCTGCTCTGCGCGGTGACCGCGACCGTGCTGCTCAAGCTGCGCAACCGGCACTACCGGCAGCTGTTCGAGGACGAGAACCGCGACTCCGACGGGGACGGGATCCCCGATGTCTACCAGCAGACAGGCTGACGCCGGTTCACCGCTCCGGCCCGGGCGGGAGTCTCGGGCCCGGGTGGAACGCTCCGGCCGGGGCGGGCGACTGCCGACGGGGCGACGCGCCGTCCCCCCTGAGCGGCCCCGGAGTGGTGCCTGACTGACCGGTAGAGGCATGATGCTGAGCTGTCGATCGAGTGAGTAGCCGCGCAAAGGAGAACAGCTGATGGCCGCAGGAGCCGCAGACCCAGGCAACGGCCGGGCCCCCTACGACGGTGAGCGTTCGGTCGGGCAGCTGTTCGCCGCGGCCACCGCCGATCTGTCCGCCCTGGTGCACGACGAGATCGCGCTCGCGAAGGCGGAGATCCGGGCGGACGTCAAGCGCGGCGTCACCGGCGGCGTCTCGATCTCGGTGGCGGGCGTGGTGGCGCTGGCCGCCATCCCGATGCTGAGTTTCGCCGCCGCGTACGGGCTGCAGGCGCTCGGGCTGACGCTGGGCTGGTCCTTCCTGATCGTCGGCGGAGCGTACCTGGTGCTGGCCGCGCTGCTCGGGCTGCTGGCGATGCGCTCGTTCAAGAAGATCGAGAAGCCGCACCGCACCATCGAGGGTGCGCAGGCCACGGCGGACGTGCTGAAGAACGCCCGGCCGCGGCCCGCGACCAAGGAGGAGATCGACCGGGCCCTGGGCCGCATCCCGTAACAGTCCGAGTGGGCGGTGGGGGGGACGGCCGGGCGGACGGACGGAGGACGCCGGGAAGAGTGCCGGGGACGTGTCCGTGGCGCGGGTATGACAGGCTCTCCGTATGCCGCTGGACCAGAAGCCCGTTCCCACGCCGCCGCCCGTCACTCCCCGGCCCACCGAGGCCGGGTGGGACGTCCGCTCGGCCGGACCGTGGATCCACCGCGATCTGGCCGCGAACGGCGCCCGCTTCCACATCGCCGAGATCGGCGAGGGGCCGCTGGTGCTGCTGGTCCACGGCTGGCCGCAGTACTGGTGGGCCTGGCGGCACCAGCTGACCGCGCTGGCCGAGGCCGGCTACCGGGCGGTGGCGCTCGACCTCCGCGGTATGGGCGGCAGCGACCGCACCCCGCGCGGCTACGACCCGGCCAACCTGGCGCTGGACATCACCGGCGTGATCCGCTCGCTCGGCGAGCGGCGGGCGCACCTGGTCGGCCACGCCACCGGCGGCACGCTGGCCTGGGTCGCCGCCGTGATGCGCCCGTCCGTGATCAGGAGCCTGACCGCGGTCTCCGCCGCCCACCCCCGCCACCTGCGCCGGGCGCTGCTGACGGACCGTCGCCAGATCGCCGCCTTCGAGCACGTGCTGGGCTTCCAGCGCCCGTGGATCCCGGAACGGCAGCTGGTCGCGGACGACGGCGCACTGGTGGGCCGGTACCTGAACGCCTGGACCGGGCCGAGCCAGCTGGACCGGGAGGCCGTGACGGCGTACCGGAAGGCGATCCAGATCCCCAGCACCGCGCACTGCTCGATCGAGCCGTACCGCTGGCTGATGCGCTCGATGGCCCGCCCGGACGGCATCCAGTTCGCCCGCCGGATGAAGAAGCCGATCACCGCACCCACCCTGCACATCCAGGGCGCCGCGGACCCGGTGCTGCTGGCCCAGACCGCGCTCGGCGCGGGCGAGTACGTCGAGGCGCCGTACCGCTGGCGGCTGCTGCCCGGGGTCGGGCACTTCCCGCACGAGGAGGTGCCGGAGGAGTTCACCGCGGAACTCGTCAACTGGCTGGGGCAGCACAAGGACTGAGCTCCGGACCGGCGGTCCGGACCGGGTCCGGGGCGGGCTCGGAGTCGGGTCCGGAGTCGGGTCCGAAGTGGTCCGATGCCGAGCTGACGCAGATTCATATGACAATCGCACATGACAGATGCCCGGTTGGATGCGATTACTCCGCTCGGCCCAGGGGCATTCATCAGGTATGACCTGGATGCCCGATCGCGAGCCCGCCGCGCGCCGTCACCGGACCGGCAGCAGCTCGCAGAGCCAGTCCGACCGGTCCCCCCAGCGCGGCGAGCGGGAGCACGCGCCCGAGTGGCCCTACGAAGGCGCCGGCAGGCCCCCGCGGGCCGGGGCGCACCGGATGGGCATCCCGCGCATCCTGGGGCGCCGCGCCCGCTGGGTGGGCGCTCGGCTGCGGCGCGAGGCCTGACCCCGGCCGGCCCGCCGGGCGGTCCGGTCAGCGGGCCGGTCAGCGGGCCGGTCAGCGGGCCGGTCAGTGGGCCGGCCGGCCGAGCACGGCCGGGGAGAGCGCCGTGTACCAGAGCAGCACGAAGGTGGCGGCCGTCATCACCGGGACCAGGACCTTGGTCTCCACGCCGTTGCCGGTGCGCTTGATCAGGACCAGTTCGTAGCGCTCCCGGTGCGGCCACAGCAGCGGGGCGCCCTGCTTGGTCAGACAGTCCCCGAGCAGGTGTGCCAGGGTCCCCAGTGCCACCGCGTACGGCAGCCAGCCCGGCGCGCTCGGCATCCACCGGTCCAGGGCGGCCGTCCCGAGGGCGGCCAGGCCCATGGTGGTGATCCACGCCGTCGGGCCGTCGCCTGGCGGGTGCAGCCGTAGCGCCCGGATCGCCAGGGCCAGCAGGACGAAGGTCAGGCCGAGGGTGAAGTTCCGGCCCAGGTAGGTGATCCCCGCCCAGGCGCCGGCGCCCGTCAGCGCGACGAACAGCAGTGAGTGGGTGGCGTGCCGGTGCCCGCCCGAGAGCCACCCCACCAGGCGGCAGAGCAGCCGGGACACCGGCCCCAGGAAGTGGGCGATGGTGCCGTCGTGGTGGTCCAGGTCGGGCAGCAGTGCCGCGCCCGCGCAGAGCACGGTGCCCATCAGGATGTCGGCCGGCCGCAGCTCGGTGCCGAGTAGCAGCGGCGGCAGGAACGGCGCCGAGGCCGCGTAGAGCAGTGCGCCGCTGACCGCGTGCGAGTGACCCATCATGTCGGCTCTCCACCCTCCCGCCGGACCGCCCGGTCCCGCGCCGTCGACACCCCGGTACCGCGGCGCGGTGCGCGGGACGGGTGAGCGCGGGGTGACGCCACCAGCCGGGCCCGGCCCGCCGGGTCCGTCAGAGCGCGCATCCCTCGGTGTCCACCCTGGCCGTCGCGGTGGCACCCGCCACCGCGTCGTCCCGGACCTCGGCCGCGGTGAGCACGTACCCCGTGTCGGAGCTGTCCAACGACTTGGCGAAGACCACCCCGTACACCTGGCCGTCCGGGGTCAGCAGTGGGCCGCCGCTGTTGCCCTGGCGGACCAGCGAACGGATCGAGTACACGTCGCGGACCACCTGGCCGCGGTGGTAGATGTCCGGTCCGTTGGCCTGGATCCGGCCGCGGATCCTGGCCGGCTGGACGTTGAAGGCGCCGTTCTCCGGGAAACCGGCCACGATGGCGCTGTCGTTGGTCCTGGCCTCACCGGCGAAGGTGAGCGCGGGGGCGTTCAGCTTGGGGACGTCGAGGACGGCGATGTCGCGCTGCCAGTCGTAGCGGACCACGGTGGCGTCGTAGAGCTGGCCGGCGCCGCCGATCTGCACGGTCGGCTCCTCGACCCCGCCGACCACGTGGGCATTGGTCATCACCCGGTGCGGGGCGAACACGAAGCCGCTGCCCTCCAGGGTCTTGCCGCAGGCCGTGGCCGTGCCGACCACCTTGACCAGGCTCGGCCGGGCCCGCTGGACGGCGGCGCTGCCGGCCAGCGCCGGGTCGGGGGCCTCCACCTCGGTGATCGGCTCGTGCTCGAACGGGTTGAAGACCTGGGGGAAGCCGCTGCGGGCCAGTTCCTTGCTGAAGTCGGAGAACCAGTTCGGCGCGTCGTCGGGCAGGACGTCCTGGACCCCGCCCAGCACCGCCGAGGTGCGGACCTGCTTGGAGACGGTCGGCAGCGAGGTCCCCGCCAGCGCGGAGCCGATCAGCCAGGCCACCAGCAGCATCGAGATCACGTTGACCACCGAGCCGCCGATCGCGTCCAGGGTCCGGGCCCGCCGTCTGCCGATGTGGCCGCGCAGCTTCCAGCCGAAGTGCGTGGTGACGGCCTGCCCGATCGCCGCCAGCACGATCACCACCACGACCGCGACCACCGACGCGGTGGTGCCGGGCCCGATGTGCCTCAGCAGCAGGGGCAGCAGCTGCACCGCGATCAGGCCGCCGCCGAGGAATCCGAGCACGGACAGCACACCGACCACGAAGCCCTGCCGGTAGCCGGACACGGCGAAGCCCACGGCGGCGGCGATCAGCAGCAGATCCAGGACGTTCACCCGGATACCCTCCCATGTCCCCGGCGGCTGGTGGGCACAGTCCTGCCCGGTCCTTCCCGGTCGCTCACTCGGTCCACCCGGCGGGCACGGTGCCCGGAGCACTGGAAACGTCTGATCGGAACACCCTCACCACCAGCGCGGACGACCGGCCCGGGAGGCAGGAATGTGGGATGCCAGTACCGCAGTGGAGGCCGAGTGGCTGCCCCCGCTCGACATCCCCGAACCGGGTCCGCAGAGCCGGATCACCGTGTTCCTGCGTGCACTGCTGGCCATCCCGCAGCTGATCGTGGTCTGGCTGCTGAGCATTGCCGCCTTCGTGGTCGTGGTGATCGGCTGGTTCGGAGCGCTCGCGCTCGGCCGGCTGCCCGACTTCGCGGCGAGCTACCTGGCCTCCTACGTCGCGTACGACACGCGAGTCGAGGGCTACCTGATGCTGCTGGTCGACCGGTACCCGCCGTTCCGGCTCCAGGCGGACGACTACCCCGTGCGGATCGAGGTACGCCCCGGGCTGCTGAACCGGCTGGCGGTGTTCTTCCGGCTGATCCTGATGATCCCGGCCGCCATCGTGCAGAACCTGCTGGTGACCGGGTGGTGGGTGCTGGCGTTCTTCAGCTGGCTGGTGGTGCTGGTGCTGGGGCGGATGCCGCGGCCGCTGTTCGAGGCGACGGCGGCGGTGCTGCGGTACCGGATGCGGTTCTCGGCGTACCTGCTGATGCTCACCCCGGCGTACCCGAAGCGGCTGTTCGGCGACCCGCAGGCGGTGGCCGAGCCGCCACTGCC
>NZ_JAIZ01000512.1 GCF_000710465.2 Kitasatospora sp. MBT63 | reverse complement strand
GCGCGGCGGCCGCGGCGGGACGGGCGTCCGCCCGCAGCAGCGGCAGCGAGAGCTGGGCCAGGCCGCCGGCCGCCAGCAGCAGCGCGGCGCGCCGGGACACCACGGGCCGCCCGTCCCCGGACCGCGGGGGCAGGTTGGTCACCAGCTGTTCCGGCGCGCCGCTCAGACCCGTACCACCCCGGAGACGGGCATCGCGTTGACGCTCTCGTAGCGGACCCGGGCGCCCGGGTACGGCGCGTGCACGACCACGCCGCCGCCGGCGTACATGCCGACGTGGTGCATGTCGTTGTAGAAGATCACGAGGTCTCCGGGCCGTGCTTCGCCGAGGCTGATCCGCTGCCCCGCGAAGGCCTGCGCCTGCGAGGTGCGGGGCAGGGTCACTCCGGCCTGCCGCCAGCTCCAGTACATCAGACCGGAGCAGTCGAACGTACGGGGGCCGGTCGACCCGTACACGTACGGCGATCCGATCTTGCTCACGGCGGCGGCCAGCGCGGCGGCGGCCCGGCCGGAGGAGGGCGGCTGGTCGCCGAGGTCGATCCGGTCGGTCCCGCGGGTGGCGCGCTGCTCGGCGGCCCGGGCGTCGTCGGCGACCATCCTGGCCCGCTCGGCGGAGCCGAGGCTGTTCAGCAGCCGCTGGGCCTTGGCGAGCCGGCCGCGGACCTCCGACCTGCTCTGCGCCAGCGCGCGCCGGACCTCCTCCAGCTCGGCGAGCTTGGCGCCGACCTCGGAGCGGCGCTGGTCGAGCCGGCGCTGGCGGTCGAGCACCAGGCGCAGGGTGTCGTTCTGCCGCTGGGCGGCCTGGTCCAGCGCCCTGGCCCCGGCCAGGTACGCGTCGGGGTCGGAGTCGAGCATCAGCCGGACGCCGGGGTCCATCCCGCCGGCCCGGTACTCGGCGCCGGCCAGTGCGGCGAGGTCCTGCCGGAGCCGGTTGAGGTCCTCCTGGCCGGTGGCGACCTGGTCCTGCAGGGCCGAGGTCTCGCTCTGCAGCCGCTGCTGGTACTCCTGGGCGGCCTCGAACCTCTGGCTGGCCTGCTCGGCCTCGTCGTAGAGCCGGTCGACCTGGGCCTTGACGTCCTGCTTGGCGACCGGCTCGGCGGGCGGCCCGGGCAGCGCCCGGGCGCTGCCTGCGACCGTCACACCGAGGGCGGTGGTGGTCGCGGCCGTGACGGCCAGCGCGCGGGCGAGCCGCCGGACGCCCGGCAGTTGGGGACGGCGGTGCACGGTCATGCTGCGGCGACTCCCGTTCCTCGGGCCGGGCCACCGCCGCCGCCCCGGGCGGGGGCGGCCGTCCTCGCGGAGGTCCGGGGGCAGACGTTAGCGAGTCACGGCGATCTAGTCCAAACCCCTCCAGTAGCGAATATTTGACCACTAATCGGACACCTGGCCCAACGCCGCGAAGCCCCGCAGGCCCGGGGCACGACGACGCCGGCCCGGCGCTCACGGGGAGCGCCGGGCCGGCGGACGAACAGCACGGACCGCGTCAGGGGCGGACGATCGCGTTGATCGGGCTCATGGTCGCCGTCTCGTAGCGCACCACGGCACCGGTGTGCGGGGCGTGGATGACCTGGCCGTTGCCCACGTACAGCGCGACGTGGCTGGCGCTGCTGTTGTAGATGATCAGGTCGCCCGGCAGGGCGCTGGCGATGTTGGTGCCGACGTTGGTCCCGGCACTGCGCTGCTCCTGCGAGGTCCGCGGCAGCGACACGCCGGCCTGCGCGTAGGCCCACTTCATCAGGCCCGAGCAGTCGAAGCTGTCGGGGCCGGCCGCGCCGTAGGAGTACGGCGTACCGAGCTTGGACTGGGCGGCCGCGATGGCGGCGGCGGCGTGCGAGCCGGCCGGCACGTTGACGGCCACGTCGGTGCGGGCCGCGTCGCGGGAGGCCCGCTCGGTGCTCTGACCGCCGGTCGCCTTGGCCTTCGCGTCGGCGGCGGCCTTGGCCTCGGCCGCGGCGAGCTCGTCGCGCTCCTTCTGGGTGAGCGAGTCGAGCAGGTTCCGGGCCTGGGCCAGCTTGCCCTGGATCTCCTCCTTGTCGGCCTGCAGCCGCTGGGTGGTGGAGTCCAGCTCGGCGAGCTTCTGCTCGGCCTCGGCCTTCTGCTGGTCGAGCTTGGCCTGCTCGCCCTTGAAGGACTTCAGCACGTCGGCCTGGGTGCTGCCGACCTGGTTCATCGCCCCGGCCTGGCCGAGGAAGGAGTCCGGGCTGGCCGAGAGCATCAGCTGCACGGTCTGCGGGATCCCGCCGGTGCGGTACTGCTCGGCGGCGATCTCACCCAGGCTGCCCTGAATGGTGCTCACCTCGGCCTGCTGCCGCGCGACCTGGTCCTGGAGCTGGGAGACCTGCTTCTGCAGCCCCTGCTCCTTCTCGACCGCGGCGTTGTACTCCTCGGTCTTGACCTCGGCCTGCTCGTTGAGCGTGTCGACCTGCTGCTTGACCTGGTCCTTGCTGGGGGCCGGGTCGGCGTGCGCGCCGGCCTGCGAGGACAGCGCCACCGCGGTGGCGGCGGCAGCCGTCAGGATCGAGACACGGGCCCGGCCGGCGGGCTTGGGACGACGATGGGACGCCACGAAGGCGGACTCCTTCTCCCTCACACCGCCTACCGGGTGAGCTGACGGGTTCGGGCCGGAAGAGACGCCCTACGACGCCTCACCGGCCACCCGTCCGGCACGCGAACCTCCGCGCGCCGCCGCAGCGGCCGACCTGGCGCCGATTCACCCCGAGGAACGTGGTTCCCCGGCTCCGATCGACAGCGACCCCCGTCGGGGGCTTCCCCGTGGGCAGTCGAACTGCCCAGCTGCGTCTCGGACTCGGCGGCGACCACCGTTGCCACCCGGGTTGGATGGACGACTGGGCGGCGGTCCGTGGGATGACCCTAGTAACCCATCCGTGATCCGTTCAAATCGTTGTCAGAAAAAAGTCGTAATTCTGGCTAAGTTCGATTGTGATTACGACCGACAGTGACGGTACATCTACGCTCGGCCGATAAGTATTACGAATATGGCCGGATAATGGGACACCCGGACGTGTCGGAGATCACAGCGCGATCTCGACCCGTCCGGGCGTCCATGGAGAGCTGTAGCGGCGTCAGTTGATCCCGAGTGACGCCGAATGTCCGATATGGGACAGGGTGTCAGACCCGGCGGATCGTCTTGATCGGCATCGCGTCGGCCTTCATCACCTTCACCACGTCACCGGTGTGCGGGGCGTGCACCACCAGGCCGTTGCCGATGTACATCCCGACGTGGTGCGCGTCGCTGTGGTAGATGACCAGGTCGCCGGGCTGGGCGTTGGCGATGTTGGTGCCGACGTTGACGCCGACCGTGGCCTGGCTCTGCGAGGTGCGCGGCAGCGAGACGCCGGCCTTGGCGTAGGCCCAGACCATCAGGCCGGAGCAGTCGAAGCTGCTCGGGCCGGTGGCGCCCCAGACGTACGGCGAACCCTGCTTGCTCATCGCGGCCGCGACCGCGGCCGCGGCGTAACCGCTGGCCGGGGGAAGGTTGCTGAGGTCGAACCGGGAGTCGCTGCGGGAGGCCTTGTCACCGAGCACGGCGGCCCGGTCGGCGGCGCTCAGCTGGTTGAGCAGCTTCTGCGCGTCCTGGAGCTTGGACTGCACCTCGGCCTTGGCGTCGTTCAGCGCCTGGGTGGAGCGGTCCAGCTCGGCGAGGACGGTCGCGGCCTCCTGCTTCTGCTGGTCCAGCCGGCGCTGCTGGTCCTTCAGCGACTTCAGGGTGTCCGCCTGGGTGCTGGCGGCCTGCTCGAAGCTGGAGGCCTGGGCGAGGTAGCCGTCCGGGTCCGCGGAGAGCATCAGCTGCATCGACGGGTCCACGCCGCCGGAGCGGTACTCCTGCCCGGCCACCGCGGCCAGCCCGGCGGCCAGCTCGGTCATCTGGCCCTGGCCGCGGGCGACCTGGTCCTGGAGCTGGTCGGCCTGCTTGCGCAGCTGGTCGGCCCGCTCCTTGGCGCCGTTGTAGCGCTCGGCGGCCTGCTCCTGCTCGTCGAGCAGCTTGTCGACCTGTGCCTTGACCTCGTCCTTGTTCGGCTTGGCGGGCGCCGCGTGGGCGCTGACCTGGGCGGACAGGGCGACCGCGGTCGCTGCGGCAGCGGTCAGCACGGTCACCCGCGCACGGCTCGGCTGCTTAGGACGGCGGTGGGAGGCCAAGGGGGTAGCTCCTTCTTCCTGCTGGACTCACCCGAACGAGCGAAAGTCCGGAATATAGGTTTGACGCCAGACCCTAGTGAAGATCAAGCTCCGGCGCCACTCCCCTATCGGAACGAACTTCCTACCCGCCAGGGCCGTTCACGCCGCCGACACATCCCGGCCACGCACGGGTGACGGGCGCTCAGCCCGATTGACGCCCGGGAGCCCCCGGACACCCGCCCGGGAGCCCTCGCACCCACCGGAAGGGGACGCTACGCCCGGGCCAGCCGGTTCAGCAGCAGGACCGAGGCCACCGGGCGCGCACCGGCCTTGCGCACGCCCTCCGCGACCTCCTTGTCGGTGGACACCACCACCACCGGACGCCCTTGCGGCTCCGCCCGGACCAGGCGGCGGATCAGCTCGTCCGCGGTCTCCCCGGTCCGGCTGAACCGCACCCGCACGCCCCGCGGCGGCGCCATCATCACCGGAACGTCCAGGTCCTGCCCGTCGAACACGCAGGTCACCTCGGCCTGGGTGCGCTGCGCCAGCATCGCCAGCCCGCCGAGCAGCCGCATCCGCTGCTGCTCCAGCGGCAGCGCCGGGTAGCCGGACTTGGTCACGTTGTAACCGTCCACCACCAGGTGGACCTGCGGGATCGCCAGCAGCTGGTCCAGCAGCGCCGGGTCGTCCTCGGCCAGCCCGCGCCTGGCCACGTCGTTCGGCGAGGCGGAGACCGGGGCCACCGCGTCCACCAGGTCCGCCGGGCGCAGCTGCGCGACCGGCAGCGCCAACTCCCGCTGCAGTCCCTGCGCGGACTGCAGCACGGTGTCCAGCAGCAGCCGCAGCCGCATGTCCTCCACACTGCGGCCCTCGCGCGCGGAGCGGCGGCCGGCCTCGACGGCGGCCTCCAGCTCAGTGATCCGATGCTTCAGCCGGCGCGCCTCGCTCTCGGCCGCGCTGCGCTCGGTCGTCCCGGCCGCCCGCAGCGCCTCCAGCTCACCGTGCAGCTTGCGGCTCTCGGCCTGCGCCCGCCGGGTGTCGCTCTCCAGGCTGCGGACCCGCTTGCGCAGCGACTCGGCCTCCTTGCGGACGCCCTCCGACTCGGCCCGCTGGCGCTCCAGGTCGGCCCGGGCGGTGGCGCGCACCTCGGACAGCTCCTCCTGGAGCTTCTCGACCAGCCGGGCGGCCTCCGCGGCGGCGCCCTCGGCCCCGGCCCGCTCGACCTCCTCGCCGGCCTCCACGACCACCCGGGTCCAGCCGGCCGTCCGCAGCAGGTAGGCGCCGGCGGCCACGTCCATCGGGTCGGCCGCGCCGGGCACGGTGCCCGACTCCAGGGACCGCACCAGGTCGGGCTGGCCGAGGCGGAGGCGGTCGGCTATCCGCAGCCGGAACACCGGGTCCGCCTCCAGCGCGGCGGCCAGCGCGGTCCCGGCGTACTTGGCCCGCCGGGCGGGGGTGAACTTCGCGTACTGGCGCAGCGAGGCGGGCAGGTCGGCGGCGGGGATGCCGCCGAGCGCGTCGGCCGCCAGGCCGACCACCCGGCGGCGGACACCCTCGGGCAGCGGGCGGTCCAGGTGCTCGGTTGCCTCGGCCCCCCCGGGCGCCTCGTCGGCCGCGGTCCCGGCCGAGGGCGTGCTGCCGTCCGTGCCGGGAACCGCCGGGTCCGTGCCGGGAAGCGCCGGGTCCGTGCCGGGGAGCGCCGGGTCCGCGGCGGGCTGCTGCCCCTGCGGCTCGGCGGGCCCCCTCGCTGCGTCCACCACGTCCTCGGCTCCGATCCTGGTCCGGCGGGGTCCGTACGGCCGTCTGCCGCTGCCCCGGAACTCACCGCTCTCTGCAATTGTCCCGTCTACCGTGCCCCACCGACAGCACGCCACACATCGGCGGCGGCCGGCCCGGGGCCCGGGGTCAGGCGCCGGGGTGCTCCCCGGCCGGGTCGGCGGCGCCCGCGTCACCGGTCCCGGCGGCGGCCTCCTCGGCACCCGGACGGGCCACCAGTTCGACCTGGTCGACGGCGTTGCACCAGCGGCAGCGCACCGACTCCAGGGTCTCGCTGAGCACCTCGGTCTCCTCCACCTTCGACTCGCCGGCCAGGTCGAAGTGCAGGTACTCGACCACCCGGGCGGAGCGCGTCACGTCGAAACGGGTCAGGTTGCCGCACAGGGTGCAGCGCCAGCGGGTCTCGGCGGTGGGGGCGGCGATGCTCATCGGCGGTCCTCTCGGATGATCCGGTTCCGGGCGCACCAGCCTATTGCCTGGGCCCCCGCGCCCCGCCACCGGTCTCAGGTCCGGCACTCACCCGCTCGCAGTAGCCGCCGGTGTCGCGGGCGGCCCGGCGAGGAATGCTCCCCGGATGGCCCTTCCCGTACTCGACCAGGCGCCCCCGCCGTCGGCCGCCGCGGCCACCCGCCCGCCGCTGGTCACCTTCGGCCTGATCGCGCTGAGCGCCGTGGTCCTGCTGCTCGGCCCGAGCTTCGGCCTCAACCCGGCGTACGGCACCGGCACCGACCGGGTCTGCGCCGAGCAGCGGTACGAGCAGCGCTGGGGCGCGGTGCCGGCCGAGCTGATCGGGCGGCACCCGCTGACCGCCGGTCAGCTGGCCGCTCTGCCACCCGCGACGGACGGCTGCACGCTGCTGCCCGACCCCGGCAAGAGCCCCGCGCTGTCGGTGCTGACCTCGCTGTTCGTGCACGCGGGCTGGCTGCACCTGGTGGGCAACATGCTGTTCCTGTTCGTCTTCGGCCCGGGGGTGGAGGAGCGGCTCGGCCGGATCCGCTTCCTGCTCTGCTACCTGGCGGTCGGCTACCTGGCGACCTACGGCTACGCGCTCGCGGAGTCCGGGTCCCCGGACGCGGTCCGGGCCCTGGTCGGGGCCTCCGGGGCGATCGCCGGGGTTCTCGGCGCCTACCTGCGGCTGTTCCCGCGGGCCAGGGTCACCACGCTGGTGCCGGTGCTGCTGTTCCTGCCGCTGCGGTTCCCTGCCTGGGCGGTGCTGGGCCTGTGGTTCGCGCTGCAGTGGTGGTCGGTGCGGGCGGGCGGCTCCGGCGTGGCGTACCTGGTGCACGTGATCGGCTTCTCGGCCGGGTGGCTGTCCGCCTGGGCCTGGTGTGCGCGGGGCAGCAGACGCCCCACCTGACGGCGGATACGCTGGGCCCGTCCCCTTCACACAGGAGCCAGCGTGATCACCGCGATCGTCCTCATCAAGACCAGCGTCGACCGGATCCCCGAGATCGCCGAGGCGATCGCCGCGATCGAGGGCGTCAGCGAGGTCTACTCGGTCACCGGCACCCACGACCTGGTGGCCATGGTGCGGGTCCGGCAGCACGAGGACCTGGCCGAGGTGATCCCCGGCCAGGTCAACAAGGTCCCCGGGGTGGAGCACACGGAGACCCACATCGCCTTCCGTACCTACTCCCAGCACGACCTGGAGGCCGCGTTCGCGCTCGGCCTGGAGTAGCCCGGGTGCGCCCGCGGCGGCGGTCTCAGGGCCGGCGGGTGTCGGCGACGCAGCGGCCGCCCTCGTTGCGGTAGGTCCACCGGGCGCCGTCGGCGACCAGCTCGCGGACGGCGCCGAGGAAGCGCTCCAGGTGCTCGTCCGGGGTGCCGGCGCCGAAGCTGACCCGGATCGCGTTGAGGCTGCGCTCGCCGGGCAGCGAGGCCTCGGGCGCACCGCACTCGGACGGCGTCGCCTCCTGCCCGCCGAGCAGGGTCCGCACCAGCGGGTGCGCACAGAACAGGCCGTCCCGCACCCCGATCCCGTACTCGGCGGAGAGCGCGGCCGAGAAGTGCGAGCTGTTCCAGCCCTCCACCACGAACGAGAGCACGCCGACCCGGGCGGCGTCCGTCCCGAACAGGCTGAGCACCTTGACCTCGGGGATCCCGGCGAGCCCGGCCTTGAGCCGCTCGATCAGCTGCTCCTCGCGGGCCTGCAGCGCGTCGAACCCGGCCTCGGTGAGCGCCCGGCAGGCGGAGGCGATGGCGTAGGCGCCGATCACGTTGGGCGAGCCGGCCTCGTGCCGGGACGGGCCCGAGTGCCACTCCACCGCCACCGAGCCGTCCGCCTCGCGGGCGACGGTCCGGCTGGCGCCGCCGCCGGCCAGGTACGGCTCGGCCGCGTCCAGCCAGTCGCTGCGGCCGGCCAGCACCCCGGCGCCGAACGGCGCGTACAGCTTGTGGCCCGAGAAGGCGATCCAGTCGACGTCCAGGTCGCGGACCGAGACCCGGTGGTGCGGGGCGAGCTGGGCGGCGTCCAGCACGACCCGGGCGCCGTGGCGGTGGGCGACCTTGGTCAGCTCGGCGACCGGCCACAGCTCGCCGGTGACGTTGGAGGCGCCGGTGACGCAGAGCAGCTTCGGGCCGTCACCGGCCTCGGCGAGCGCGGCCTCCAGCGCGGCGACCGCCTCGGCGTGCGAGCGCGGTGCCCGCAGGTAGCCGACGGTGATCCCGGCCCGGCGCCAGGGCAGCAGGGAGGCGTGGTGCTCGGTCTCGAAGGCGTACACCCGGGTGCCGGCCGGCACCGCGGCGGCCAGCAGGTTGAGCGAGTCGGTGGTGGCCCGGGTGAAGACCACCTGGTCGCCCTCGCGCAGGTCGAGGAAGTCGGCGACGGTACGGCGGCTCTGCTCGAACAGGTCGGTGGACAGCTGCGACAGGTAGCCGGCGCCGCGGTGCACGCTGCCGTAGTAGGGGGCGTAGGCGGCGACGTCGTCCCAGACCCGCTGCAGGGCGGGGGCGCTGGCGGCGTAGTCGAGCGCGGCGTAGGTGACCTTCTCGCCGCTGACGAGCGGGACCTGGACGTCGTGGCCGAGGACGGCGAGCGGGGTGGTGAGGCCGGTGGCGCAGAGGTCGGTGGAAAGGGTCACGGGATGCACTCCTCCTGGGGAAAGGACCCCGGGAGTGCGATGCCCGGAAGTCCGCGCTTGCCACGCGGACGGATCGCCGAGTGGCCCGGTCCTCACCCAGGGCACCCCGCCACGGACGGAGGGTTGCCGGACAGCAAGCTGGGGCTTGTCGCTGTCACTCATGACCTGGCACGGACTCTAGGCCAGCTTCCGGAGAGTGGTCAAACACCGTTCCGGCATCCGGACGGGCGAGGGGCCCGCGGCGCCTCGGCACCACGGGCCCCTCGCCGGTGGACGGTCAGCCGCGGGTGGTCGCCTCCACCCAGCGCTTGAGGGTCGCCTCGGCCGCGCCGGAGTCGATCGCGGCGGCGGTCCGCTCCATGCCGGCGGCCAGCTGCTCGGCCAGCGGCGCACCGGTCAGGTCCAGCGCGACCAGCGCGGCGGCGGCGTTCAGCAGGACCGCGTCGCGGACCGGGCCGCGCTCGCCGGCCAGCAGCCGCCGGACCACCGCGGCGTTGTACTCGGGGTCGCCGCCGCGCAGCGCCTCCAGGCCGACCGGCTCGATCCCGACGTCCCTCGGGTCGAAGCCGCTCACGGCCACCTGGCCGCCACTGACCAGCCAGATCCGGGAGGTGGTGGAGATGGTCAGCTCGTCCAGGCCGTCGTCGCCGCGGAAGACCAGGGCGGTGGAGCCGCGGCGGGCCAGCACGCCGGCGATCAGCCCCGCCAGCCGGGTGTCGAAGCAGCCGATGGCGTGCGCGGTGACCTTGGCGGGGTTGGTGAGCGGGCCGAGGATGTTGAACGCGGTCGGCACGCCCAGGTCGCGGCGGGCCTGGGCGGCGTGCCGCATCGCGGGGTGGAACTTGGCCGCGAAGCAGAAGGTCAGACCGGTCTCCTCGGCCACCTCGGCGACCCGGCGGGCGCTCAGGTCCAGCCGGATGCCGAGCCGCTCCAGCACGTCCGAGGAGCCGCTGGCGGAGGAGGCGGCCCGGTTGCCGTGCTTGACCACCTTGGCCCCGGCCGCCGCCGCGACGATCGCCGACATGGTGGAGATGTTGACGGTCTTGGCCCGGTCGCCGCCGGTGCCGACGATGTCCACCGCCGGGCCGGGGATGTGCAGCGGCTCGGCGTGCTCGTACATCGCGTCGACCAGGCCGGAGACCTCGTCGACCGTCTCGCCCTTGGCCCGCAGGGCCACCATGAAGCCGGCCACCTGAACCGGGGTGGCCTCGCCGGTCATGATCCGGTCCATCGCCCAGGCCGCGTCGGCCTGGCCAAGGTCCTCCCCCTTCAGCAGCGCGCTCAGGACGTCCGGCCAGGTGCGGACCACCTGCGCGGGGTCGTCGCCGCCGTTCGCAGGGTGCACGTTCACCATGGCTGACTCCAGCTCTCGATCGGTACGTCGTCATCGGGTCGGAGCCAGCCTAGCGAGCGGCGCGGCGCCCGCGCCGGAATGTCCGGACGGCTTCTCTCCTGGTGAGACGACCGGTCGGGCGGAGCCCGCCGGATCAGCGGTGGGCGGGGGTGCGCCGGGCCACCCGGGCCCGCAGCAGGGTGGCCGCGGCCTCGGCCAGCGCCACCGGGTCCACCGGGTGCGAGACGGCGGCGTCGGCCCGGCTCCAGGCGGCGAGCCAGGCGTCCTGCGGGCGTCCGATCACCACCAGCACCGGCGGGCAGCCGTAGATCTCATCCTTCAGCTGGCGGCCGAGGCCGAGCCCGCCGGCCGGCACCGCCTCGCCGTCCAGCACGCAGAGGTCGACCCCGCCCTTCTCCAGGGCGCGCAGCACCGCCGGGGTGGTCGCGCACTCCAGGTACTCGATCTCCGGGAGGTCGGCCGCGGGCCGGCGGCCGAGTGCCAGGGTCACCTGCTCGCGGGTGTTGCGGTCGTCGCTGTAGACGAGAACGGTGAGCGTCTCGTCGGTCGTGTGCGCCATGGGCCCTGCTCCCGGGTGCTCGTCCCCATTAATAGGTGTCGTGCATGTCGGCTCCGCGCGGCCGGTGTGATCCGGACCACGTTCACCCCGGATGCTACTCCGGCCCACCCGTCGTGGTGAGCCCCTGACGCGATCTCGCTCAAGCCGCCGCGCGCGGCACTCACTCTCCCGGGTGTACCTGCGTCACCCTCTCCGCCGCGGACCACCCGGACGGCTCTGCCGCTACACCCCCGCCGGTCCGGGCGCGGCAGGGGACACGCGGAGCAGACGGGTGGCCGGACCCGTCAGGGGCCCACCGAACAACCGTCAGAAATCGGACAATGCCCAGCGAGCGGCACCCGCGCGCCGCCCGGCCGAGCCCATCGGGGCATACCGCACGCACCGGACACTCCGAGGGAGACCCCCCGACGTGAAGACGGAATAAGGGACCGACATAATGTCCGTCGTGGCGACAGCAACAGCAACAGAAACCGGACACGCGCACGGAGCGGTCAACAGGCCGAACCTGGTCAGCGTCGGAACCATTGTCTGGCTGAGCTCGGAGCTGATGTTCTTCGCGGCCCTGTTCGCGATGTACTTCACGCTCCGCTCGGTCAAGGGCTCGGAGTTCTGGACCGAGAAGGCGAGCGCCCTCAACGTCCCGTTCTCCTCGGTGAACACCACGATCCTGGTGCTCTCCTCCCTCACCTGCCAGCTCGGCGTCTTCGCCGCCGAGCGCGGTGACGTGAAGAAGCTCCGGTCGTGGTTCACCATCACCTTCGTGATGGGCGCGATCTTCATCGGTGGTCAGATCTTCGAGTACACCGAGCTGGTGAAGAAGGACGGGCTCTCGCTCTCCTCCGACCCGTACGGCACGGTGTTCTACCTCACCACCGGCTTCCACGGTCTGCACGTGACGGGTGGTCTGATCGCCTTCCTGCTGGTCCTGGGACGGACGTACGCAGCCAAGCGGTTCACGCACGAGCAGGCCACCGCCGCGATCGTGGTGTCGTACTACTGGCACTTCGTCGACGTCGTGTGGATCGGCCTGTTCGCGACCATCTACCTGATCAAGTAACCAGCTGATCAGGTCGCTGGCCGCCGGCCGGAGACCGGGCCCGCCCGCGGACCCCGCACCGACCCGACCGCGCGTCCCCTTGCCCGGCCTGAGCAGCCGAGGCACCTGGACGCAGCCACCAGCCGACCAGATCCTGACACCGGGGTTATTCCGTGAAAAAGCTCTCCGCACGACGGCGCCACCCACTGGCGGCGCTGGTCGTCCTACTTCTCGCCCTGGCGGCCACCGGGGGGCTGTACGCCGCTTTCGCGCCGGCCGAGAAGGCCCAGGCCGACACCTCCGCGCAGTCCCTGGCCATCGACGAGGGCAAGAAGCTCTTCGCCGTGGGCTGCTCCTCCTGCCACGGCCTGAACGGCCAGGGCAGCTCCGACGGCCCGAGCCTGGTCGGCGTCGGTTCGGCCGCCGTGGACTTCCAGGTCGGCACGGGTCGGATGCCCGCGCAGCAGCCCGGTGCCCAGGTCCCGTCGAAGAAGAACATCTACAGCCAGACCCAGATCGACCAGATGGCCGCCTTCGTGGCCTCGCTCGGCCCCGGCCCGGTGATCCCGACCGAGGAGCAGTACACGGCCACGGACGCCAACGCCGTCGCCAAGGGCGGCGAGCTGTTCCGCACCAACTGCGCCCAGTGCCACAACTTCGCCGGCCAGGGCGGTGCCCTCACCAAGGGCAAGTACGCCCCGTCGCTGGACGGTGTCGACCCGAAGCACATCTACGAGGCCATGCAGACCGGCCCGCAGAACATGCCGTCGTTCCCCGACACCACCATGCCGGAGGAGCAGAAGAAGCAGATCGTGGCCTTCGTCCGCCACACCACCAACGATGAGCCCAACCCCGGCGGTCTGGCCCTGGGCAGCCTCGGTCCGGTGACCGAGGGCCTGTTCGGCTGGATCTTCGGCCTCGGCGCGCTCATCGCGGTCGCGATCTGGGTCGCCGCCCACACCACCAAGGCCAAGAAGTCATGAGCCACGACATCTCTGAAGAGAACCTGCCGGAGTCGCACGGCGACTCCCACGGCCACGCGGTCGCCGTCCACGACGACCCGTTCGCCGACCCGGGCCTGCCGGTCCACGAGCCGCGTCGCACCGACATCGACGAGCGGGCCGCCAAGCGGGCCGAGCGCCAGGTGTCGCTGATGTTCGTGGTCTCGATGCTCGCGACGATCGGCTTCATCGCCTCGTACGTCGTGCTCGACATCGACAAGATCGTCTACATCTTCCCGCTGGGTCACGTCAGCGCGCTGAACTTCGCGCTCGGCCTGACCCTCGGTGTGGCGCTCTTCTGCATCGGCGCCGGCGCGGTCCACTGGGCCCGCACGCTGATGTCGGACCACGAGCTGCCGGCCGAGCGTCACCCGATCGAGGCCGACGACGAGGTCCGTGCGGACGTCA
Source organism: Kitasatospora sp. MBT63 (assembly GCF_000710465.2). GTDB lineage: Bacteria > Actinomycetota > Actinomycetes > Streptomycetales > Streptomycetaceae > Kitasatospora. The sequence continues at coordinate 7,763 of NZ_JAIZ01000512.1, read as the reverse complement.
TCGAGCAGTTCAGGACCGGCGCCGCCGAGTCCGGCTTCGGCCGCCGCAAGATGATCCGCAACACCCTGATCGGCTCGATGGCCATGGTGCCGCTGTCCGGTGTCGTGCTGCTGCGCGACCTCGGTCCGATGCCGCAGCAGAAGCTGAACCACACCGGCTGGGAGGCCGCGACGGTCCAGAAGCCGCTGCAGCTGATCAACATGAACACCAACGAGCCCATGAAGCCCGAGGACGTCCTCGTCGGCTCGCTGACCTTCGCCAAGCCCGAGGGCCTGGAGGAGGACGCGGAGGACTTCCAGGTCCAGATCGCCAAGGACGCCCTGATGCTCATCCGGATCGCTCCGGAGGACATCAAGGACAGCACCTCGCGCGACAAGGGCTTCGAGGGGATCCTCGCCTACTCGAAGATCTGCACCCACGTCGGCTGCCCGATCAGCCTGTACGAGCAGCAGACCCACCACGCGCTGTGCCCCTGCCACCAGTCGACCTTCGACCTGGCGGACGGCGCCCGCGTCATCTTCGGCCCGGCCGGTCACCCGCTCCCGCAGCTGAAGATCACCACTGACGAGCAGGGCTTCCTGGTCGCCACCGGCGACTTCGACGAGCCCGTCGGTCCGAGCTTCTGGGAGCGCAAGCGATGAGCAGCACGAGCGGCGCGACCACCAGCGCGTCCAAGCCGGCGAGCACCCGCGCCAAGCCCGCCAACAAGGGCGAGGCGGCCGTGGACTGGGTGGACGGCCGGCTGGGGATCTACACCCTCGCCAAGTCCAACCTGCGGAAGATCTTCCCGGACCACTGGTCCTTCATGCTCGGCGAGATCTGCCTCTACAGCTTCGTCATCATCATCCTCACGGGTGTGTACCTGACGCTGTTCTTCAAGCCGAGCATGGCCGAGGTCGTCTACCACGGTCCGTACACCCCGCTCGAGGGCATCCGGATGTCCGAGGCGTACGCCTCGACCATGAACATCAGCTTCGAGATCCGCGGCGGTCTGCTGATCCGCCAGATCCACCACTGGGCCGCGCTGGTCTTCGTGGCGGCGATGCTCGTGCACATGATGCGCGTCTTCTTCACCGGCGCGTTCCGCAAGCCCCGCGAGATCAACTGGGTCTTCGGCTTCCTGCTGCTCGTGCTCGGCATGTTCGACGGGTTCTTCGGTTACTCGCTCCCCGACGACCTGCTGTCGGGCACCGGCATCCGGTTCATGGAGGGCGCGATCCTGGCGGTGCCGATCGTCGGCACCTACATCCAGATGTTCCTGTTCGGCGGCCAGTTCCCGGGCACCGACATCGTGCCGCGGTTCTTCACCATCCACGTGCTGCTCATCCCGGGCATCATGCTGGGCCTGCTGGTGGCGCACCTGATCCTGGTCTTCTACCACAAGCACACCCAGTGGGCGGGCCCGGGCAAGACCGAGAAGAACGTCGTCGGCATGCCGCTGATGCCGGTCTACATGGCCAAGGCCGGTGGCTTCTTCTTCCTGGTCTTCGGCGTCATCTCGGCCATCTCGGCGATCGCCACGATCAACCCGATCTGGGCGTACGGCCCGTACCGTCCGGACCAGGTGTCGACCGACGCCCAGCCCGACTGGTACATGGGCTTCTCCGAGGGCCTGATCCGCGTCATGCCGGGCTGGGAGATCTCGGTCTGGGGTGGCCACACCCTCAACCTGGGCGTGATGATCCCGCTGGCGATCTTCCCGATGGTGCTGGTCGCGATCGCGGTCTACCCGTTCATCGAGGGCTGGATCACCGGTGACAAGCGCGAGCACCACATCCTGGACCGTCCGCGCAACGCCCCGGTCCGCACCGCGCTCGGCGCGGCCTGGATCAGCCTGTACCTGGTGCTGCTGGTCGGTGGTGGCAACGACCTGTTCGCGACCCACTTCCACCTGTCGCTGAACTCCATCACGTACTTCGTGCGGGTCGGGTTCTTCGTGGTGCCGGTCGTCGTCTTCTTCATCACCAAGCGCTGGTGCCTCGGCCTGCAGCGCCGGGACAAGGAGAAGGTGCTGCACGGTCGCGAGAGCGGCATCATCAAGCGCCTGCCGCACGGTGAGTTCGTCGAGGTCCACACGCCGCTGGCGGCCAAGGACCTGCACACCCTCACCGCGCACGACCAGCCGCAGCCGGTCGAGCTCCCCGCGGAGACCGACGAGAACGGTGTCGCCCGCAAGGCCGGCGTGCTGGCCAAGACCCGGGCCAAGCTCTCCGAGGGCTTCTACGGCGAGGGCGCCCAGATCGCCAAGCCGACGGCCGAGGAGTTCCGCGAGATCGAGAGCGGCCACGGCCACCACTGATCCCGCCTGACCCGATCGCCACCGTACGAGGGCCCCTGCGCACCGCGCGCAGGGGCCCTCGTCGTCGCCGTCCACGGGGCACAATGGTGCCTGCCCCAACGAACCGTCAGGAGCGTCCGTGCAGCTGTCCGTCGACCACGACTCCGCCGTCCCGCCGTACGAGCAGGTCCGGGCCCGGATCGCCGAGCTGGCCCGCGCCGGGGAGCTGCCGGTCGGTCTGAAGCTGCCCACCGTACGGGCCCTGGCCGAGCAGCTGGGCCTGGCCGCCAACACGGTGGCGCGCGCGTACCGGGAGCTGGAGTCGGACGGGGTGGTGGAGACGCACGGCCGGCGCGGCACCCTGATCGCCGCCGCCGGGGACACCGCGCACCGGCTGACGGCCGCCGCGGCCGCCGAGTACGCCCGGCACGCGCTGCGGCTCGGGGTCTCCGAGGAGGAGGCGCTGGCAGCGGCGACGGGCGCGCTCGCCCTGGTGTACGGGGAGCGCGCCCGGCAGCGGGCCTGACGGCGGCGTCACATCGGTGGCGTCCCGCCCGTGGTGTCACACCTGCGGGGTCAGGCCGCCCCAGCTCTGGGCCGGTCCGCCGTCGGGCGAGCCGGAGGTGGTGACCGGCTTGCCGAGGGCGCTGTGCTTGACCCAGTCGTCCCAGCTGACGTTCCAGTCACCGAAGCCGTTGCCGAACGGCTCCATCGGGTCGCCCAGGCTGTTGACCACCTGGACGATGTCACCCACCCGGGTGTTCTCGAAGAACCAGTGGGCGTTCTCGGTACTCATACCGGTACAGCCGTGGCTGACGTTGGCCACCCCCTGCGAGCCGACCGACCAGGGCGCGGCGTGCACGTACTCGCCGCTCCACGTCACCCGGGTGGCCCACATGACCTGGAGGTCGTAGGACTCCGCGCTGCCGGCGGCTATGCCTATGCTCTCGCCGCTCATCCGGACCTGGGACTCCTGCCCCAGCACCACCTTGATGCCGTTGCGGGTGGAGAAGCCCGGCTTGCCGGTGGTCACGGGGAGGGTCTTCACCAGTTCGCCGTTGCGTTTGAAGGTCATCTGGTGGCTGCCGGCGTCGACCAGGGCCTCGACCCGGTCGCCGGTGCGCAGGCTGAGGCTGCTGGGGTCGCCGCCGTACAGGCCGTCCGCGATCCGCACACCGGCCGCGTCGAAGGTCAGCTGGACCTTGGCGTTGGCGGGCCAGTACTCCTGCGGACGGAAGTGCAGGTTCTGGTCGTCCACCCAGTACCAGCCGCCGGTGGCGGCGGGCTCGGAGCGGACGGTGAGGCTGCGCTCGATCTCCTGGCGCGCCGCCGGGTCCTTGACCGGGGCGGAGAGCTTCACGGTGAGCGGCTGGCCGACGCCGTAGATGCCGCTGCCGGAGGAGTCCGGGCCCAGCTGGGCGGTGAGCAGGTTCTGCGCCGTCAGGGTGGTGAAGGCGGTGGTGGTCAGGCCCCGGCCGCCCCGGCCGTTGTCGGCCGCCACCTGGACGGCGTAGTGGGTGCCGGCCCTGAGCCGGCCGGTGGTCTGCCAGCTGGCCTGGTCGTCGGCCAGCTTCCCGGCGACCTGCTTGCCGTCGGGCCCGGTCACGGTGACGTCGGTGAGCCGGCTGCCCGGCTCCGCGGTGACCGTGTACGGCTTGGACGGGTCGACATTGGTGTCGGCCGTGGCGTGGATCAGGGGGGCGGCGTCCACCGTCGAGAAGGTGGTGGTGTCCTTGGTTCCGCCTGCTGACGAACAGGCCGCGACCGGCACCAGGAGCAGTATCGCGGCGGCGGCGGTCCGCCCGTTCGTGTGTCTCCGACTGCGGCCCATTGCGGCCTCCGAGCTCTTGAGACGATTACTCGGAGCGTAGGAAGCACCCGGAAGGACGGCACCCCGGCGCCGGGCCCGTTGCCCCACCCGGGTGACGGGGTGCAAGGGGGGAAAGGGGCGGCGAACGGGCCGGGGAGGGGCCGGAGAAGGGCCCGGGAGAGCGCCGGGAAAGAGCACGGGCCGGACACCCCCGAAGGGATGCCCGGCCCGGGCCGGAGCGGGAGGACCTACTGGTTCTGGTTCTCGCCCCGGTAGAACTCGAAGACCCAGCCGTACAGGCCGATCAGGATGACCGGGATCGACCAGTAGAGCAGCCACCAGCCGAAGATCACGCCCAGGAAGGCCAGCGCACCGCCGACCGCCAGGGAGAGCGGCTGCCAGCTGTGCGGGGCGAAGAAGCCCACGTCACCGGCGTCGTCGGCGACCTCGGCCTCCGGGTTGTCACCCGGGCCCGCGTCCACCCGCTTGGCCGTGAAGGCCAGGTAGTAGCCGATGAAGGCGCACAGCGAGAAGGCCAGGAACAGCGCGGTGGTACCGGCCGGCTCCTTGGACCACAGACCGTACGTGATGGCCATCGCCAGGATGAAGACGGCGAAGCCGATGAAGATCTTGCCCTGCTCCTTCATCAGGCGTCACCCTCCTTCTTGCCCTTGCCCAGCGGGGGGCGGTCGTACTGCGCGGGGGTCACGCCGGCGAAGTGCTTGGCGTGCTCGCCGTGGTTCTCCAGGTAGTCCAGCGCGGCGATCTCCGGGTAGTGGAGGTCGAACGCCGGGGATTCGGAGCGGATCCGCGGCAGGGTGAGGAAGTTGTGCCGCGGCGGCGGGCAGGAGGTCGCCCACTCCAGCGAGCGGCCGTAGCCCCACGGGTCGTCCACGTCGACCTTCTCGCCGTACTTGGCGGTCTTCCAGACGTTGTAGAGGAACGGCAGGATCGACAGGCCGAGCAGGAACGAGCCGATGGTGGAGACGGTGTTCAGGGTGGTGAAGCCGTCCGAGGCGAGGTAGTCCGCGTAGCGGCGGGGCATGCCCTCGGCGCCGAGCCAGTGCTGGACCAGGAAGGTGGCGTGGAAGCCGATGAACAGCGTCCAGAAGCAGATCTTGCCGAGCGTCTCGTCCAGCATCTTGCCGGTCATCTTCGGCCACCAGAAGTGGAAGCCGGCGAACATCGCGAAGACGACGGTGCCGAAGACCACGTAGTGGAAGTGGGCGACGACGAAGTACGAGTCCGAGACGTGGAAGTCGATCGGCGGGGAGGCGAGCAGCACACCGGTCAGACCACCGAAGAGGAAGGTGACCAGGAAGCCGACCGTCCAGAGCATCGGGGTCTCGAAGCTCAGCGAGCCCTTCCACATGGTGCCGACCCAGTTGAAGAACTTCACACCGGTCGGGACCGCGATCAGGAAGGTCATGAAGGAGAAGAACGGCAGCAGCACCTGGCCGGTGACGTACATGTGGTGGGCCCACACCGTCACGGACAGACCGGCGATCGCGATGGTGGCCGCGATCAGGCCGGAGTAGCCGAACATCGGCTTGCGGCTGAAGACCGGGATGATCTCCGACACGATGCCGAAGAACGGCAGCGCGATGATGTACACCTCGGGGTGGCCGAAGAACCAGAACAGGTGCTGCCAGAGCATCGCCCCGCCGTTGGCCGGGTCGAAGACGTGTGCTCCGAACTTCCGATCCGCCTCCAGCGCGAAGAGCGCGGCGGCGAGGACCGGGAAGGCCAGCAGGACCAGCACGGCGGTCAGCAGGACGTTCCAGACGAAGATCGACATCCGGAACATCGTCATGCCGGGCGCGCGCATGCAGATGATCGTGGTGATGAAGTTGACCGCACCGAGGATGGTGCCGAAGCCGGAGAAGGCCAGACCCATGATCCACATGTCGGCGCCGATGCCCGGGGAGCGGACGGCGTCGGACAGCGGGGAGTAGGCGAACCAGCCGAAGTCGGCGGCACCCTGCGGGGTGATGAAGCCGGCCACCGCGATGATCGAGCCGAACAGGTAGAGCCAGTAGGCGAACATGTTCAGCCGCGGGAACGCGACGTCGGGGGCGCCGATCTGGAGCGGCATGATCCAGTTCGCGAAGCCCGCGAAGAGCGGGGTGGCGAACATCAGCAGCATGATCGTGCCGTGCATGGTGAACGCCTGGTTGAACTGCTCGTTCGACAGGATCTGCGTCCCGGGACGGGCGAGCTCGGCGCGCATGACCAGGGCGAGGATGCCACCGATCAGGAAGAACGCGAACGACGTACCCAGGTACATCGTGCCGATCGTCTTGTGGTCAGTGGTGGTGAGCCACTTGATGATGGTGGAACCCGGCTTGCGGGTGCGCGTGGCACCGCCGGCCGTGACGGCCCCGGCGCCCCCGCCGGCCGCGGCGGGCTCGTTGAGGATGGTCACTCTGATTCACTTCCCAGGGTCGTGATGCCCGAGGGCACCGCGCCGGTCTGGCCCTTGGCCCGCAGCTCCTTGAGGTGCTGCTCGTACGCGTCGTGGGAGACGACCTTCACGTTGAAGAGCATCCGCGAGTGGTCGACGCCACACAGCTCGGCGCACTTGCCCCGGTAGGTGCCCTCGGCGGTCGGGGTGACCTCGAAGGCGTTGACCACGCCGGGCACGACGTCCTGCTTCATCAGGAAGTTGATCGGCCAGAAGTCGTGGATGACGTCCCGCGAGGTGAGGACGAACTTCACCGACTCGTTGACCGGCAGCCACAGCGTCGGCGGCTCCTGCGGGGTACCGACGTCGTACGCGGCGGTGGTGCTCGCCGGGTCCGGGTTCTCGGTGTTCTCGTAGTTGAACGCCCAGCTCCACTGGAAGCCCACCACGTTGACCGTGTGCTGGGGCTTGGCGGAGGTGGAGGTCAGCGTCGCCTCGTCGCGGGCGACGAAGTAGAAGAGCACCGAGACGATGACAAGGGGGACCGCGGTGTACAGCGCCTCGATGGGCACGTTGTACCGGGTCTGAGCCGGGATCTCCACCTTGGTGCGGCTGCGCCGGTGGAAGATCACGCTCCAGAGGATCAGACCCCACATCAGTGCGCCCACTGCCAGCGCCGCGATCCACGAGCCCTGCCACATGTGGAGGACCAGGGGTCCTTCCTCGGTGACGGGGGTGGGGAGGCCAAGCCTGGGGAGGTCGTTGGCCGAGCAGCCGGTGGCGGACGCGATGACGAGGCCCAGTGCCAGCGCCTGAGGCAGCTTCCGCCGCATCGTGCGCCGCGGCGAGCGGTCGGAGCCGTTGGGACTCACGTAGCGCCTTCCCGAAGTCTCGCCCGCGAACGCGCCACCCTGAGCTGGAGCCTTGGCTCCCCCGGCGGCCCGGCCACGGGCACGGTTTGAATGCTTATGCGGGCCAAACGCTACTGCATCCTTATGCGCCACTCACGAGCAGCCCCCGGTAACGCGCCGCCCGGCTACCCGATCAGGCCCCGAAGGGGTGGACCCGCAGGTCATCGCAGGCATCCGAGGGTTGCACACCCGATCGGGCGACGGCACTGCGACACACGGGTGACGGACCGTCGGACGGGGACGAACCAGGCAAAAGGGAAGCACCACCCCTGCGAAGCGGAGTGTCGCGCGCCGGTCCGCGCGCCGGGGCCGGGCGCCGTTGCCTGCCGCCGGGGCCGGGGGCCGGGGCCGCGGCCGGTC
>NZ_JAIZ01000511.1:30938-37739 GCF_000710465.2 Kitasatospora sp. MBT63 | reverse complement strand
GGGGGCCGCCGGTGCCGCCGCCGGTGTTGGGGGCGTTGGTCGGGCTGTTCTTGGTGCCTGCCGCAGGGAAGGTCTGGGTGGTGGTGGTGTCCTTGGCGGAGTCGCCGCCGGTGTCGTGCTGGACGAGGGACTTGCGGTTGCCGGTGAGGTCGTAGGTGTAGGTCTGCCAGTAGGGGGCGGGGCCTCCGACGGTGGTCTTCTTCGGCGCCTGGGCGCCGCTGGTCGGGTTGGTGTTGGTGCATGCGCCGCGGTTGCCGACGGTGGGCTGGGCGGCGAGGGTGAGCGTGCCGGTGTCGGTCCAGGCGTCGGTGAGGCGGCTGAGGTAGTCGTAGCCGAAGCACTGGAGGTCGGTATTGGCGGGGGTGTTGTCGGGGATGTTGCGGATCGCGGTGATGCGCCCTGAGGGGTCGTAGGAGTAGGTGGTCTGCTGGACGGCGCCGGTCTTGGCGGTCTGCTTGTCGACGTACTGGGAGAGCTGGCGGCCGGTGGATTCGTCGTAGGTGTTGGTGACGACGATCTGGGTGCCCCAGGGGTTGACGGTGGCGCGGATCGGTCGGCCGTAGGCGTCGTAGTCGTTCGACGAGTCGTAGTTGACGGTGCCGTTGCCGATCGACTGGAGGGTGCCGTAGTCCTCGTAGTTGTAGACGAGGATCTCGTCCTCGATGTCGCCGATCTGGGAGCGCTCTTCTGCGGTCAGGGCGCCGGAAATGGGGTCGTAGGCGGCCTGCTGGGTGTAGGTGAAGGGGGTGGCGGAGCCGACCTCGGAGCCGGGGATGGTGAGGGTGGTCTGAATGGGCCGGTAGGCGTCGTCGTAGGCGAGTACGGCGCTCGTGTAGGCGGCGCCGCTCGCTCCGCCGACGTAGCGGGTTGCGGTGGAGGGCTGGCCGGGGACGACGGTGTCGTAGGTCCGCGCGGTCAGCTGCTTGGCTGGGTCGGCGGCGGTGCCGGTGTAGGTGGCGGTGGGACGGCCGAGCAGGTCGTAGGTGGTGGTGAGGTTCTGGCCGCGGGCATCGGTGGTACGCGCGACGCGGCCTGCGGCGTCGTACGTGATGGAGCTGGCCCCGGTGTCCGGGTCGCTTGCGGATGTCAGGCGGCCCTTGAGGTCGTAGGTGTAGCTCCAGGTGTTCCCGGCGGCGTCGGTGTGCGAGGCCGGCTTGCCGGCCGGGGTGTAGGTGTGGGTCGTGACGTCCGCGTCCGTCGCCTTGCCGGTGGCGGTCGGTGTCCGGTACTGCCACAGCTGGGTGCTCTGGCCGCGAGCGTCGGTGACGGTGGAGGTGGGGGTGGTTCCGGGCGGCGGGCTCACGTCGGTGCGGTCGGCGCCGGGATAGGCGATGGTGGTGGTGTTCTGGACCACGCCATAGGCGACGAACTCAGTGGTCACCGGCCGTCCGAGACCGTCGTAGACGGTGTGGGACTGGGCGGGGACCTTGGCGGTGGTCGTCTGGTAGAGGGTCTGCTCGGGCCAGGTGTCGTTGTTGTACCAGGCGCCGTTGGTTCGGACGACGCGGCCCTGGGAGTCGTAGAACGTATCGCTGATCAGGCGGCCGTTGAACGCGGAGTTCGCGGCGCTGGACTGGGTCTGCACGGTCCGGCCGAGACCGTCCAGGATTCCGATGCTGACCGCGTAGGACTCGCTGGCGCGCAGGGACTGGGTGGTGACCGTCGGGGGGACGGCGCTGTTGTTGACCACGCCGGGGATCTTGTAGCTGTACGTCATGCTGGCGCTCGCGGCGGTGTCACGCCCGGGCATCCAGACGGCGGTGGAGCGGCCGAGTGAGTCGTAGGCCTGGGTGGTCTTCTTCCCGTTGGGGTCGGTGACCGTCGTTGACAGAGTGCGTGCGATGTCGACTGTGGTAGTCGCCACCCGGCCGGTGGCTGCGTCGGGCGCGCCCGCGGGGGCCGGCGTTGTGACTGCGATCGTGCTTGGCAGCTCTCCCGGCTTCGCCGGGGTGTACACGGTGGTGGTGGAGGCACCGGACGGGTGCGCGGAGTCCGTGACGTTCGGGTTCGTCGCGGTCAGGGTCCGGCCGTAGACATCGAAGGTCTGCTGCGAGCCGATCGTGAACTTGGGCGTTGCCCCCTCGAAGTGATCGAGGGCCTCCCCGGAGGTGGCTTCGGCCTTCGTCGCGGCTTGGCCGAGCGGCTTGCCGTCGTAGCACGTGCGCTGCCAGCTCGTGGTGTTCTGGGCGGACGGCGTGGCCGTGCACGCAGAGGCACCCTGGAGGGTGAGGATTTCGGACGCCAGCGCACTGACCTGTGGGTCGGGTCCGGCCGCGTAGGAAGAACGCGCACACAGGTCGGGCAGGCCATCGGCCTGGTCGAGGACGGTGATCACGCGGTTGGCGTGGCCGGGGTCGCTGGTCGAGGTCCTGGTCGACGTCTGCCAGCTGCCGTCGGCCTTGAGGGACTTGCTGACGGCCGTCGAGGAGGTGGCACCGTATCGGGCCATCAGGGACGGCAGCCCGGGCTGACTGTGGGTGGCCGTGGTGACGGGACCGCTGCTGCTGCGTACGGAGTAGGCGGTGATGGTGCCGCCGGCCTGGGTGTAGGTGTCCTGTTCGAGGGTCTGGCCGGAGAGCCAGTCTGAGTCGGTGACGGGGCCGCTGTTCGGGCCGGCCGCCTTGACGGTGCGGGCGGAGCCGGAGGCGGTGATGTCACCGTCCATGCCCTGGTGGAACGTGGCGCTGGTCTGGGACTTGGGGCCGTCGTTGCCGCTGCCGTTGACGGTGGTGACGGTGGCGTAGCCGCGGAACTGGTCCCAGGTGCGGTCCTTGGTCTCGGTGAACGGGGAGTCGTTGCGGTGCCAGGCTGCCTTGCCGTAGGTGTAGGCGGTGGTCATCGGGACGGAGCCCGGAGTGTTCGGGTTGGCCGTGACGGTGGTGACGGGGTAGCGCTGGAACCAGTCGTCGACGGGGTCGGCGCCCGGCTGCTCGTTGCTGGGGTGCCACTTGACGTTGTAGCAGGATCGCGTGTCGGTGTCCGCGGAGGCGGGCATGTCGGCGCGGTCCCGGGAGCAATCGGCGCTCTTGTAGTCGACGCCGATGGTGGCGCCGGTTTCGGTGGTGATGAGCTGGATGCGGGGCCGGCTGTACGCGGGCCGGGACGGGATGAGGTTGGTTCCGTCGACCCGGTTGGCGAGCAGCATCTCGGTGAACGTCACCGGCGGCAGTGTGATGGCGGCCGGTGCCGGGCTCGCGCCCAGCCCGTCACGTCCGGTGCGCTTGACGGAGCCGAGCCAGGGGACCTGGGTGTTCTCGGTGGTGTTCTGGACGTTGACGAAGCGGTGGGCGAGTTCGTAGTAGTCGACGTCCTGCCAGGTGCCGTTGGCGCGGACCTGGGTGGTGATGGAGGTCAGCCACTTGGTGGTCCAGAAGGTGGGGCCGTAGTTGGTACAGGTGCCGCTCTGGGCGCAGCTCTGGTCCAGGGGGACGTCGGGCCAGTCGCCGGCGTGGGCGGCGGTGCGCTGGGCGGGGTCGCAGGCGGCGGTGGAGGTGACGCAGCGCTCGCCGGACGTGAACTCGATCTTCGCGGCGCTCTGGTAGGTGCCGTTCGCGGTGATCTGGTCGGACAGGAGCTGGCCGTAGGCGATGGTCTTGAGGACGCCGCCGCGGGTGTAGGAGTGCTGCTCGCCGGTGCCGTGGTTCTGGCCGCCGCCCATGGCGTACCAGTTGGCCTCGGGGGTGTAGCTGTAGGTGGTGAGGTTGCCGTGCGGGTCGACGACGTAGTCGAGGTTCCACCGCCACGCTGCCTGGCACCAGGAGGCCTTGCCCTTGGCTGCGTCGTAGCATGGGTCGCCGGCCTTGGGGGAGTACACCGGGACGGTCCACGCGGAGCCGCTGTCGGGGCCGACGGTGCTCGGGCTGCCGTCGGTCTTCGGAAGGTGGTTCAGGCCGAAGTAGAAGACCGTGCCGCCGTTGTCGGTGACCTTGATGTAGGAGCCGTTCCAGGTGCCGTTGGTGGCACCGGTCAGGAACTGGATCTTCGTGCCGTCGTCGCCCTTGAGGTGCCAGGTGCAGTTGGACTGTTCCGTGGCCGCGGGTGCGCCCGCCTGGCAGGAGGCGTCGTCGGGGACGAGCTCGCCCGAGTGGCCGCCGAGCGAGATGGTGGCGTTGGCACCGGCCCAGCACTGGTCGCCGGAACCGTCGATGCCCGCCTTGGAGCACGGCTTGTAGGTGCGCTCGACGAAGCCGGGGCTGTAGTCCCAGCCGTCACCGATCCAGGACGCCTGGGCGTTCGTGGAGGAGGTCTTGCCGTCCACGGACGAGGAGTCGTAGGCGAGGGTCACCTGCGGTGCCGCACCGCCGAGAGCAGGCGGAGCCTGGATGGGGTAGGAGTAGTTGAACGCCCCGGAGGCGGTGCCGGCGGCCCACGCCTGGGAAGGGTTCAGCGGGGTGGCCGCATACGTTCCCGCGCCGCCGGACGCCCCGGTGACTGCGGCGAGAACCATGCCGCCCGGGACGGCGGAGGCCGTAGGCGCGGCGGACAGCGACTGGATGCTGGTGGCCGGGGTGCCGTTGCTGGCGGGCAAGTTCACGTCGGCGACGAGCTGCTTCGACGCGGGGTCATAGTGCGAGGGGACGGGCGTCCGCTCGGTGCAGCCCTGCGCCCCGGGGGTCGTCAGTGAGCACGCCGGGAGTGCGACCAGTTGCGCGCGGGCGGCCCAGTCGGCGCCTGTCCGGTTGCCGAGTTTGGCGGTGTCGATCGCGACCCGCACGGGGCGAGCCTGGGTCGCGCCGTCGCGTGACAGGGTGACGGCAAGGCCTGCGGTGGCGCCTGCAGCCTCGGCCGTCTTCTCGTCGGCGACGTCGACCTGGACCGTCTGGCCGGCCGTGTCGCCGACGCCGGGAAGCGGCGCGAGCGAGACCGGTAGTGAACCGGCGGCCGCCCGCTCGCCGGAGGCCGGTGCGCCCGCGGCGGGCGCCTGCAGGCCCTGTGTCTTGTTGCCGGTGGCAGCCGTGCCCAGCACGACGCTGGCGCGCCCGTGCGGCGTCACCGAGGACTTGGCGTCCTTCGGGGGCGTCCAGGTGGGTGGGACCTCGTGCGCGGGCTTGGCGACGGCCACGGCCGGAACCTTCTGGCCCTTGATCGAGGCGGTCTTGTTCAGCGCGGTGTTCGGCGGCGTCCAGATCCGCGAGTAGTCCGGCCCGGCGGCTGCGGCAGCCGTCGGAACGAGCAGGGATCCGGCGAGTGCGGCAGCGGTCACCACCGACAGCCTCCGCCGGAGCCAGGACGCGTCCGAGCGCCCTGGCTGATGGTCAGCACTCCGTAGGGGTAGCACAAATCCTCCATGAGTAGTCCGGTGCGCCAACCGGAGAGAAAAATCGCGCAAAGCCCCGAACCTACCGGCGGGAAAAGACCTCGGGTCAATGCCGGACGGGCGCGCCGGAGCGTGATCCATCTCACCTGCCATCACAAAACCGCCCGATCCGGCATGTTCTCGGACAGCCGCCCGGAATCCCGTTTGCCCACTCGGCGTCAGGCGCGAAAAAGTGCTCCTGACCTGCGTCTTCGCGTCGTTCCGGACGTCGCCGCTCCCAAGGAAGTCTCATGCTGAACAGATCGCGCTTTCCGTGGGGGCCTTCTCCCCGGGGGCTGGCAGCAGCCACGGCACTGGCCGTCTCCGCCGCACTCGCCGCAGTGCCGGCAGCGTTCGCGGAATCCCCCTCAACCAGCCTTTCCAGCAGCCAGATTAATGCCATCGACAGCGAGCACACGAACCAGAGGCCGCCTGCCAGCGAGGCCGACGCGGCTCTCGCCCAGGCGAAGGCAACGGGCAAGCCGGTCGAGATCGCATCCCTGACCACGGAGTACAGCGAGACCTCCGCCACGCCCGAGGGACATCTGGCGATGGCTCAGCACCCGGATCAGCAGCGGATCAAGCGCGGCGGCTCCTGGGTGACCCTCGACGCCAGCCTCGCGGCCAACCCCGACGGGACGTTCTCCCCGAAGGCATCCGCAGCCGGCCTCGTGCTGTCCAAGGGCGGAAACGGCCCGCTGGCGACGATGACCAGCGCCGACGGCAGGAAACTCGCGCTGAGCGCTCCCTTCCCGCTGCCCGCCCCGAGCGTCGACGGTGACGACCTGCTCTACCCGTCCGTCGCCCCGGACACCGACCTGCGGGTCACCGCCACCAAGGCCGGCGGCGTGACCACCGTCCTGGTCCTCAGGACGCAGGCCGCCGCCGCCAACCCGGCCGTGACGAACCTGCACTTCGCGACCACCACCGACGGCGTGACCGTCGGCGCGGACGCAGCCGGCAACCTGACCGCGAAGACCCCCGACGGCTCGGTGCGCTGGACCGCCACCACCCCCCAGATGTGGGACAGCTCCACCGCCACCACAACCCAGGCCACCAAGACCGCAGCCGCGTCGAGGAGCGCCCAGACCCGCACCGCCCTGGCCGCACCTGCGGCCCCCGCCACGGACGCGACTGAACCCGAGGGCACCAAGGCCGCCGCCGTCAGCACCGCGGACGGGCCCGGCGCGGGCGCGAAGGTCGCCACCATGCCCGTCGCGGCCACCGCCTCCGGCGTCACCCTGGCCGCGGACCAGGACCTGCTCGCGCACGGCACCGCCCCGTACTACATCGACCCCGCGTGGATCCCCTGGGCGCCGGCCGCGAACGCCTGGACCCAGGTCCAGTCCGCCTATCCCGGCACGTCGTTCTGGAACATGAGCGGCAGCGCCGACACCACCTACCCCGGCGTCGGACGGTGCGGCTACTACGCGGCCGGAAACAGCTGCTCCCCCGCCTCCACCTACCGCACCTTCTACCAGTTCGACCTCAGCGGCCTGCGCGGC
>NZ_JAIZ01000511.1:522-30928 GCF_000710465.2 Kitasatospora sp. MBT63 | reverse complement strand
GACCTGCAGGAGTACGTCTCCGCCGACTGGTCCTGCACCACCACCTACCCGGTCGACCTGTACCTGACCGGTGCCATCAACTCGGGCACCACCTGGGACCACCAGCCCGGCCAGATCGGCGGAAGCCTCGGCCAGAGTCCGGTCCCCGGCTCCGGCCACGGATCCTGCCACGACAACGTCGGCTTCAACTACAACATCACCGGCGCCATCCAGCAGTACGGCACCAACACCGACACCCTGACCTTCGGTGTGTACGGCGACGAGAGCAACGTCAACGCCTTCAAGCGCCTGACCCGCCAGCCCTCGCTGTGGATCGAGTACGACCGCGTCCCCAACACCCCCACGAACCCGCGAGTGCTGCCGGAGCCGGTGACCGTCGCGAACGGCCCCAACCAGGCATGCGGCGTCGACGACTCCAACACCTGGGCCTGGCTCGGCGCAGGCACCGACCAGAACGGCGCCACCACCCTCAACGCCACCGTCTCCAGCCCCGCCCAGGCCCAGCTCTGGTCCTGGTCCCACCTGTGGGACTACCAGCTGCCCGGCGCCCCCGACGTCGCCGGCGGATACTCACCCCTGGTCGCCAGCGGCGGCAACGCCCCCTTCTCCGTCCCGGCAGGTGTCATCAAGGACGGCCACTCCTACGGCTTCGGCATCATGGCCACCGACCAGATCGTCTCCTGGTCCGCCTCCACCCCCACCTGCCACTTCAAGGCCGACCTCACCCCGCCCACCGTCACCTTCCCCACCACCGTCGCCGACCCGGCCACCCAGTTCCCGCCCTCCGGCAACGGCCAGATCACCACCCTGACCACCGGCAAGAGCGGCAACATCCCCTTCACCGCCACCGACCCCAACCCCAGCGGCCTCAACACCTCCGGCCTCATCTGCCTGCGCTGGTCCTGGGACCCCCAGCTCACGAGCGCCGGATGGCAGTGCGGCTCCGCCATGCCCACCGGACAGATCCCCGTCACCCCGGGCCACTGGGGCACCAACATCCTCTACGTCCAGGCCGAGGACATGGCCGGCAACCGCTCGCCGGTCGCCCCGTACGCCTTCTACGTGCCCTGGAACCCGGACGGACCCGCGCCGGTCTTCGGAGACGTCACCGGCGACAGCGTCCCCGACGTTCTGACCACCGATGCCGCAGGCAACCTCCGCGCCTACGCCGTCCCCGGGAACCCGATCGCCGGCGCGCCCGCCACTCTCACCGCCGCAAGCCCCATGGACAGCCCCGACGCGGGCGAGAAGAACCCTGACGGCCAGAACAAGTACCCGAACGGCGACCGCTGGGACAACTACCAGACCACCCACCGCGGCAGCCTGCGCGGCGGCATGAACGTCGACGACCTCATCGTTCACAAGCCCGGAAGCAGCAAGCTCTTCTATTACAAGAACCCCGGAAACACAGGCGTACCCGGCGCGTTCGACGCCGCTAACCTGCTGACCAAGCCGGCATGCCCGGCTGCCAATCCCGGCTGCACCACCTACACCGCCGACTGGTCGACCACCCTGCAGATCGCCGCCGTGGGTGACCCCGCCACCACCAACCTCGACACAAGCAAGAAGTTCCTCAACAGGACCGGGCTGCTCACCGTGGAGACCGCCCCCGGCGGCGAGGGTGCGCTCTGGTTCTACCCCGTGATCGCCGACGGGACATTCGGCACCCCGGTCCAGGTCGCCGCGACCGGCTGGAACAACCAGGACCTCATCTCGCCCGGCGACTGGGCCCTCCAGGGCCACCCCGGCCTGTGGGCGCGCAATCGCAGCACCGGTGCGCTGACCGCGTACACCTTCACCACCTCCACCGTCACGATCCCGCCGAAGTTCCCCAAGCCCGCCGTCACCTACACCGCCCTCACCACCGTGGCCACCAGCACGACCATCGGCACCGGATACACCACCACCGCCTGGCCCCGCATCGGCTCCGACGGCGACCTCACCGGCAGCGGTGCACCCACCCTGTGGGGCATCACCCCCGCAGGCGACGTACAGATCTGGACCGGTACCAGGACCGGCACCCCGGCCGCCCCCGGCTACACCCTCGCGGCGACCCCCGAGACCGTCCTCAACACCACGTCGGTCGCCGACCGGTGGCCGATGACCAGCTCGGCCTACGTGGCAGGACAGATCAAGGACTCCGCCGGCTCCAACCCAGCCACCGCCGCCTCCGCCACCGGTCCGGCCACCGTCACCTGGACCACGGACCACAAGAACACCGCCGACGGCGCAGCCAACCTCACCACCACCTACTTCAAGACCGCCGCGCCCTCGCTCAACACCGCCGGCAGCTACACTGTCGCCGCCTGGGTCAAGGCCGACAACCTCAACGGCTACCAGACCTACGTCACCCAGAACGGCAACGAGCGCGGCGCCTACTACCTCCAGTACTCAGCGGCGTACGGAACCTGGGCCTTCGTATCCCCCGGCGACGACCACGCCAACACCGGCGTCTACAACCACGCCTCCGCCGCAACCGCACCCCAAACCGGCGTGTGGACCCACCTCGTCGGCACCTACGATGCCACCACCCATGCCATGACCTTGTACGTCAACGGCCAGTACTCCGGCAGCGGCACCAACACCACCCCCTGGAACGCCACCGGCACGACCACCATCGGCATCGCAGCCACCGCCAACTACCCCGTCGACTCCCAGGCCACCGGCGCCGTCAGCGACGTCCGCACCTACCCGTACGCACTCACCTCCCAGCAGGTCGGCGCCCTCTACACCAGCTGACCACACCTCAGTACGACCCGGGCCGGCAGCGGAGACTCTCCGCTGCCGGCCCTTCCGTTTCCCCAGCTGGCGGCTTGGGCACCGGTTTCGTTATCCGGTCTGAGCCCGCCGCTCAGCCGCGCCCCGGCGCCCCCGCCGGCAGGGCGTACTGCAGGTCGTGCAGGGGACGCCCCGTGCCGTGCCAGATGGAGAGGGCGTAGACGCTGATCGGGTAGTGGACCCAGCGCGGGGGTGCCCAGACCGTGCCGCGGACGGTGCTTCCCTGACCCGTCGCGTCGAGGCTGGAGGGGACGTCGCCGGCCTCGACGAGCAGGTCCCAGCCGCGGCGCGGGACGGCGAACTCCGCCTCCTTGAGCTCGCCGCGCAGGCTGGCGCGCAGGATCGTGGTCGCCGCGAGGTCGACCGTCAGCGCGCCGTCGACCAGCACCCGGTCGATCCGGTGCCCGTCGGCGGCCAGCCGCTCGCACAGCCAGTCCGTGGCCGCGCCGAGCAGCTTTGCGGAGGCCTGCTCGGTGGAGACGGCGCGGCACAGCAGCGCCTGGAAGTGCACCTCCTCGGGCACCACGACCTGGTCCCCGATCACGGTCCTCAGCAGCCCCATGTCCACGTCGGCGGGCTCCCGGTAGCCCACCTCGATGTTGCGGGCGACGGCGCGCAGGAACGGGTCGGCGCAGTCCTCGGTCAGGAACGTCCACAGCCGCGCGCACAGTTCGACCATCCGGACGCCGGTCGTCTCGTGCAGGACGCGCAGCGCGCAGCGCAGCAGGATCTTCTGGAACAGCGTCATGGCGACGCGGAACCGCATGCCGCGCACCCACTCCTCGGTGGTCATGCACTCGTGCCCGACCACCACGTCGGCGACCAGTTCCGGGTTGGTGATGTCGCCGGGCATCCAGCGGGTGGTCAGCTGGTGCTTGTCCTTGAAGGACTCCCGGGAGTACTCGGTGTTGTTGAGCAGCAGCAGCGGGTAGATCACCGGGGAGCCGCCCGCGGTCAGCACCTCCTCGATCCCGTCGAGGTAGGTGGCGTAGGTCTCGCCGGGCAGGCCCCAGATCAGGTCGGTGTAGGTGGGGACGTCGAGGGCGCGGAAGCGGGAGAGCAGCCGGCGGTAGTGGTCGGTGCGGATGTTCGCGCGGTTGGCGATCTTCAGGACGTTGGCGTCGAAGGACTGCGCGGAGAGCGTGATGGCGCCGGTCAGTTCGGCGGAGTGGAGCATGGAGGCGATCTCCACGATCCGGTCGTTGCCGTTCTTCGCCCAGTTGGTGCTGATGATCAGCCGCTTGTCGTAGCGCCGGCTGAGTTCGACGATGTGCTCGGCGATCTCCCGGTCGCGGGCGATGATGCCGAAGTTGGCGTCCGCGATGAACAGCGTCGCGTCGGTGGGCATCAGCCGGATCAGCCGGTCCAGTTCGGCGAAGATCCGGTCCAGTTCGAACTGGCGGACCTTGGAGTTGGTGGCGCCGCCCCAGTAGCAGAACGCGCACTTGTAGGGGCAGCCGCGGTTGGTCTCGTACACGATCATCGAGGAGCCGGTGATCTCCTCGTCCGAGTAGACCGGGGTGAGGATCGGCGAGACGATCTGCTCCAGGTCGGTGATCCGGTCCGCGTCCGCGTTGGTGACGACCGCTCCCTCGGACCAGTAGCTGATGCCGGGGATGGTGGCGAGGTCGCCGCCGTCGAGGAAGCAGTGCAGCAGGTCGCGGAAGCGCAACTCGCCCTCGCCGTGCACCAGGACGTCCACCCAGGGTGCCTCGGCGAACACCGGGTCCTGCTGGTAGCTGACGTCGTTGCCGCCGAGCACCACCCGGCAGGCGGGCCAGCGCTCCTTCACCCGGCGGGCCAGCTCCATGGACTGGGCGCGGTTCCAGAAGAAGACGGTCAGCGCGACGACGAACGGCTCGTCCCAGGACTCGAGCAGCTCCTTCATGGCCTGCTCGCCGCCGCTCTGCTCGCGCACGCTGATGTGGAAGTCGCAGCTCGCGTCGAGGACCGGGTCGGCGACCGAGGTCGCCTTCAGGTAGCCGAGGGTGACGCTGTAGCGGACGCCGTGCATCGCGGTGAACTCGACCAGGTGCACCGGCTTGCGCCCGGCCGGCCCGGCGGCCGGCGGAGTCGACTGCCCGAAGGGAGCGGTGTCGGGGACGGTGACGTGGACCGGGTCCATCGTGGAGGTCATGGCTACACATCCGTACCGAGTCGGTTGGGTGGACATTCCGCCGTGGCATCCCGCACCGGGGTCCGCCGGACGGATGGCGTCTTCGGCCGCCGTGGTGGCGCCGGCCCGCACATTCCCCACGCCGGAGCCCCCGCCCATGGGCCGGCAGCGGATACACACGGTCGCAGTGCCGACCGGCGTCGTCAATAACGCGCGCTTTGTATCGTAAGTATTCCCGGGGATACCGGCGCTGACCTGACGTCTTTTCGGCGGCGGTCCGCGGCTGCGAAGGATATTGACGCGCCTGGTGGCCCGATGTAGCGTCAGCCGCGAATCAGCCGGTCCTTCACCGGCCCCGGACGGGGGCCGTGAATAGCGCGGGCGTCGATTCGGAGAATTCCTGGGATATCCGGTTGTAAGGGGAGTGGTATCGGTGCGCTTCGGGCTTTCCTTTCTTCCTGACTGCACGCCGGAGACGAAACTCCCGCACACCTATTTCAGCGACGCGCTGGAGCTGTCGGTCCGGGCCGAGCTGGGCGGCCTGGACTCGATCAAGATGACCGAGCACTACCTCCACCACTACGGCGGCTACTGCCCGAGCCCGCTCGGCTTCCTGTCCGCGGTGGCCGCCCGCACCAGCACGGTCCGGCTGATCACCGGCTGCGTGCTGCCGGTCTTCCACCACCCGGTCCAGCTGGCCGCGGAGGCCGCGCAGCTGGACGCGATCAGCGGCGGCCGCCTGGACGTCGGCTTCGCCCGCGCCTATCTGCCCGACGAGTTCGACACGCTGGGCGTGGACATGGACGAGAGCGTCGACCGGTTCCGCGAGACCATCCGGGCGGTGCGGCGGATCTGGACCGAGGAGAAGGTCACCGAGTCCACCCCGTTCTTCGCCTACCGCGACGTCACCGGCCTGCCGCGGCCCACCCAGCAGCCGCGCCCGCCGATCTGGGGCGCCGCGGTGCGCACCCCGGAGAGCTTCTCCTGGCTGGGCGCCGAGGGCCACGGGCTGCTGATCACGCCGATGATCTCCCCGCACGAGTTCCGCGACCATCTGACCCTCTACCGCGACGCGTTCGCCGCCGCGCACGGCGGCTCGGGGCTGCGTCCGCGGGTCGCGGCCAGCCTGCCGCTGGTGGTCGCCGACACCGACGCGCACGCCGAGGAGATCGCCGAGACCTACCTGCGCCGCTACCTGGACGTGTGGGCGGAGGCTGTCAGCGCGTGGGACCGCCGGGAGTCCTCGGCCTACCGCGGCTATTCCGGATTCGGCTGGATGCTGCGCGGCCTCAAGCCCGAGAAGCTTTTCACCGAAGGCGGCGCGATCGTCGGATCACCGGCCACGGTCGTCGACCGGATCCGCGCCTTCAACGACCACATCGGCGGCGTCGACCAGATCCTCTGGCAGATCGATTTCGGAGCGATGCCGCTCGCCGAGGCTGGGCAGACCTTGCAGCTCTTCTGCGACAAGGTGCTGCCCGTAGTGAAATCACTGTGACAAATTCTGTCACCCGGAAAGGGAATGGAGGTGTAAAGACATGGAGGGTTTCGACGACCTGGTGCTGGATGACGGCGCCTTCGAGCTCGTGGACCTGGGTGAGGTTGTGCCCGCTTCGGTGACGGCCGGCTACGGCCTGACCGAGCTGTCCGCCTCGGGCGGCGCCAGCAGCTGCTGCTGCTGCTGCCCGTGCTGCTCCTGCACCTGATCGGTGCCGGTGCTCCGTCACATACCGGACCTTGAAAGGGATTGGGGGTGTGAAGACATGGAGGGTTTCGACGACCTGGTGCTGGATGACGGCGCCTTCGAGCTCGTGGACCTGGGTGAGGTTGTGCCCGCTTCGGTGACGGCCGGCTACGGCCTGACCGAGCTGTCCGCCTCGGGCGGCGCCAGCAGCTGCTGCTGCTGCTGCCCGTGCTGCTCCTGCACCTGATCCGGGTGCTGATCCTTGCGGCACCTGTGCTCTAGCCGGTGCGTGTTAGGGGACCGGGTGGCTCTCGGTCCTCCTCCTGGCCCGTCATCAGTCATGCGTGAAGAAGCGGTGGTCATGGAAGTCAATCTGGAGCGGATCCGGCCGCGGCTGCGCGGGGACGTCTACGTCATGCGGGTGCCCGAAGGAGCCTACATCCGCAGCAACCTCGGCGGGTCGATGCTCAAGGGCGCGTCGACCTACGAGTGGATCCAGCGGATCGCCCCGATGCTGGACGGCACCAGGACCCTCGGCGAACTGTGCGCCGCCGTGCCGGAGTCCAGCCGGGCCTCGCTGGCCAAGCTGACGATGCTGCTGCTCGGCAAGGGCTACGTCAAGAACGTCCTGGACGACCGCCCGCACACGCTGCCCGCCGAACTGGCCACCACCTACGCGGCGAACATCGCCTTCATCGAGTACTTCGTCGACTCGCCGGAACTGCGCTTCCAGTCCTACCGCGACAGCGCGCTCGTGCTGACCGGCGCCGGCCCGCTGCTGCAGGCCCTGGTCAACTCCGAGCTGCGCTCCGGTGTGCGGGCCTGCGCGCCGGCACCGTTCGGCGAGTCGCCGTTCGACCGCGAGCGGGTCGCCGAACACCTCGCCGCGGCACGGGAGCAGGACCCCGAGCAGCAGCTCGACTACCTGGACCTCGATGCGACCGCGAGCGGCCACCTCGACCGGCTCGCCGCCGGCGCCGCCATGGTGCTGCACGTCGCTGACCGTCCCATGATCGGGCGCGCGCTGGCCCTGCCGCACGCCGCGAAGGCCGCGGGCGCCGCGTTCGCCCAGGTGGTCGCGGTCGGTGACGAGGCCTGGATCGGCCCGGTGACCGGCGCGGACGGCGACGCCACCGCCTGGGAGTCCGCCTGGCGGCGGCTGCGCGCCCTGACGCCGGAGCTCGACGGCGCCGACCTGCGCGACCACCCCGACATCGCGCCGAGCGAGTTCCTGCGCGGCCCCACCGTCGCCCTGGTCGCCAACCAGCTCTGCTTCGCGGCGTTCCGCCACCTCACCGGCATCGGCCAGGGCGCCGGGGCCGGGACGGAGCAGCGCCCCGGCACCGCCGACCAGGTGGTGCGGTTCGACCTGGAGACGCTCGAGACGGCCACCCACGCCTTCCTGCCGCACCCGCTCGCGCGGCCCGCCCGCGCCGACGACCCGGCCCGCCTCACCGCGCTGGCCGCCGCCGCGCCGGTGGACGACGTGGAGCTCGGCCGGCGCGCCGTGGACTGCGTCGACCCGCGGACCGGCGTCTTCGCGGAGATCACCGAGCGCGACCACGAGCAACTGCCGCTGTTCGTCAGCGAGGTCCTGGTCTCCGACCCGGTCGGCCTGGCCGGCGGCCCGTTCCCGGTGTTCGGCTGCGGCGAGAACGTCGTCGAGTCACGCCAGCGCGCGGTGCGCCGCGCCTTCGAGCGCTACGCCGCCGTCATGCACGACGAACGCTCCGGCGAGCGCCTGCACGGCGTGGACGTACTGACCGGCGAGCCCGTCGCGGTCGACGCCGCGGCGGTCTTCCCCGCACCGGCCGCCGCCTCCGGCGACGACTGGCCGGCGGCGGTGCGTGCGGCGGTGGTCGCGGCGGCCAACGGGACCGTCGGCGCGGCGCTGTCCGCAGCGACCGGGCCGCTGCCCCGGCTGGACCTGGCGGCCGTGGAGCTGACCCCGCGGGCGGCGCGCTACCGGAAGCTGCTGGAGATCGTCGAGCAGCCGGTCGAGGTCCACGACCTGTCCGCGCTGATCGGACTGCCCACCTTCGCGTTCACCGGCCCGAAGGCGACCGTCGCCTACGTCAGCGACCTGGCACCCGCCCCCGCGCTGGAGCGCGGCCTGGAGCAGGTCCTGCTCGCCTACCAGGCCCAGGCCACCGACCAGCCCGCGTACGCGCCCGCGCCGGTGCCCGAGCTGCCCGCGACGCTGCGCGGCGGACCGACCGCGGCGCTCCCGGGGCCGGTGGCGCTGGAGGAGCTGGTGGCGCGGCTGACGCGCGAGGGCGGCCGGGTCGTCGCGGTGCCGCTCGACCACGACCCCGTCGTCGCCCGGCTGTGTCCGTTCGTGGCACAGGCCGTGGTCGTCCATGACTGACCTTCCCCCGGTGCGGTACGAGCCCCACCAGGTGGTCGTCGGACCGTGGCCGCCGGGCTGCCCGCGGTGCCTGCACACCCGGCGCACCGCGGCGGCCACCCCGGAGCGCGCCGCCGAACTGGCCGCCGAGGTGCCGAAGGACCGGGAACCGCCGAGCTTCCTCGCCGACACCGTCGCCGCACTGGCCTCGGCCGAACCGCGCACCGGGAGCTTCCGGACCGTCGACACCGCCAGGCTGGCGCTGGCCCGGCACACGTACCTCACCGACCCGCACTGTCCGGCCTGTTCGACCGTCGTCACCGACACCGCGGACGGTGCGCGGATCGTCCGCGAGCAGCGGCCCAAGCTGTCGCCGGAGTCCAGCCGGGTCCGCCTGCTGGACCACGCCGGACTCGACGAGCTCTACGTGGACCCGCAGAGCGGCCTGATCCCCTCGGTGGCCTCGTACACGCAGCACGCGTTCCCGTTCACCGAGGCGGTGCTCGCGGTGCCCGGTGTCTCCACCGAGGCCTCCGGCTACGGACGCACCCGCGACTTCGGCTCCGCGCGGGCCGTCGCGGTGGCGGAGTCGCTGGAACGGCTCGCCGCGTACCGGCCGAGCAAGCGCACCGCCGTCCGGGCCGGGTACGCGCAGGTGGCCGCCGACGCGATCGACCCGCGCACCCTCGGCCTGTACCCCGCCGACCGGTTCCGCACCCCGGGCTTCCACTACCGGGAGTTCACCGAGGACGCGGAGACGAACTGGGTGTGGGGCTGGTCCTTCGGCGAGGGCCGGCCGGTGCTGGTGCCGGAGAGCTTCGTCTACTACCGGCTGCCGCGGTCGGCCGGCGGCGAGCCGTCGTTCGCCTGCGAGATCTCCAGCGGCTGCGCGCTCGGGGGCTGCTACGAGGAGGCGGTGCTGCACGGCGTGCTCGAAGTCGCCGAGCGCGACGCGTTCCTGATGGCCTGGTACGGGCGCACCCCGCTGCCCGAGATCGACCTGGCCACCGTGCCCGACCGGCGGATCCCGCTGGTCGCCGAGCGCATCGAGCGGCAGGGCTACCGGGTGCACGTCTTCGACAGCACCCGTGAGCACGGCATCCCGTCGTTCTGGACCCTCGCCGAGGACGTCACCGGCACGCAGCGGCCCCGGGCCGTGTCGACCGGCGGCAGCGGACTGCGCGCGGCCGAGGCCGTCCTCGCCGCGCTGCACGAACTCAGCCAGACCGTCGAGTACGTGACCCTGCTGGCCCTCGACCCCGGCTGGCGCGAGCGGGCCCGGCACCTGGCCGGCCACCCGGACGAGGTCGAGTCGATGGCCGACCACCTGCTGTGCGCGGCCGACCCGGACAGTTTCGACCGCTACTCCTTCCTGCTCGACGCGCCGGAGACCTCGACCTGGCAGCAGGGCCTCGAACGCCGGCCCTGGCCGCGCCACACCGACATCGGCGCGGACCTCGACGAGGCCGTCCGCCGTTTCGCCGCGGCCGGCATGGACGTCGTCGCCGTCGACACCACCTCCACGGAACAGGCCTCGGGAGGCTTCACATGCGTCAAGGTGATAGCACCGGGCTCGGTGCCGATGACCTTCGGACACACCGCCCGGCGGGTGACCGGCCTGCCCCGGCTGGCCGAGGTGCGCAACCCGCATCCGCACCCCTTCCCGTGAGCGGGCCGCAGCAGGGCCACCGGGGGAGCGGCGTCGGCCGCGAGTTCTTCCGGGTCACCCTGGAGGACCTGGCCGAGGCGATGGAGACCCGGCAGTCCGAGTACGGGAACCCGGACGAGCCACTGAAGTTCAAGATCTACCGGGGCCGGCCGCGCCGCCCGCTGACCGTCCGCACGCCGCGCGAGCCGATCCCGGTCGACACCTTCGACGGGACGGCGCTGTCCACCCTGCTGCGCTACGGATACGGCATCTCCCGCCAGGAGTTCGACACCAACGGCACCTGGCCCTACCACCGGATGGTCGCCTCCGCGCGCTGCCTGTTCGGCGTCCAGCTGTACGTCTGCCTGCCCGACGGCGTGTACCACTACGACGCGCCGCACCACGCGCTGGTGCTGCTGCGCGAGGGTGACCACCGGGAACTGCTGCTCCGCACGACCGGGACCGCGACCGGGACCGGCACCGGGGACGCGCCGCCCGAGGCCGTGTTCGTGCTCTCCGGCCTGTTCGCCAAGACCGCGTACATCTACCGGGACTACGCCTACCGGCTGTGCACCCAGGAGGCCGGGCTGCTGACCGGCAACCTCGACCTGGTGGCACGGTCGATGGGCCTCACGGTGCACGTGCACCACCAGTTCCTGGACGAGCCGGTGCACCGGCTGCTCGGCCTCGACCCCGACGAGGAACCGGCCCTGCTGGTCCTGCCGCTGCACCTCGGCGCCGCCGGTGCCGGACGCGTCCGGGTCGGTGCGACGGCCGGGGAGCTGGCCGCGGGCCTCGACCCGATCGCACCGACCGTGCTGCCCGGCGGACTGAAGGTCGCCCAGGCCTGCCCGACGCTGACCGAGGTCAACCGCGCCTCCCTGCGCACCGACACCACGGCCTTCGCCATCGCCGAACCGGTGCCGCCCGCCCGGTCCGCGGCCCCGCCGCTGCCCCGGCCCCCGCACGCCGCCCCGGAACTGCCGCTGGCCGCCGTCCTGCGCTCCCGCGACTCCGGACCCGGCATCTTCCGGCCGGTCCCGGCCCGGATCGACGGGAACGAGCTGTGGGCGCGGCTCGCCGAGACCCGCAACGGCGTCGTCAGCGACGCCGTCCCCGCCGGAGCGCCGGTACCGCTGGAGATCTACCTGACGGTCGGTGACCTCACCGGGATCCCGGCGGGCGCCTACCGGCTCGACCACGCCACCGGCGCCCTCCACCCGGTCCGCACCGCGGCCGAAGCCCAGGGAACGGACGCCGTCGCCGCGATCGAACGGGTCACCATCCCCGGACCGGTCTTCCGGCACATGAGCGCCGTCGTGCACCTGGTCGGCGACCGCGACTGGGCCTTCGACACCTTCGGCGACCGCGGCTACCGGGTGATCAACCAGGAGGCCGGGCTGCTCGCGCACCGGATCTGCGTCGCCGCCGCCGCGCAGGGCCTGTCCGGACGGATCGTCAACGCCTACCACGCCGAGGGGGTCCGCAAGGCCCTCGGCCTCACCGAGCAGCGCCACACCCCGGTCTTCCAGATCCTGCTGGCCAGGACCGGCCCCGGCGGCCGCGTGATCGTACCCGTCGAGCCCGAGGCGGTGGACCACTGATGGACACCCTGGAACAGACCCCCGTCCCCCCGGCGCGGTACGCACCCGGCCCCGCCGCCGTGGTCCGCCTCGCCGGCAGCCCGGTCGACGTGCTGGACGGGCTGCGCTGCGCCCGCAGCTGGACCACCGCAGGTGAGCTGGTCCGGCTGCGGGCCGAGATCGCCGGCGCCACCGGCGACCTGTCGCAGCTGCTGCACGCGGCGGTCGGCGCCGCGGGCGGCGGCGAGACGAAGGCCGCACTGGTCGCGATCCGCCGAGCCGTGCACCGCGGCCGCCGCATCGACCCGGACCGGCTCGCCGAACTGCCCGCCGAGCTGGCCGCCCCCCTGCGCGCCTGGACGGCGCTGCTGGCCGAACGCGACCGCCTCCTCGCCGCCCTGCCGGACCAGCTCGAACAGGACTGGGCCGACAGCTACCGGGCGCTGCACGACGCGGCCCGCCTGCCCGCCTTCCAGCTCGGCCTGGTGCACGCCAACCCGGACGCGTTCCTGGCCCTGCACAAGTGGTTCGCCACCGGGCGGGCACCGCAGCGCCAGACCGTGCTGCGCCTCGCCCAGTACCTCGCCCGTTCCGCCGCCAAGACCAGCCCGTACTCCACCTTCACCAGCAGCGGCCTGGCCGCCTGGGGCAGCGCCACGGACACCGTCGACCTGTCCGAACGGCTGGCCCGGGGGCAGGCCGCCGCGGCGACCGGCACCGAGATCAGCATCGGGACGCTGCACCGCATCGCCCGCGCCGTCGGGGAACGCCCGGACGTCGTCGGCGGCTGCCGGCTGCGGATCAACCCGAGCGCCACCGTCGCCGGGGACGTCCTGGTCTTCCTCGGCCGCCGCCCGGTCGAGCACGTGCACAGCCTGGCGCTCACCCCGACCCTGCGCCGGGTGCTGGAACTGACCGCGGGCCGGATCACCCTCGACGAGCTGCGCGCGGCGCTGCAGGCCCAGGCGGCCGACGCCCGCCAGGTCGACGTGTTCCTGCGCCGGCTGGTCACCCTCGGCGTGCTGGAGCCGGTCCCGCCGCTCGCCGACCAGAGTGCGGACCCGCTCTCCGACCTGCGGGCCTGGCTGCACCGGCTCGGCCGGCCCGGCCTGGAACGGCTGGACTGGACCCTGCACGGGCTGCAGGAGGCGCTGTCGAGCTACCCGACCATCGGCTCGCCCGGCGACCGGGTCGCCGTCCGCGACGCCGTGATCCGCGGCCTGGACACCGCGCTGCGCGAGGCGGGCGACCACGCGTACCTGAACAACCCGAAACTGGCGAAGGAGTTCGCCCGCTACAGCTTCTACGAGAACGCCGTCCACCCGGGCACCGCCGCCGTGCTCGACCGCGGGCGCTGGCAGCCGCTGCTCGACGACCTGGACGCGGTGCGCACCCTGCTCGGCCTGATCGGACCGGACCTGCCCGCCAAGCTGACCCTCGGCGAGCTGCTCGAACGCCGCTACCCGGACGGGGCCGAGGTCCCGCTGATGGTGTTCTACCGCGACGCGCTGGCCGAGCAGCAGGCCGGCCCGGCCGCCGCCGGCCGGGACCGCGGGAGCGAGGCACTGGGCGAGCTGTACCGGCTGCGCTCCGCCGTCAAAAGGCTGCTGGGCGAGCGGGCGCCCGACCCGGACGGCGTGGTCCGCGTCGACCCCGAGGAGGTCCGCACGCTGGCCAAGGAGTGGCCGGCCTGGGTGCGCACCCCCACCTCGGTCGCCGTGTACTGCCAGCTCGCCGCCGCCGCGCACGGCGAGGAACTGGTGGTCAACACCGTCAGCTGCGGCTTCGGCCGCGGCCGCAACCGGGTCCGGCAGATCCTGGACGGGCTCGACCTGCGCGAGGACCAGCCGGCCGAGCCGGGGCCGGCCACCGGCCGCGACCAGGTGCTCTTCGCCGAGTTCGAGGCGGTCGCCAGGTCCGCCGTCAACGTCCGCAAGCCCGGGGTCGGACTGGTCGTCGACTACCCCGGCGTGCGCAGCCTGCGCGCCGACGAGGCCCTGCTGCCCGTCAACGACCTGTCCGTGCGGCGCGGCGCGGACGGCCTGCCCGAGCTGGTCTCGCGGCGCCTCGGCCGGCCGATCCGCCCGGTCCACCCCGGCCTCGGCGACCGGCTGCTGCCGCCCGCCGCACGGTTCATGGTCGAGGCGTTCGGCGAGTCCACCACCTGGTTCGGGCCGCACACCGAACTGCGGATGACCTCCGACCCGCGCGCCGACCACGGCGTACGGCACCTGCCCCGGCTGATGGTCGGCAAGGTGGTGCTGCGGCGCGCCATGTGGATGACCCGCGCGGACCGGCTGCCCCGGCGCACCGAGGCCACCAGCGACGCGGCCTGGCTGCTGCGGATGGCCGGCTGGCTCGCCGAACACGGCATCCCGGAGCGGTGCTTCGTCACCGTCCTGGACCCGGCCGCCCTGGCCCAGGGCGGCACCGGCCAGGGGCCCGGCAACGACATCAAGCCCAACTACGTGGATTTCGCGAGCATGCTGCTGCTGCTCGGGCTGGAACGCCGGCTCGCCGAGCCGCATGCGATCGTGCAGATCAGCGAGATGGTGCCGGACCCCGGCCGGATCCGCGGCGAGCGCGTCGCCGAGTACATCGTGGAACTCAACGAGCCCGGAGTCACCTATGTCTGACATGCCCGCACGCACCTGGGTCAGCGCCCACCTCTTCCACCACGGCGACCAGGACGCGCTGATCGTCGGCGCCCTGCGGCCCGCGGTCGAACGGCTGCGCCTGGCCGGGCAGGCCGACGGCTTCTTCTTCCTGCGCTACTGGGAGGGCGGCCCGCACGTCCGGCTGCGCGTGCTCACCCGGCCGGACCAGGTGACGCAGGTCCGCGCCGCGATCGAGGAGAGCGCCGCGGAGTTCTTCCGGACCGCGCCCTCGACGACCCCGATGACCGCCGAGGAGTACGCCGATTCCTCACCGGGCCTCGCCGCGCTGGAGCAGATGACCGACTACGACCGGGAGTTGCACCCGGACAACTCGGTGGCGTTCATCGACTACCGGCCCGAGACCGAGGTCTTCGGCACCGGCCGTTCGCTGGAGGCGGTCGAGCGGCAGCTGATGGCGGGCAGCGCCCTGGCGGTGGAGCTGATCGCCCGCGGCCGCAAGCCCGGCCAGCGGGCCATGGACGCCTTCGCCATGCTGGCCGCCAACCGCACCCTGTTCACCGGCATCCTGCCCGAACTCGCCTACCAGGCACGGTTCATGGTGGAGAGCGGCGGCGGCGCCGCGCAGCTGCTGGGCTCGCCCGCCTTCGAGCGGCACTTCGACGCCAACAAGGCCCAGCTGCGGGCCGGCCTGGAGGCGGTGTGGGCGTCGACGCGCGGCGTCGCACTGCCCGAGGGATCGGTCGTCAACGGCTGGCTGGCCAGCACCCGGGACCTCAACGACACCCTGGTCGAGCTGGAACTGCTGGGCCGGCTGGACGCCTACCCGACCTTCGAGGCCCCCGCCGACGTGCTGGACCACATCAACCACCTGGTGCCGCAGCTGATCGTGGAACGCTGCGCGCACCTGATGTGCAACCGGCTCGGCATCAGCCTGGCCCAGGAGTCCCACCTGCGGCTGCTGCTCACCCGCACCGCGTTCGACCTGTGTGCGGTGTGACCGATGAGTGACCAGGTCACCCGCTACCAGGAGGACGTGCACACCCCGACCGAGGTGGCCGACCCGAAGGCGTTCGCACCCCGGCTGGTCAAGAGCTACCCCGGGGCGCCGCGCCATCCGCTGCCCTGGCCGCCGGAGCGGTCCGGACACCGGCTCGGCCGGCTGCTCGCCGACCTCGGCGGCATCACCCGCTCGCAGTGGCTGACCCCGCTGGACCTGCTGCCGTTCACCGACAGCTTCGAGGCCATCCCGGACGCCGACCCGCTGCAGTGGCTGGTCACCCGCCGCCCGACGCCCTCCGGCGGCGCCCGCTACAGCGCCGAGTGGTACGTGCTCGCCGGACCCGACTCCCAGGTCCCCACCGGCGTCCACTACTACGACCCGGCCCGGCACGACCTGGTGCAGCTGCGCGCGGGCGACTACCGCGGCTGGGCGGCGTCCCGGCCCGCGGCCACCGTCCTGCTGCAGACCAACGTGTTCTGGCGGCTGGCCGCCAAGTACGGCGAGATGTACTACCGCCTCGCCTGCCTGGAGTCCGGCATCCAGGTCGCGCAGGCCCTGGCGGTCGCCGACGGGCAGCAGGCCACCGCCCGGCTCTGCTTCCCCGACGCCGACCTCACCGAACTGCTCGGCCTGGACCCCCGGGAGGAAGGGGTGCACGCCGTCGTCGAACTGCTGCCGCCCACGCCGCCCGCGGACCGCGGCCCCTCGCTGGCCGCGTTCCCGCGCGCGTCCGGCGCCCACGCCGCGGTGCTCGCGCAGAGCCGCCCCGGCCCCGAACCGCTGCCCGCCGCCCCCGCGGCGGAGGGCGAGCGGATCGGCCTGCCGCTGGCCGCCCCGGACCTGCGGGCCGGCACCCGGACCCGGCACGCCGCCATCCGCGGCTTCAACGGCGACCCCATGACGGCCGCCACCCTCGCCGCGATCCTCACCGCCTACGGGCAGCAGCCCGCCTGGGACCTGCCGGCCAACCTGGTCGAGCACTACTGCGTCATCGCCGACGTGACCGGCATCCCCTCCGGCGCCTACCGCTACCACCCCGACGCGCACCAACTGGAACCGGTCGGCGAGGGCGACCCCCGCCAGCGGCTGCGCGAAGCCGCCCTGGCCGCACTCACCCAGCAGGGCGCACGCACCGCCAACCTGTGGCTGCTGCCGGTCGGCGACGCCGAGGCCGCCGAACAGCGCTACGGCGCCCGCTGGTACCGCGTCCAGCAGGCCGCCGCCGGAGCCGCCCTGCACCGCGCCTGCCTGGCCGCCGCCTCCGTCGACGTGGCCGGCCGGGTCCACAACGACGTGCTCACCCACCTGCTGGACGGCTGGTTCGGCCTCCAGGGCCGCCGGCGGAGCCTGCTGATGGCGCAGTTCGGCACCGGGCACCCGGCCGGGCAGCGCCCCGAGTTCCGGCTGACGTGGTGAGGGGGACACCGAAGTGAGCGAGACGGTACTGGGCGACGGCCTGCTCGCCGCCGCCATCGCCCGGCGCCCACCGGCCATGCTGGTGGTCGCCCGCGACGGCTGGGACACCGACGGCTGGCAGGCCGCCCACGACCGCGGCGAGCCCTGGCTGCCGGTGTGGACCGAACTCGACCGGGCCGTCATCGGCCCGCTGGTCCGCCCGGGCGAACCCGGCTGCGCCTGGTGCCTGCAGACCTGGCGCACCGCCGCACCCCGCGCCGACCGCCGGACCGCCGACCTGCGCGCCGACAGGCGGATCGCCGAGCGGCCCTCGCGGTGGCTGAGCACCTTCGCCGCCGACGCGGTGACCGAGCTCCTGCACACCGGCGCCGCCCCGGACCGCTGCTGGTACCTGGACCTGCGGACCGCGGCCCTGACCCGGCACACCTTCCTGCCCGACCCGCTGTGCCGGGTCTGCGGCACACTGCCGCCGGACACCGCCGAAGCGGCCCGGATCACCCCGCAGCCGCGGCCCAAGCCCCGGGCCGGGGCCACCCGGGTCCGCGACCTGTCCGAGGCCGAACTGACCGCCCGCTACGTCGACGCCGACACCGGCGTCGTCGCCCCGCCGAACGGCATGCGCGACGCCGTCCTCCCGCTCGCCGAAGCGGTCCTGACGGAGTACGGCTACCGCGGCGAAGCCGGGTGGGGCCGCGGCCGCGACTACGCCTCCTGCCGGACCACCGCCGTCGCCGAGGCCCTGGAACGGCTCGGCGGCCAGTGGCCCTGGGGCAGGCGGACCGCCGTACGCGGCAGCTACGCCGAACTCGCCGAGCACGCCCTCGACCCGCGCTCGCTCGGCCTGTTCCCCCCGGAACGCTTCCCCGACCCCGACGGCCGCTACCAGCCCTTCACCGAGGACACGGCGGTGTCCTGGGTGTGGGCACACTCCTTCGGCCGCGACCGGCCGGTGCTGGTGCCGGAGAGCTACGCCTACTACCGGACCGAGTGGCAGCCCGGCGCCACGGCGGACCAGGGCTTCACCTTCGAGATCTCCAACGGCTGCGCGCTCGGCGGCTGCCTGGAGGAGGCGGTCCTGCACGGCATCCTGGAGATCGTCGAACGCGACGCGTTCCTGCTCACCTGGTACGCCCGGCTGCCGGTGCCCGAGGTCGACCTCGCCCGCGCCCCCGACCCTCGCATCCGGCTGGTCGCCGAACGCCTCGGACGCAGCGGGTACCGGGTGCGGGCCTTCGACACCACCATGACCGAAGGCATCCCCGCCGTCTGGGTGCTCGCCCAGGAGGCCACCGGCGACCCGGCCCGGCCCCAGGTCATCTGCACCAGCGGCTCGGCGCTGGACCCGGTCGCCGCCGTGCTCAGCGCCCTCGGCGAACTCGCGCCCATCGTGGAACAGGAACTGCGCCGCTACCCCGCCGAGGCCGAACGGGCCCGCCGGATGGCCGCCGACCCCGACCTGGTCCGCGTCATGACCGACCACTCGCTGTGCGCCGCCACCCCGGAGGCCTTGGACCGCTTCTCCTTCCTGCTCGACGGCGACCGCACGATCGGCTGGGACCGGCTCGGCCGCCGGCCCTGGCCGGCCCACGCCGACCTGCGCGAGGACCTCACCGAAGCCGTCGACCGGATGCTGGCGGGCGGCATGGACGTCGTGGTGGTCGACCAGACCTCGCCGCTGCACCGCGCCGCCGACCTGGCGTGCGTCAAGGTGATCGCCCCCGGCGCACTGCCGATGACCTTCGGCCACCGCAACCGGCGCACCACCGGGCTGCCCCGCCTGCACGAGGTGCCGCACCGGCTCGGCCACGCGCCGCGCCCGCTCACCGACGCCGACCTCAACCCGCACCCCCACCCCTTCCCATGAGCCGCGACCCTGCCTTCGCCACCACCTTCGGCGTCCGCGTCGCGGGCCTGCCGACCACCGTGCTCGACGGGCTTGTCGACCCGCGGCTGCGGCACTCCCTGCTGGCGGCGGTCGGCGCCGCCGCCGAGCTGACCGCCGACGCGGCGGCGCTGTCCGAGCGCTGCCACCGGGTGATCGGGGCACTGCCCGACCCCGGCGCCAGACCGAAACTGGTCGCGCTGCGCCGGGCCGTGCACCAGCAGCGCGACCCGGCCCGGCTGCTGGCCGAGCCGCCGGTCACCGCCGCGCTCGGCACCGAACTCGCCGCCGACATAGCCGAGTTCGGTCAGGCCGTCGGCCGACTGCGGGCCGCGCGCGAGGCGCTGCCCGCGGTGCTGGCCGAGGCCGAACGCGCCACCTCCGCCGCACTGCGCGAGATCGCCGCCGACGCCCGCTTCGACCAAGGCCTCGCCCACGCCAGCCCCACCCTGCACACCGTCCTGCGGGGCAGACCCGGCCGGGCGGAGCTGATCCGGCTGGCCGTCTACGCCACCCGCGCCGCCACCAAGACAAGCCCGTTCAGCACCTTCACCGCCAGCGGCCTCGGCCGCTTCGTGCCGGACGGACCGGCACTGCGCCGGACCGCGACCGAGGCACCGCGCTCGATCGTCGAACTCGACCTGTCCGCCCTCGCACCGTGGACCTCCCCGGCCACCGCCGCACCCACCGAGGTGACCGTCCGGGTCAACCCGAGCGCACGGCCGCTCGCCGACAGCGTCCAGTTCATCGGCCCCGCACCGGCCGAGGACCTGCTGACCCTGCCACTCACCCCGGCGCTGCGGCACTGCCTGCGCGCCGCCGCCGGAGCACCGACCCTCGCCGCCCTGACCGCCGCGCTGCCCGCACCGCCGGACCGGGCCGCCGGATACCTGCGCTCCCTGCTGGCCACCGGCCTGCTACTGGCCACCACCGACCTGGACGAGCACGGCCCCGACCCGCTCGGGCAGTTGGCGCGGCGACAGCCCGCACTCGGCCCGCTCCAGGAGGCGCTGCGCGGCTACGCCGACGCGACCGGCACTGAACGGGTCGTGCTCGGGCCGCGGCTGGCCGAGGAACTCGCCGGCCTCGGCACCACCGGCAGGCTCCGCGACCTGGTGACCGAACAGTCCGTGATCCCCGGCGTGGTGGCCGAGGCCGCACTGCCGTCCTGGCGGAGCGCCCTGGACGACCTCGCCCTCGCCTGCCGGCTGCTCGCGGTCCTCGACCACACCCTGCCGTTCAAGCTGGCGGTCACCGCCTTCCTGCGGGAGCGCTTCGGCCCGGACACCACGGTGCCCTTCGACCGCTTCTACGCCGAACTGGTCCGCGAAGGCGGCGAAGTGATGCGCCTGCACCCGGCCGCCCTCGCCTTCGCCATGACCGGGCTGACCGCGACCCTCGACGCCAGCCCGGTCGCCGAAGTACGCCACCTGGTCCAGCTGATCGCCGAGGTCCGCCAGGCCCTCCCGGACCGGCACCGGATCGAGAAGGTACTGGACACCCTGCCGCCCTGGATCCGCCCGCCCGGCTCGGTCGCCGTCTACGCCCAGTACGACGACGACGACGGCGGCCACGGCGACGGGCAGTTGATCGTCAACGCGGTGAACTCCGGCTTCGGCCGCGGCCGTTCCCAGGTCCACCGGCTGCTGCGCCGGATCGCGGACGACCCGCTCCCGGTCGACGCCGTGTACCCGGCCGACCCGCAGGACCCGCACGCGCCGCGGTACGCCGAGTTCACCCGGACCCTCGGCACCTCGCTCAACCAGCGCGACCTCACCCTGCCCGACCGGCTCGACCACCCGCCGCCCGCCCGGCTGACCGTCGGCGTCGGCCAGGACGGACTGCCGGTCCTCCTCGACGGCGCCACCCCGGTCCGCCCCGTCCACGGCGGGCTCTCCTACGAACGGCAACTCCCGCCGGTGATGGCCCTGCTGATCGAGGCCTTCGGCGAGAACCCCATCCTGCTGCGCCCCGACCAGCCGGTGCGGCACGAGGCGGGCGCAGGGAACGCGACCGGCCGGGTGCTGCACGCGCCCCGGCTCAGCATCGGACGCGTCGTGCTGCGGCGCGCCGCCTGGGTCGCCCAGCCGGGGACACTGCCGCGCCGTGCACCCGGCCAGTCGGACGCGGCGTTCCTGCTGCAGCTGGCCGGCTGGCTGGCCGAACACGGCATCCCACCGCGCTTCTTCGTCTCGGTGCTGCGGCTGGGCGCCGGCCCGGCCGGCTCGCTGACCGGCGACCGCGCCCGCAAGCCGATGTTCGTCGACCTCGGCGCCCCACTGCTGGTCGCCGCCTTCGAACGCTCGGCCCGGGACGCGAGCAGCGCGGCGGTCTTCCACGAGGTCGCGCCGCAGCCGGACAGGGCCCTCACCGACCGGCAGGGCCGGCCCCACGTCACCGAGTACCTGATCGAGCTGAACTGCCAAGGAGTTGGGACATGACGGAGCCGTCCTGGCGGAGCGTGAACGTCTTCCACCACGAGAGCGACCGGACCGATCTGCTGCTCGACGCCGTGCGCCCGTTCCTGGCGGCGGTGGCCCCCGCCGTGTCCAGGGCGTACTTCCAGCCGCACTGGCGGCGCGGTCCGCACGTCCGCATCCCGGTCCTGGCGAGCGCCGAGGCCTTCGAGACCGTCGTCGCCCCGGCCGCCGACCGGATCCTGGAGGAGTACCTGCGGGCCCACCCCTCCGTGACGGTCCTGGACGAGCGGGACTCCCACGCCGAGCACCAGCGGCTGGCCCGGCACGAGCGGGAGCACGGACCGCTGACGCCGTGGGCGGCCAACAACAGCGTGGAGACGGGGGAGTTGGACCGCCGGCTGGACGTGCTCGGCGGGCAGGCGGCGGCCGACCTGCTCGCCGACTACTACGTGGACACCAACGACACCGCCTTCGCCATCCTGGACCGGGTCCGCGGCGGCGGCTCGAAGATGGCCCTCGCGGTCGACATGTTCATCGCCACGGCGCACCGCTTCCTGCCGCCGGTCACCTACGGCTACCTGTCCTACCGCGGCCACGCCGACGCCTTCCTGGCGAAGGGCCCCGACGGGCTGCGGGAACGCTTCGACCGGGTCTACGAGGCCAACGCGGACCGGTTCCGGCAGCGGGTCGTCACCATCACCGCGGCCTCCGACTACCACGAAGTGCTGCCCTTCGGCGCACTGCTGGACACCCTGCTGCACTACCGCGACCGGGCCAACAAGCTGATCACCGCCGGGGAGCTGGCACTCAACACGGACGACAACGGCGACCCCGAGGCCTGGGGGTCGACCTGGGCCGCCTGGTCCGCGCGCAGCCCGTTCCACCAGGTGCTCGGCGGCCACCGCGGCGCGGCCGACCAGCTCGGCGGCTGGAACACCTTCCAGCAGTACCGGGTGGTGCTCAACTGGCTCTACCTCAACATGTACCGGGTCGGCATCGGAGAGCTGGAACGCAACCTGATCTGCCACGTGGTCTCCCGCGCCGTCGAGGACGTGCACGGGGTGAGCGCGCTGGACCGGATCCAGGACCTGGTCGGATTCGTCGACAGCGGCGGCCGGCTGTAGCCCGAACGCAGCAGGAGGGAGGACGTCATGAACCACGCCGTCACGGTCACCGAGCTGGTCAAGCGCTACCACCCGCAGGCGCCGCCCGCCGTGGACGGGCTCACCTTCACCGTAGGCCAGGGCGAGGTCTTCGGCCTGCTCGGCCCGAACGGGGCCGGCAAGTCCACCACCGTCGGGGTGCTGACCACCCGGATCCTGCCGACCTCGGGCCGCTGCCTGGTCCACGGCGCGGACGTGGTGGCCCGGCCGGCCGAGGCCAAACGCCTGCTCGCGGTCGTACCGCAGCGGCAGAACCTGGACCGCTCGCTGGACGTGCGGCAGAACCTGCTCTTCCACGGGCGCTACCACGGCCTCGGACGGGTGGAGCGGGTCCGCCGCGCCGACGAACTGCTGGCACTGATGGGGCTCACCGACCTGGCCGGCCGCCGGGTCGAACGGCTCTCCGGCGGCCAGGCCCAGCGGGTGGTGATCGCACGGGCGTTGGTGCACCGGCCCGAAGTGCTCTTCCTGGACGAGCCGTTCACCGGCCTGGACCCCCAGTCGCGGCTGTTCCTGCACGAGCGTATCCGCGAACTGAGCGGCCAGGGCGTCACCGTGGTGCTCACCACCCACGACATGGACGAGGCCGAGACGCTGTCCGACCGGGTCGGCATCGTCGACCACGGCCGACTGCTCGCACTGGACACCCCGCACGCGCTCACCGGGGCGCTGCCCGGCGGCACCACCATCACCGCGCAGGTCCGGCTCGCACCGGACCCGGCCGGCCACGACGGCCGGGCCGCCGAGGTCGTCGCCGCGCTCTCGGCCGCGCTGGCCGAACTGCCCGGCGTCGACGGCATCGAGCACGACACTGTGCCGCCGGCCGAGCCGGGCGCCGAACGGCGCGGGCGGTGCGGTTTCCGGGTCCGTACCGGGAAGGATCCGTCGGTCCTGCTGCCGGAGGTGCTGCGGGCCGTCGCGGAGCGGGGCGCGGGGGCCGAGTTGACCGACCTGTCGGTGGCCCGGCCGAGCCTCCAGGACGTGTTCATCTCGCTGACCGGAAGGGAGCTGCGGTGACTGCGCCGGCCGCATCCGCCGAATCCACCGCCGGGCCCGGATCCGCTGCCGTCGGGCGGCCGTCCCGTCCACCCGCCCCGGTGCTGCGGACCTTCCTCGCGGTGCTGTGGCGGGACGTGTTCACCACCACCCGGCGGCCGGGCCCGTTCCTGGTGCAGGTGGTCGTCCAACCGCTGCTGCTGTTCTTCGTCTTCGGCAAGGTGCTCGGCGAAGCCGGCTACACCCGTGGCGACTTCGGCGCGACGCTGCTGCCCGGAGTGGTGGCGCTGAACGCGCTGCTGGTCTCGCTGCAGAACACCGCGATGCCGCTGATCATGGACTTCTCCTGGTCCGGCGAGATCGAGGACCGGCTGCTCGCGCCACTGCCCGGCCGGCTGGTCGCGGTGGCCAAGATGGTCTTCGGGACGCTCTGCGGCCTGTTCGCCGGGCTGGTGATGGCGCCGATCGGGTTCCTGGTGCTCGGTACCTCGGGCTGGGCGCTGTCGGCCTGGCCGGGCGTGCTGGGCGTGCTCTCGCTCGGCTCGGCGGCGGGCGCGGGGATCGGCCTGGTCCTGGGGACGGTGGTCTCCCCGGAGCGGATCGGCGTCACCTTCTCGCTGGTGCTGGCGCCGCTGACGTTCACCGGGTCGGTGCAGTACCCGTGGTCGTCGCTCGGCCAGGTGCGGTGGTTCCAGGTGATCACCTCGGTCAACCCGCTGACCTACCTCAGCGAGGGCCTGCGGGCGGTGACGCTGCCCGGGCGGCCGTCGATCGCGCTGTGGATCGACGTCCTGGTGCTGTCCGCCGCCCTGCTGGTCGCCGCGGTGATCGGCATCCGGGGGTTCATGTCGCGCGCGCTCGGCTGAGCGGGAGCCCCGGCGGGGCCGCGAAGTCGACCATGTGCACATCAAGGTCTATTGGATGTCTATCTCGCCGTGGCATGCTCACCTCTCCTGGAGGCTCCCGCTCTTCGCCGCCCGTGTCAGGGGACCATGCCACGCCGTACCGCCGTCCGCAGACCACCCGTACCTGCCGGCCGGCCGGTCCTGCGGCGGGTCGACCGGCCCTCCATCCGCGGGCGCGGCGGTCACCGTCACGCCCGTACCCTCGGCATTGCACGGATCATGAAGGGCATCGAAATGGCCACTATTGCGCCCGCCGGCGACACCGTCCACCGGTCCGACAGCCCCAGCCGCCCGATCCTCGACCAGATCGCCGACAAGTGGTCGATGACCGTGCTGGCCGTCCTGGCCGAACCCAGACGGTTCAACGAGATCAAGCGTCACCTGGACGGTGTGACCCAGCGGGTGCTGACCCAGACCCTGCGCAGACTCGAGCGCAACGGCATGATCAGGCGTCAGGTCCTGCCGACCTCGCCGGTCGGGGTCGAGTACTCGCTCACCCCGCTCGGCGAGTCCCTGCGGGAGCCCTTCGGCCGGCTGCACGCCTGGGCGGTCGACAACACCGAGGCCATCCGCGCGCACCAACTCGCCTACGACCGCCGGATGCTCCACGACCACACCACCACCCCGCAGCCCGACCTCGGCCCCGCCACCCGACTCCCCGCGGGCATCCCGGGCTGACCACCCCCCCGCGGGCCGCCCTGCCGCCCTGCGCACCCGGGCCGCGGGGCGGCCCTCGGCGATACGCTGATCACCGGCCGACGGAGCGGGTGGGGACGTCACCTGCAGAGGCCCTCGAGGTCGGCGCGCCGCCCGCCACGTCCGTCTCCGGGACCGTGCACGGCGGTCAACTCGCCGCCGGCGGGCCTCGGCCGGTTGCGTCGGTCTCAGGCGAGGCGGGCGTCGTGGGCGATGATGGCGACCTGGGTGCGGTTGGCGGCCTCCAGCTTGGCCATGATCCGTCCGATGTGGACCTTCACCGTCGACGCGCTCAGGTACAGGTCGGCGGCGATCTCGGCGTTGGTCAGGCCCTGCGCGACCGCGGCGGCGACCTCACGCTCCCGGTCGGTGAGCAGGCTCAGCCGACGACGGGCCGCCTCCGCCGCGTCGCCCGCGGAGAAGGTGCTGAGCAGCCGCTTGGTGACCCGTGGCGACAGCATCGCCTCCCCGCGGGCCAGGACGTGGACGGCACGCGCCAGTTCCCGCGGCGGGGTGTCCTTGAGCAGGAAACCCGCCGCGCCCGCACGCAGCGCCGCGTGCACGTACTCGTCGAGGTCGAAGGTGGTGAGTACGGCGACCACGGGAGGGTGGGGCGTGGCGAGCAGCCGCCGGGTGACCTCCAGGCCGTCGACGCGGGGCATCTGGATGTCGGTGAGCACCACGTGCGGGCGGTGCCGGGCGACCAGGTCCACGGCGACGTCCCCGTCGCCGCCCTCGGCGACCACCTCGATCCCCGGGTCGGCGTCGAGGATCATCCGCACGCCGCTGCGGACGAGTTCCTCGTCCTCCAGCACGACGACCTTCACCGGCGGGTCGGGACGGTCGTCGATCACACGGGCTCCTCGGACACGGTGGGCATGGTGGACACGAGCGGAAAGGCTGCGTGCACACGGTAGCCGCCCTCCACGGTCGGCCCGGTACGGAGGGTGCCCTGGACGAGCGTGACGCGCTCCCGCATGCCGAGCAGCCCGTACCCGGACCCGGGGACCGCGTGGCCGGACGGGCGCCTGCCGCCGCGCCGGTTGGTCACGGTGAGCTGCAACTCGCCCTGCTCCTCCGCGAGACGGATGTCGACACGGGCGTGCGGGGCGTGCTTGGCCGCGTTGGTGAGGGCCTCCTGGGACACCCGGTACACGGCCCGGCGCACGGCCCCGGTGACGACGGGGAGTTCCGCGGGCGCGTTCAGGTGGACGTTGCCGCCGGAGCCGACGCAGTCGCGCACCAGCTCGGCCACGTCCGCCCGCACGGAGCCGTCCGACTGGACGCCGTGCACGCCGTCCGACTTCTCCTGCTGGTCGTGGCGCAGGACGTCCAGGATCTCGCGCAGTTCGGTCAGGGCGCGGGCGCTGACGGACCGGATGACCTCGGCCGTCTCGGCCGTGCGCTCGTCCGGGGCGGTCACGCTCAGCGCGCCCGCCTGCAGCGCGATGGTGCTGACGCGGTGGGCGACCACGTCGTGCATCTCCCGGGCGATCCGCCGCCGCTCGGCGGCGACCGCCCGTTCGGCGAGCAGGTCGCGCTCCCGCTCGGCCTGCCGGGCGCGTTCCCGCAGCGCGTCCACCAGCGTCTGCCGCTGGCGCATCCACAGCCCGGCCAGCACCGGTAGCACCAACCAGGCCGGCGGGACGAGGAGTTGGTAGAGGATGCCGTAGTTCGGCCCCGGGTTCCAGGCCTCGGCGACCGTACAGCCGGCCGCGAGGAGGAACGACAGCAGAGTGCGCCACCGCAGCCCCCACTGCCGGGCCACCGTGTAGCAGATCACCACCACCGGGAGGACGCCCCAGCTCCAGCAGAACAATGGCGCCGCCACCACGGGCAGCCACGGGAACCGCCGGCGTACCAGCAGGGTCGGCAGGGCGACGAGGAAGGCCAGGAGCCGCCAGGGGCCGCCCCCGGCGGAGAGAGCAGGCAGCACGCAGACGGCCGCCACCGCGACATCGACGGCGAGGTACCCGGGCCTGCCCTCCCACCAGGACAGCCGGCGGCGGTCCGGCCGGGGCTCGAAGAACTTCACCGGCCGGATCCTAGTGGGACGCGCCGGGCCGTCACACGTCCCGCCGGGCGAACAGGACGCCGGCGGCGGTCAGCAGCACCGTGGTGAGGGCGACCAGCGGCAGCATCAGCAGCCACTGCGGTCCCGCGCCGCCGGTCGCCTGGACCTGCGCCGCGGCCGCCCCGAACGGGACCAGGTCCTGGCTGACACCGGTGGTGAGGACCACCAGGTTCTCCAGCAGGACCGGCCAGAGGATCACCACGGCGATCGACAGCGTCGAGTTCCGGGTCACCCCGGCCAGCGCCAGGCCGACCAGCGCGCCCGACACCGCGTAGACGACCGCTGCGCCACCCAGCTCGACCGCTCGGTCCACGGGGAGCGAGGCCTTTCCCAGCAACGGGACGCTCAGCGCGTTCACCACCACCATGACCGCGGCGACGGACGCGGCCACCGCTCCGGTCAGCGCCGCCTTCGCCAGCAGGATCCCGCGGCGATCAGGCAGCGTCAGCACGGTCCGGGTGATGGTGCGGTGCCGGTACTCCCCGCCCAGCACGGTGACGCCGAGCGCGGCCAGGAGTGCGAATCCGACGAGCGTCACACCCGTCATTCCGGCGGCGAACTGCCGGACCCCGGACACCCCGTCCCGGCCCACCGCCACGTCCACCAGGACCTGTGCCGCCAGCGCCGAGCCGCACAGCAGCCACGGCGTACGCAGCGAACGCAAGGCGACCCACTCGTAGGCCAGGGCCCGGCCGAACACCCCGCCCCGGCCGCGCATGGCACCGGGCGACGGGACCGCGTCCCGGCCGGACGTACTCAGCGCGGTCATGCGGCCGCCCCCCGGAACTGGGTGTGGGTGGCCGTCGCCGCGAGGAAGGCGTCCTCCAGGCTGCTGCGGCGCGTACGCAGCTCGCGCACCGCCAGGCCGTGTTGGGCGGCGACCGTACCGACGCGGTCGGCGTCGACCCCGGCCACGACCAGCACATCGGACTCGTCCGCCCAGACCTGCGCGCCCTCCTGCCGCAGCAGGGCGGCCAGTTCGACCGGGCGGTCGGCGCGCACCACGACCTCGGAACGGGTGTGGGCGGCGACGAAGTCCGCGACCGGTTGCGCGGCGATCAGCCGGCCCCGTCCGATCACCACCAGGTCCTCGGCGAGCCGGGCCACCTCCGACAGCAGGTGCGAGGAGGCGAACACCACCCGTCCCTCCTCGGCGAGCCTGATCAGCAGGCCGCGCATCCAGAGCACGCCCTCCGGATCGAGGCCGTTGGTCGGCTCGTCCAGGATCAGGTACTCCGGATCCCCCAGCAGCGCCGTCGCCAGACCCAGCCGCTGCCGCATCCCCAGGCTGAGGCCACCGGTGCGGCGGTGACGCACGTCGTCGAGACCCACCAGGGACAGCACCTCCCGCACCCGCCGCGCCGGCAGACCCGCGCCGGCGGCCACCATCCGCAGATGGTCGTGGGCATTGCGGGCCGGGTGCACCGCACCCGCGTCCAGCAGCGAACCGACCGTCGCGACCGGGGATCCGAGCTCCGCGTAGCGGACACCGCCGAACGTCGTGCTCCCCTCCCCGGCGTCCAGCCCGAGCATCAGACGCATCGTGGTCGACTTCCCGGCGCCGTTCGGCCCGAGGAAACCCGTGACCACCCCCGGCCGGACCGTGAACGACAGACCGTCCACGGCGAGCGTGTCGCCGTACCGCTTCCGCAACCCCTGTACCTGGATCATGCCGTTCCCTTCCACCCGGTCCCTCGCCCCCATCGGACGAACGGTCTCCAGACTCCGCCCCACCGGTGGGGCGGCACATCACACGACCGGGCAGGCCCGGTACGACTTTCGGGTAACCCTCGGCGAGCGCAAAGACGGACGTCACCGGTGGCGGCCCCGGGCCACGATTCGGGTGGTCGAACCGAACCGACCGACACCACACCCAGCAAGGAACACACCGATGAACGCACTCTCCGCTGCCCTGCCACCCGCCCAGCTCCAGGCGATGGGAGACACCGGCCGCCTCGTCCTGGCCGGAGGAGCGATGACCGTGGCGCTGGCCGCCGCACTCGCCGCCCTCCTCCTCGCGGTCGCGGCCCTGGTGAGCGTCGTGCGCTCCCGGCACTGCACCGCCACGAAGATCCTCTGGCTGGCGATCGTCCTCCTCGCCCCCTTCCTCGGCAGCCTCGCCTGGTTCGCCCTCGGCCGCCGCGGACGCCGCGCGGCATCCCACTGACCGGCCACACCCGACCCGGCCCACCCCGGCCCGACGGCCGCCTGCAGATTTCGCCGTTCCGTCGGGTGTGCTCGGGAAAAACGCGAGGTGGGCCGTCCCGGAGCATTCGGGTTCCGTGAGGCCGGAATTTCGTGAAATTCGAACCGTGCTTTCGGAGACCCGGCCGGGCGGCCCGGCCGGGCCCGCGGGCACCCCAACCAGCCTGCTGGGCAGGCGTGTTGGCGGCCTCGGACCCCGGAGCCGGAGGCCCTGGGGGAGAGCTCCGTGGCGCTCGGGGGCGGAAATGTCCACCCCATGGCGGGTTCGGGTCTGCTACTGTCGTCGTAGTTGCAGTAGTGGTTCCCATGAACTTTGTGTGCGCCTGCTGATGTTCCGCAGGCGCCTTTTTGTTTCCCGGCTCTTCCCCGGGTGGGTGCTCATCGCGGCGACTCGAAACGTGCGCTGTGCGGGTTTCGGACAGCCCCTTGAAGGAGAT
This sequence comes from Kitasatospora sp. MBT63, assembly GCF_000710465.2. Taxonomy (GTDB): domain Bacteria; phylum Actinomycetota; class Actinomycetes; order Streptomycetales; family Streptomycetaceae; genus Kitasatospora. The sequence continues at coordinate 960 of NZ_JAIZ01000511.1, read as the reverse complement.
TTCTTTATGGCTAATGGCACTGTGAAGTGGTTCAACGCGGAAAAGGGCTTCGGCTTCATCGAGCAGGAGGGTGGCGGCCCGGACGTGTTCGCCCACTACTCGAACATCAACGCCAGCGGCTTCCGTGAGCTGCTCGAGGGCCAGAAGGTCGAGTTCGACGTCACGCAGGGCCAGAAGGGCCCGCAGGCCGAGAACATTCGTCCGCTGTAGTTTTTATCTGCCACGGCACCCGCCCAGCAGCGAGGGGCCCGCACCGCGTACACGATGCCCGGTGCGGGCCCCTCGGCATTGCGCCACGACGCACACCCCGGCCGTTCAGGCCCCTGGCTCCGCCACCGGCGGCCATCCGCACGCGAGACGCCCTGCGCCGCGTCCGGACCGGCGCCCTGCCGTGACATCCCACGGTTCGAGGATCTTCGCTCCCGCCCGCCGGAGAGC
>NZ_JAIZ01000511.1:0-512 GCF_000710465.2 Kitasatospora sp. MBT63 | reverse complement strand
TGAGGTGACGTGCCGCACGGTTTCTCCGTCCACGCCCCGCCCCCCGTACTTTCGGCCCGTTCCCCAGCGACCTCCTGCCGGCGCCCCGCGCTGCGGAGCTGCCACGCGACGTGCCGCCCCAGGAAGGTTTCGCATGAACCGCTCCAGTCACTCCCCGTACCGGAACGCCGACTCCCGCTCCTCGTCCTCATCCCGCTCCGGCGGCGCCTACGGATCCCGCTCCGGCGGCAGCTCCTTCTACGGCGACCGGCCCGGCGGTGGCCGTGGCGGCCGTCGGACCTCCTCGCCGCAGGGCGAGTTCGCGATGCCGGTGAGCACCACTCCGGCGCTCCCGCCCGTCGAGACGTTCGACGAACTGGACATGCCCAAGGCGCTGCTGTCGGTGCTGACCCGCCAGGGCGTCACGTCACCGTTCCCGATCCAGGCCGCGACGCTCCCCAACTCGCTGGCCGGCCGCGACGTCCTCGGGCGTGGCCGCACCGGCTCGGGCAAGACCATCGCGTTCGGCCTCG
>NZ_JAIZ01000510.1:2194-3381 GCF_000710465.2 Kitasatospora sp. MBT63 | reverse complement strand
CGGGCGGCCGCGACGGCGGCGGGGCCCGGGGAGGGCGGAGCGGTGCGGGCGCCGTCGGGCCGGGCGTCCGCGGCGGACGGCGCCGACGGGTGGGTGTGGTCGTGCTGGACGGCGGCCGCGGCGGCGGTGAACACACCGAGCGTGGCCGCCGAGGGCAGCGCGACCGTCAGCACTGCCGTGCGAGTGCCGCGCCGGGCCAGCCGGCGTTGCTGGGCACGGGCGTCGGTACGGGAGTTGATGGTCACGGTGCCGCCTCGGGGAGCCCGCTCGGAAAGGGGAGAAACCAGCCGAGACTGTAGTCCCCTGTCCCGATACCGGACAAAGTGCGCATCTCAGGAGGCGTGTCGCTGCACCAGCCCGGCGCCTCCCCCCTCGGCCTCCAGCGCGCGCCGTACGGCCTCGACCGCCAACGGATGGGCCGGCAGGCCGATATGACCGACCGAAGGGATCAGCAGATTTTCCGAGTGCAGGTCGGGATGGTGCAGCCAGGCGCCGCGCCCCGGCCGGACCACCTCGTCCAACTCGCCGCGCAGCGCCGTGAAGTGCGCCCGGCAGCTCGGCGCGGGCAGCGCCAGCTCGGCCAGCAGGTCGCTGCCGGGCCGGAGCTGACGGGTGACCGGGAACGGGGTCGGCAGCAGCGCCGCCGTGGTGCCCTCGTGCGGAGTGCCGAGCGTGACCACCCGCGGCGCCGCCGCGTCCCCGCCCAGCCGCTGGACGTAGTACCGGCAGATCAGGCCGCCCAGGCTGTGCCCGACCAGGGTGACCGGCCGGCCCTGGTGGGCCTCGGCGGCCCACTCCACGTGGCGGGCCAGCAGCACCGCCGCGGCCCGGACGTCCCGGATCAGCGGTGAGTAGTTGAGCGCGTGCAGATGCGCCCAGCCGTGGCGCAGCAGCTCGCGGCGGAGCGGGCCGAACACCGCGCGGTTGTCGGCCAGGCCGTGCAGCAGCAGCACCGGGCCGCGCTGCGCCCGGTCGGCCGCCGGGCCGGGCGGGCAGTCGCGCGGCCGGGGCTCGGGCACCAGCCCGGCCGGGTAGCGGACCACGTGGTGCGCGAGGGCGGCGGCCTCGGCCCGGGCGCCCCGGACGGCGCGCCCGAACGGCAGGCCGGCGGCGGCCGCTGCGGTCGTGGGTGGTCCGGAGGCCGGTGCGGGCCCGATCGCGGGAAGTCCGGTCGGCGCGGGACCGGA
>NZ_JAIZ01000510.1:0-2049 GCF_000710465.2 Kitasatospora sp. MBT63 | reverse complement strand
GGGTCATACGGCTCTCCCCGGGCAGGGTGGCGCGGGGGCCCCGCGGCGGACGGCGCGGGGGTGACGGGTGGGCGGTGCTGTGATTTTCCCCTCCTCTCGACGGGCGAAACGGACGCCGGGCGCGGTTGGCGCTACCCTCCCCTCAGGTCTGTTAAGAGTGGTTAACACCACACCCGTCCCGGCCGGGCCGGTCGGGTGATGGACGATGAGGTCCAGGAGGCAGTCATGGGCGTGTCAGGCCCGATCCGTGTGGTGGTCGCCAAGCCGGGGCTGGACGGCCACGACCGGGGAGCCAAGGTGATCGCCCGGGCGCTGCGCGACGCCGGTATGGAGGTCATCTACACCGGCCTCCACCAGACGCCGGAGCAGATCGTCGACACCGCGATCCAGGAGGACGCCGACGGCATCGGCCTGTCGATCCTCTCCGGCGCCCACATGACGCTCTGCGCCAAGGTGCTGGAACTGCTCCGGGAGCGCGACGCCGAGGACATCAAGGTGTTCTGCGGCGGCATCGTGCCGCCCGAGGACATCGTCGAGCTGAAGGCGCTCGGCGTCGCCGACATCTTCACCCCGGGCACCCCGACCCAGGACGTGGTGGCCTGGGTCGAGGCCAACCTGCGCGCGGCCGGCTGACCCGCCGCGCACCCTCGCCGCCCGCGGCGCGGTCACCCGTCGAGTTCCGCCAGCATCGCGGCCCGGAAGCGCAGCGTCCCGGCCAGCCGGGCGAAGGTCTCGGCCCAGGCGGTGTCGGGCGCGGCGTCGGCCGCCAGCGCCTCCACGGCCGGGGCCGTCCCGGGGGACAGCGCCCGCTCCGTCATGCCCAGGACCCCGCTGTGGCTCCACGGGTACGCGCCGGAGCGGGCGGCCCGCTCCAGGGCCGCGACCACGGCGGTCGACAGCGGCGGCGTCCACGGCGCGGCGCAGGCCCCCAGCAGCTGGAAGGCGTCGCCCAGGCCGTGGGTACGGACGAAGGCGGCCGTCCAGGCGGCCCGCTCGGGTGCGGGGAGCACCGACAGCAACCGGGCCGGGGATCCCGCCGCCCGCCCGGGGCCGCCGGGACGCGGTACCGGACCGAGCAGGGCCCGGGCCCAGTCGGCGTCCTGCTGGCGGACGGCGGCCCTGGCCCAGGCCTCCCGCAGGTCGTCCGTCCAGTCCGTGCCGCCGTCGCCGACCGGCAGCCGCAGCAGCTGCTCCGGGCCGAGGCCGGTGTCGGCGGACCAGATCGACAGCGGCGCGGCCGCGACGATCTCCCCGAACCACCAGGCCCGTTCGCCCCGGCCGGTCGGTGACTTGAGGGGTATGCCGTCCCGCTGCATCCCGGCGTCGCACCCGCTGGGCGGGCTGACGAGCAGCCGGCGCCCGTCGAGGCGGACCGCAGCCCGCGCGCGCTCCGCCATCCGGGTGGCAAGTGCGGACCCGGGCAGGGTGGAGAGCAGCTCGGCGGCGGTCGCCCGGACGTTCTTGCTGCGATCGGTCAGCGCGGCCTCCAGGAACTCCTCGTCCGCCGCCGAGAGCCCCTCCTGCAGGGCGTCCAGGAACAGCACCCGGTCCTCGGCGCGCTCGGTCGACCAGGTCGAGCCGAGCAACTCCAGCGCCTCCCGGGGGCGTTCCCGGCGCAGCCGGGAGAGGTGGGTGACCCGTTCCGCGAACAGGCCCTCCTGCCAGACCTGCGAACCGGCCTGCTGCGCGCTCCCGGCGGCCGCGGCCGCCGTCCCCACGCCTTCCGTGGCCGTGCGGTGCACGAACCGCCAGTCCTGGTTCCGCTCGGCGAGCCAGCGGCCCAGCGGACCGGCCAGCGCGACCGCGCCGGAGCGCAGCTCGCTACGGGCCCGGGCGGCGTCCAGCAGCGGAGGGACCAGCGCCGGCGGCAGCCGGTAGCCCCGGGCCTGCGCCGCCTCGATCCACTGCGGCAGCAGCTCGGCGAGGTTGGCCGGCGCGGCCCCGGCCGGGCGCCCGCCGACCAGCACCGCCAGTCGGCGGGCCGCGGCCTCGGGCAGCTCGGGACGGGTGTCCGCCGCGGCGGGCGGCGGGAGTTCGGGCACGGGCAGC
>NZ_JAIZ01000509.1 GCF_000710465.2 Kitasatospora sp. MBT63 | reverse complement strand
GGCGAAACCCGACAGGACTATAAAGATACCAGGCGTTTCCCCCTGGAAGCTCCCTCGTGCGCTCTCCTGTTCCGACCCTGCCGCTTACCGGATACCTGTCCGCCTTTCTCCCTTCGGGAAGCGTGGCGCTTTCTCATAGCTCACGCTGTAGGTATCTCAGTTCGGTGTAGGTCGTTCGCTCCAAGCTGGGCTGTGTGCACGAACCCCCCGTTCAGCCCGACCGCTGCGCCTTATCCGGTAACTATCGTCTTGAGTCCAACCCGGTAAGACACGACTTATCGCCACTGGCAGCAGCCACTGGTAACAGGATTAGCAGAGCGAGGTATGT
>NZ_JAIZ01000508.1 GCF_000710465.2 Kitasatospora sp. MBT63 | reverse complement strand
CGCTCCCCCCGCTCCCCCCGTCCCGGCGGCCGAGGCTCCCATGACCGCGACCGCGACCGCGACCGTGACCGCGACGAGCGGGTCCGCGGCCGACGACCGGGCGGTCGCCGTGATCGGCGTCGCCGGACGGTTCCCGCAGGCCGACGGCCTGGACCAGCTGTGGGAGAACCTCAAGGCCGGCCGCGACAGCATCACCGAGGTCCCCGCCGACCGCTGGGACGCCGACGCCCTCTACGACCCCGACCGCACCAAGGTCGACCGGACCCACACCAAGTGGGGCGGATTCATCGACGGCGTGCAGGACTTCGACGCGGCACTGTTCAACATCTCGCCGCGGGAGGCGGGGATCATCGACCCGCAGGCCAGGCTGTTCCTGGAGAGCTGCTGGGCGGCCCTGGACGACGCCGGGTACACCCCCGACCGGCTGGTGTCCGCCGAGGACCCGGTGCACCGGCGCGACGTCGGCGTCTTCGTCGGCGCGATGTACGGCGAGTACCAGCTCCACGAGGCGGAGGAGCGGCTGCGCGGCAACCCCGTGCTCGCCAACAGCGCCTACTGGTCGATCGCCAACCGGGTGTCGTACTTCTTCGACTTCCAGGGCCCCAGCGTCGCCGTCGACACCGCCTGCTCCTCCGCGCTGACCGCCGTGCACCTCGCGGTCGAGTCACTGCGGGCGGGCAGTTCCAAGGTGGCGATCGCGGGCGGTGTCAACGTCCTCATCCACCCCAACAAGTACTTCATGCTCGGGCAGGGACGGTTCGCCTCCAGCGACGGCCGGTGCCGCAGCTTCGGCGCCGGCGGCGACGGCTACGTGCCGGGCGAGGGCGTCGGGGCCGTGGTCCTCAAGCCGCTGCGCGACGCGCTGCGCGACGGCGACCACATCCACGCCGTGATCCGCGGCAGCTCCGCCAACCACGGCGGCCGCACCAACGGCTACACCGTGCCCAACCCGAGGGCGCAGGCCGACCTGGTGACCAAGGCGCTGCGGGACGGCGGCCTGACCGCCCGTGACCTCGACTACCTGGAGGCGCACGGCACCGGCACCTCGCTCGGCGACCCGATCGAGATCCGCGGCCTCACCTCCGCGTTCGCCCGGGACGGCGTCAAGGGGCCCGGCAGCCTGCCGATCGGCTCGGTCAAGTCCAACGTCGGCCACCTGGAGTCGGCCGCCGGATCGGTGGCCCTCGCCAAGGTGCTGCTCCAGCTGCGCCACCGCACCCTGGTGCCCTCGCTGCACGCCACCCCGCCGAACCCGGAGATCGACTTCGACCGGGTCCCGTTCGGCGTGCAGCAGGAGCTCGGCCCCTGGCGCACCGCCGACGGCTCGACGCGGCCGCTGCGCGCCGGGATCAGCTCCTTCGGGGCCGGCGGCGGCAACGCGCACCTGGTCGTCGAGGAGGCACCGGCCCAGGCCGCGCCCGGCGAGGCCGGGCAGCGCGAGCCGCTGGTGCTGTTCCTGTCCGCCCGGACCACGACGGCGCTCGCCGCCTACGCCCGGGACCTCCGGGACCACCTGCGGCGCAGCCGCTCCGCGGGGGCGGAGCCCCGACCGGCGGACGTCGTCCTCACCTTCGCGGTCGGCCGGGTCGACCTGGCCCGCCGGGCCGCGCTGCCGGCCGACTCGCTCGACACCCTGCTGGCCGGCCTGGACGAGGTGGCCGCGGGCCGTACCCCCGCGGCACCGGGCGGCGAGGAGGTGGCCTCCTGGCTGGCGGGCGGCCGGATCGACCGGGAGGCCGCCTGCGGAGCGGCCCGCACCGGCCGTCGGACGCCGCTGCCGCACTACCCGTTCGAGCGCGTCCGCTGCTGGTACGACCTGCAGATCGCCCACCTGCACAAGCAGGGGCTGGGCAGCGCCGGGCAGGAGCCCGAGTTCGCCCGCGGCCACCTGCGTGACTTCGGCCTGGACCCTGCCGCCACCCGGCCCGTCCGGGCGCCCGAGCCGGCCGCCCGCCCGCA
>NZ_JAIZ01000507.1 GCF_000710465.2 Kitasatospora sp. MBT63 | reverse complement strand
TCGCCGTCCACGGCGACCCATCCCCCGATTTCGCATTCCTGAGCGCATGACGCACCCCTTCCCGCTGCGGACACCTCCCAACGAAGCATCCCGATAGCTCAACGATATATCGGTGACTGTCGGAAGGCAACGCCCGTGCCGGCGCGGTCGGACCGCCGCAGGTCAGGTCCCGGCTAACTTGGACACCCCGAAGCAGAGGAGAGCCCCGTGGGCAAGGCGGTCATGTACGGCTCGGTGTCGGTGGACGGCTTCATCGCGGACGAGAACGACCGGCCAGGACCGCTGTTCGACTGGCTGTCCAGCGGTGACGTCCCGCTGGACGGGAGCGGCGCGCTGAAGGTGTCGCAGACGTCCTACGACTACACCCGGCCGTACTGGGACCGGATCGGAGTCACGATCGTCGGCCGCCACGTCTTCGACCTGACGGACGGCTGGGACGGGAAGCCGCCGGGCGGGATCGACCACGTGGTCGTCGTGACGCACCGGCCTGCGCCCGAGGGCTGGGACCCCGGGGCGCCGTTCCACTTCGTCGAAGGCGTCGAGGCGGCCATGACGGAGGCGCAGGAGCTCGCGGGTGACCGCATCGTCGAGGTCGCCGCCGGCGACGTCGGTGGCCAGGTGCTCGCCGCGGGCCTGATCGACGAGGTGCGCATGGACGTCGTTCCGGTCGTGTTCGGGTCCGGCAAGCGCTACTTCGGGTCGGTCCGGGCGCAGCACCTGCTGGACGATCCTGACGTGGCGATCCAGGCCGACCGGGTGCTCCACCTGCGCTACCGGGTGCGCCGCTGACCGCAGCCGGGGCCGGTCCGCCCCGCACGTCCCGTGCGGCGGTCCGACGTCGACGGCGATCGGTCCGGGTCGCCTGTCACAGGACGGCCCCGTCGTGGCCGCCGGCCCGGACGGGAGGAGTGCGCCGGGCCCAGGGGGCGGCCTGTTCGAGCTGGCCGGCGAGGCGGAAGAGGACGTCCTCGCGTCCGTATCCCGCGGCGAACTGGATGCCGATGGGGAGTCCGGTGGCGGGGTCGGTCTCCAGGGGGACCGACATCGCCGGGGTGCCCGCGACGTTGAACGCGGCGGTGAACGGCGAGCGGTGCATGAGCTGCCCGAGCCAGCCGAGACCGTCGGTACCCTCGGCCCCTTCGGCGTAGGCGCCCAGGAGGACCGGCAGTTCGGGCAGGGTCGGGGTGAGCAGCAGGTCGTAGTCGGCGAAGTACCGGCCGATCGCGCGCGCGACGCTGTTGCGCATCGCGAGCGCGTGGACGAACTCGGTCCCGCCGACCCGCTGTCCGTAGGCGTAGCCGGCCAGCATCTCGGGTTCGAGCGTGGTGTCGTCGACGGGCCGGCCGGAGGCCGCGGCGAAGGCGTCGATCCAGGTCACCAGGTTGGTGCTCCACAGGCGGGCGTTGGCCAGGACGAACTCCTCCCAGTCGACGCCGAGGCCGACCTCGACCTCGTCGACCCGGTGCCCGAGGCTCTCGGCGAGCCGTGCGGCGCGCAGCGTGGCGTCGACCACCGTGCGTTCGACGGCCCGGCCGCCCCAGGGCCGGGTGAGCAGGCCGATCCGCAGGCTGCCCGGGGCGCGCGTGGTCTCCTGCGCGTAGGGCCGCTGCGGCGGCCGGGCGGCGTAGGGGTCGCCGGCCTCGGGGCCATGGACGAGGTCCAGCAGCGTGGCGCTGTCGCGTACCGAGCGGCTGAGGGCGCCGTGGACGGCGAGCCCGTTGAAGACCTCGTCCGCGTCGGGGCCCATGGAGATCCGGCCCCGGGTCGGCTTCAGCCCGAACAGGCCGTTGGCGGCGGCGGGGACCCGGATGGAGCCCGCCGCGTCGGTGGCGTGGGCGATCGGGACGATGCCCGCGGCGACGGCGGCTCCCGAGCCGCCGCTGGAGCCGCCGGGGCTGCGGGCCGGATCCCAGGGGTTGCGGGTGGCGCCGTACAGGACGCCCTCCGTGGTGGTGCTGTAGGCGAACTCTGGGGTCGTGGTGCGCCCGAGCGTCACCAGTCCGGCCCGGCGGAAGCGCGTCATGAGCGCCGAATCGGCCGCGGCGACGTTCCCCGCGGCGATCCGGCTGCCCAGTTCGACCCGCTTGCCGGCCATCGCGACGGCGAGGTCCTTGATCAGGAACGGCACCCCCGCCAGCGGTGTGGAGCCCGGGATCGGCGCGTCCTGCGCGGGCCAGGTCTCGACCACGGCGTTGATCTGCGGGTTCACCGCCTCGACGGCCCGCTGGGCGGCCGAGGCGAGTTCCGCGGCGGTCACCTCGCCGCGCGCCACCAGGTCGGCCAGGCCGACGCCGTCGTAGGTCACGTACTCGGAGAGCTTCATGGTCATCCGTTCAGGGGGTCGGCGCCAGCATCGATACCATTCGGTATCCAGCGATACCGATAGGTATCGCTTGGGACTGGTCGGTACCGTAGCATTGCGGGCGGGGCAGTACGACACCCCGGCGGAGACGACACCCCACCGGACGAGGGGCCGAACGGCGGACATGGACAGAGTCAGCAGGCAGACCCGGGTGGCCAAGCTGCCGCCCCGGGAGCGGATCCTCGACGCGGCGGAGGAGCTCTTCTCCCGCGAAGGGATCAAGGCGGTCGGGGTGCAGGCCATCGCCGACCGGGCCGCGACCACCAAGATGGCGCTGTACCGCCACTTCGCGACCAAGGACGCGCTGGTCGAGGAGTGGCTGCGGATCGTCGCGGCCGACTACACCGCCGCCTTCGACCGGTGCCGGGACGCGCACCCCGACGAGCCCCGGGCGCAGATCCTGGGGATGGCCCGGTTCATCGCCGACGGACTTCCCGGGATCTCCCACCGGGGGTGCCCGTTCATCAACGCCATCGCGGCACTGCCCGACCGCACCCACCCCGCCCGCCGCCTGATCGAGGCCCACAAGGCCGGCCAGCTGCGCCGGCTCGCCGACCTGTGCGCCGGGGCCGGGATGTCCGATCCGGACCAGGCCGCCGCGGAGATCACCTTCGCTCTCGAAGGCGCCCAGGTGAGCGCGCAGAACGGCAGCGTCCGGGACGCGGGCGAGCGGCTGATGCGGATCGTCGAGGCCGTCCTGGACCGCCACCCCGCCCCCGGGACCGGCGCGGGGGCCCGGCCCGCGGGCTGACCCCGTCCCCGGGCCCGGACCGGGCCGGGTACTTCCCCCGGGCGGGACAGGTGCGTCGCGCCCCGCCGCCGGGTCCCCCCGCACTACGGTGGCGGCATGGCAGGCGAACGCGATCTCCAGAAGCTGCTCGGCGGTATGCGCCCGGTGCTCAACCCCGGCCGGTACGTGTACTGCACCCTCCCCGGCAAGGTGCCCACCGGGCTCCGGCCGGTGGTCACGGTCGCCGAGGCCGAAGGCCCGACCGTGGTCGTGGCGCAGGAGGAGGCCGACGCGCTGGGGCTGCGCTACGACTACGTGGCCGCCTGGATCACCCTGCAGATCCACTCCGCGCTGGACGCCGTCGGACTCACCGCCGCCGTCGCCGGGCACCTGGCCGGACACGGCATCAGCTGCAACGTGGTGGCGGGCTTCCACCACGACCACCTGTTCGTCGGCGCCGACGAGGCGGACCGGGCGGTGGCCGCGCTGCAGGAGCTGGCGGCGCAGCAGCCCTGACCTCCGCCCGGGGCCGGTCCCGCGGGAGGGGTCACCCGGACGGCGCCGCCGGATTGCCGGCCCGTCCCGGGCGGGTCGAAGGTCGGGTGACAGTGCCTCACCCGAGGAGGATCCATGAGTACTGCCTCCGGCCCGACCGGCCCGCCGCCGACCGGCAGCTCCTACGACTCCTACGACGACGGCGAGAACACCGCCTGGGTCACCGGGCTGGTGCTGTTCGCCGCCGTGATGCTGCTGGTCAACGGGATCCTGGAGATCTTCCAGGGGATCATGGCCATCGCCGACGACGACCTGTTCGTCACCACGCCCCGGTACGTCTTCCGGCTGGACCTCACCAGCTGGGGCTGGATCCACCTGGTCCTGGGCGTCCTGATCACGCTCACCGGACTCGGCCTGCTGCGGGCCGCCACCTGGGCCCGGATCGGCGGCATCTTCTTCGCCTCGCTGAGCGCGATCGCCGCCTTCCTCTCGCTGCCCTACTACCCGCTGTGGTCACTGGTGCTGCTGGCCATCGACGTCTTCGTGATCTGGGCGCTGTGCGTGTACCACAAGGAGCCGGCGTTCTGAGCCGCCGACCGGGCCCCGCGGCCCGTCCGCCCGCCGGGCCCGCTCCCACCGAGCGGGCCCTCGCGCTGCGCCGGCCCGCGGCGCAGGCCGGGCGGCGGCCGTACTTCACCGCGCAGCTGACCCGGGCGGCGGCCCTGGCGGGCGCGGACCTCACCTGGCACTCCCGGGGCTGGGTGGCCGAGCTGCGCCGGGGCGGGCGGCACACCCACGTCGTCGGCTACGAGTTCCCGCTGAACGACGCCGCCGCGGCCGCCGTCGCCGCCGACAAGGTGGCCACCTGCGCGGTGCTGGCCGCGGCGGGCGTCCCCGCGGTCGGCCACCGCCTGCTGCGGCAGGGGGGG
>NZ_JAIZ01000506.1 GCF_000710465.2 Kitasatospora sp. MBT63 | reverse complement strand
GGACGGCGTGGTCCGCCTGATCGGCGAGTCCCAGATGATCGTGGGCACCGGCGTCAACCTGGACCATTTCGTCTCCGCCATCGCCAACTGGACCCAGGCGTCGGTCGGCTTCGAGCAGTGGATCGCCAAGCGTCTCGGGGACCAGCCGGAGGAGCTTTGACCGAGTCGGTGAGGAGGCCGTGAACTGCCACCCCTGGCAGTCTGTTCGTAGAGCTCCTGGCTGATCTTGCGACAGGTCTGTTAAGCGCAAGAGCGGGCAGCCTCGATGCTGCCGAATCGAGTCAGCCGGGCCGGGAGATCGGGGCGGCGGCGCGCTGCGGTGTCCGTGCGCCGAGCTCCTTCGAACGCCGGGCCCGCGTTGGCCGGCCGAGGTGAACAGCCCACGGACAGAACGTTGTTGCCGACGGTGACGGAAAGCGGGTCGTTGCGCTTCCTCGGGAAGTGGTGCGCCGGGGGTGTGGGGCACCGAGTGCAGCGGGTGGCAGAGGTGCTCGTCGGCCCAGAGCGTGGTCACCGTGACGACGCCGTTGTCGGTCTTGCCGAGTCGGCCAAGCCACTGCCGCCCGACGTGGGCGGTCACCGTGCTGTCCTTGCGGTCCCCGGAGTCGTCGATGACCAGCACGCCCCGGTCGTGCGGCGTGGGGGCCGGGTCCGCGACCAGGAGCTCAAGCCGACGGGCGTTGACCTGCTCGAACTTCCAGGTCGACTCCGACAGGAAGAACTGCAGCCGCTGCACCGCCGGGTGCTGGGCACCGGTCACCGGTTCCGCCCCGGCCAGCGTGGTGAGCGTCTTGTTCCGGTCTCGTGGCAGCAGCAGACCGGTCAGGTACTCCCGGAATCCCCGTCACCCGGCCGGGCCACTCCCGATCGCGGCCAACGCTGACCGGTGGCCGGAGCGCAGCGAGATCCACGTCGCGGCTCGCGTCTGAGCCGCCGGCGGACCGGGACGGCGAAGCCCGGTCATCGGCCAGATCGCTGAGATTGTTGTCCGCGGACAACAGCCGACCGGCGAGACGGCTGGAGCAGCCGGTCCCGGTCGGACACGTGTACCAGCACCAGCCGGGCGTGCACGAGGTCGAAGCCGGGCCTGGGCCGTTCATCGCGGCCGACATCGTGGAGTCTTAGTGGCTGTTGTCGTTCCGATCTTGAGGGGCACCGGT
>NZ_JAIZ01000505.1 GCF_000710465.2 Kitasatospora sp. MBT63 | reverse complement strand
GCTCCAGCGGGTACGAGCGGTCGTAGAACGCGCGGACCGCGAACAGCTCCTGCTGCTCACCGCGGAACATGTAGTAGACGCGGAACCCCTCCCACGGCGCGGCGAGGTCACCCTCCTCGTCCACCACGTGCTTGAGCTGCATCTGGTCGAGGATCTCGGCCACCAGCGCCTGGTCCGGCACGACCACCGGCGGCCCGGCCGGGCCACCGCCTTGAACAGCGCCGAGCGGGGGGTGCAGCGCGGCGGGCGCGGGAATCGAGGAGGGTTCAATGGTCATGGCATCCACTTCCAGCTTTGGAGACGGGGCAGTTCATTCGGACGCGTCAGTGTCGGACACTGTTTTGCGCACACCTCAACGGTGCCCTTGGACCCCGGTTCGAACAAACCGTCCGATCAGGGGAGCGGGGGTCTGATCCGCATCCCCCGGGCCCCGGACAACGGGCTGTTCCTTTGCATGACTGGGTGGCGATGGCACCCCTCATCCGACCTCCCCGGATGCTCTGGAGCCGGGTGCCGGGTCCTCCGCGATGTCAGCAGGCTCCGCCCTTCGCGCGGGGTACGCTCTCCCCCGGACCGGGCTAGGCCTCAACGAGCGGTTCACCCAGTCCGAGAGCGTCCAGCAGCATCCGGTATTTGAGATCGCGCGCGTGGGACGCGACTACATCGCGGGCCCTGGCAGCGTCCACGGGGGCGATGTCCTGTCCGACCGACTCGATGGTCTCGGTGAGTGCAGCCATTTCTCGGTGTTTCCCTGCCATGTCTCCTCCCCCGTGGAGTGAGGGGGACAGTCAGCAAACCCTCAGCGCGGTCCCGAGCCACATCGAGCGGCATCTGCGCCGCTGCTGTCTCACCCGGTCACCGCTGCCGGACAGAAGCGCCGCAGGCACGATCATGTCCGGGGCGGCACGAGGAGCCGAGCTCGGTCCTGCTCCCACCGGCCCTCGGCCGAGACGGGGTGGCCTGCGCGCGCGAGAACGCTTTATGTTCATTTCAGCATATCCGTCGGCCGAGTGTGGGTGAAGTACCCTGACGTGCAAGGCTGTTGGACCGCGGGGCGCCGGTCGGCCACCGGGTGGCGGTGCGGTGCCCCCTGCGCATCGCAACCGACCCCTCAAGGCTGCGCACTGGCCATCCGGGTCGAACGCGCCGCTCAGACGGTCACCATCGCCGTCGAGGATGCGGGACCGGGCACATCCGACCCGAAGCAGGCTCTCGCCCGTGGTGCCAGCGCGGGTTCCACCGGACTCGGCCTCGACATCGCACGACGAGCCGCCACCGCCATCGGAGGCGAAGTCACCATCGCCCGCAGCACAGCGGGCGGCGCCCTCGCCGCGGTCCGCCTCGGGCTCTTCTCCTCACCCGTGAACGGCGACGGCGACCGCGTCCGTCGCCGCGCAGACCTCCGGCAGACACAGCTGTGCTGCCGCCCGCGTCAGCGCGGCACCCCTGAGGTTCGGGGATGTCGTGAAGGGTGCCTGACCTGCACCCCCGCCGTTCAGAAGCCGGCTGGCACGAAGCGTGCCGGCCAACGAGCCAAGCACCGCATGTCAGCGGGCGCCGGACGGCCGGACCGGGTGCTTGCTGAGGACGGAGACCCGGTTGAAGGCATTGATGGTGATGGCTGCCCAGATCACCGCGGAAATCTCGCCGTCCCCGAACACCTGCCGGGCGGCACCGTAAGCGGTCTCCTGCGCCGACGCGTCGGCAGGATGAGTGGTCGCCTCGGCCAAGGCGAGGGCCGCACGTTCCTGCGCGGTGAACACCTCCGTGTCGCGCCAGGCCGCGAGCACCCCGAGCCGCTGGGTGCTCTCGCCGAGCCGTAGGGCCGCTCTGGTGTGCACATCCAGGCAGAAGGCGCAGCCGTTCAGCTGGGAGACCCGAAGGTTGATGAGCTCCACGAGAATCCGGTCGAGCCCGGCCTCCGCGACATGGTCGCGGACCACCTCGGCCGTGGCGCGCAGGGCCCTGAAGGCCTGCGGGGCCTGCTTGTCGATGTACACCCGCTCGCTGGACGGCACGGTCGCCACCTCGGTCACCTGGACTCCTTCACCTTTGTACGGCCACATATCCGCAATGGTAATAAAACTCGGTTGCCGACCCAACGCCCTCCGAAACTTGTCCACTAAAAAGCCGGAATCGGAAGCCGCCGTGCACGGCCACGGTGCCGGCGATTCCCGCTGCGCACTCCGGCGCGCGCACGCGCGCTGCACCAGCATCCTCCTTCCGGCCATCCGATCAGGGGAGTCCGCGACATCGCGGCTCGGGTAGGTTATTCGGCAAGGAGGCTCCGAAGCGCCAGCCAATCTACCCGGGAACGGATTCATCATGGCCGAACACAAGGATACCGACGAATCCGCTCCAGCATCCTGCGCTATTGGCAGGAATCACGCAGACAGAATCCTCCGGACCTGGCTCAAGAACCACCCGGAGTGCGGAGAATCTTTTCTGTATCTGCATATCCGGAAGTCAAAATCCGCGCACGACCGCCCTCACCCTCGCCATGTCTTCGCGCTTTTGGAGCCCGTCAAGATGGGACTCGACTACGTCAGCGTCAATGCCGCGACAGGCTTGGTGCGCCTCTGCTCCTAAGCCCCCTGGCCGAGCGCCGGCCTGAGTTGTTCGCGCGTCGCCATCGGAACTGAGACTAAATCCTCGGCGGCGGGCATCTCATACAGAGGTCTGGCCCACAGCGGTGGCCCTGGTTACCGAGGAAGCCGTTGCCTTCGCCTACTTTCCGGCGTTGATTTTCCAGGCCAGGTCGGAGTTCCTGCCACTTCTTGGCAACCCGACGACGACTGATTACTTACAGCTCACCTGAGATTCCAGCGACCTAAGCAACGTCGCCGACGGCCTGAACGTGGCCGTTGCCACCGGCGGCCTGCCGTGACTGTTCGTTGTCGGTGCCAGCCATGTCCGATAACGCATGCAGCTTCTCAATGCCCTCAAGCGAGTGGTCGGCTGGATCTTCTTCGTGTCAGTGTCCGGTCTGGTCTGTCGGTGGGGTTTCGTGGGCTGTTGTTGCTGGGGTGCTCTGAGGTCCGTTTGTTGGTTTGTTCGGGGGGTGGGTGGTG
>NZ_JAIZ01000504.1 GCF_000710465.2 Kitasatospora sp. MBT63 | reverse complement strand
CGCCCCTCCCGGCCGGCGGCGGCCCGCCGGCCGTGCCGGACCGGGCTCGGCGCGCTGCAGTAGCCCCGCGGGCCAGGTACTGGGCGGCTGCCGTCCCCGTCCCCGCCTCGCTGCGCCGCCGTCCAGGCCGTGCCCGCCGCTGCGCCCCGGCGCCGGACGGCTGGGGGGCCGTCAGGCCGCCCCGGGGGCTGTTCTGGTGGTGGGTGGGGTGCTGTCGCGTTGCCCTGTCGCGGGGTGTGGGCGGCGTGTTGGGGCCGGTGTGCGGGCCCGCCCCCGTCGGGCCGCGCACCGCCCGCCGTCCCTCGGAGGATCCCGGAGTGCTGTGACCACGCACCCGATAGCCCGACCGCAGGCCACCGTCCGGTCGGCGGGTGCCCGGCACACGGCCGCCGCTGCCCGGACCGCGACCGTCGCCACCCGGAACCGGCCACAGGCCCAGGCCCAGGATCGGGATCGGGCCGCGGCCGTCGGGGACTGTGTGCGGGTGCTGCTGCCGTACGAGCCGTCCTCCGCCGCCGCGGCCCGCCGCCTGGTGCGCAGCACGCTGCGCGCCTGGGACCTTCACGACCTCGTCGAGGCGGGGGAGCCGGTCGTCAGCGAGCTGGTGGGCAACGCGGTGAAGACCGGGTGCCGGCGGCGGATGCTGGTGAGCGTGGAGCGGATCACCGGCGGCCGGGTGCGGATCAGCGTCTGTGACGGGTCCCGCACGATGCCGTGCCGGATCGACGCCGGACCGGACGCCGAGAGCGGCCGCGGCATGGCGCTGGTCCACCACCTCACGGCGGCCAGTGGGGCGTCACCCCGGAACCTCTCGGGAAGACCGTCCATCCGGACCTGCGGATCCGCCCATCCCACCCGGCACGACCCCGGGGCCCGCCCGGCAGCGCCGGACCTCGCCCGCGGGGCGGCCCGCCGGCGGCCCGAGTTTCGTACCGGGGCGCTTCAACCGAAGCGTCTCGCAGCGCCCGGCCGCGCCCCGGCGGGTGTCGGTGGTGTCTGGGACACTCGCGGCGTGGTGACGCCGCGCATTGAGACGCCACCAGGGTGGATCCCCGTCTGGCGTGACGTGGGATCTGTACGGTCTTCGGCTCTGTTTCCCCGGGGCGCTGGGGACGGAACCTTCGGGCCTCGTGGTCGGCCTCCGGTTCGTCGGGCGCAGGAATCGGGGCGGCGGGTTCGGGCTGAGCTGGGACCGTTACCGGTGCGGGTGGCAGTCGTTCTGGATCATGGCCGTCCGGCCGACTTCCTGAGCGAAAGTGCGACCGTCCGATGTCGACACCGTCGAAGACCAGCAACCCGCCTCGCCTGCCCTCGGACCAGTGGGAGTCCGGGGGCGGCGCCGGGCCGCTG
The DNA here is from genome assembly GCF_000710465.2 of Kitasatospora sp. MBT63. GTDB lineage: Bacteria > Actinomycetota > Actinomycetes > Streptomycetales > Streptomycetaceae > Kitasatospora. Next base: position 1,688 of record NZ_JAIZ01000504.1, on the reverse strand, counting down.
GCCGTGCACCCGAAGGTGTTCCGTGACGAGCTGGCTGCCGCCGCCGATTGGGTCGTCGGCTACCTCGGGCAGATCACGGAGCGTCCGGTGGCCCGGCCCGTCCCATCGGCGCACCGGCAGGATCTGGCGGCCGGAGCGCTGCCGCAGGAGGGCCAGGTCCTCGGAGCCCTGCTGGAGTTCGTCGACCGGGCGATCGCGCCGTACCCGACCGGCAACGGACATCCCGCCTTCTTCGCCTGGATCAACTCACCGCCATCCCCGGCCGGGGTGATCGCCGAACTGCTGGCCACCGCCATCAACGCGACCTGCGGCATGGGCGAGCACGCGCTGATGGATCTCGAACGAGGAGTGGTGCGCGAGCTGGCCTCGCTGGCCGGCATGGCAGCGACCACCGGCGGGGTGCTGACCAGCGGCGGGTCGATGGCCAACCTGCTCTGCCTCGGCGCCGCCCGCACCTGGGTCCTGCGCTGCCAAGACGCCACCGACGGTCCCGCCTACGATCAGACCCACGCCCGCCTGACCGCCTACCACAGCGACCAGGCCCACATGTCGGTCGCCAAGGCCGCCGCCGTGATCGGTCTGCCGCCATGGCGGCTGCGCACTGTGCCCACCGCCTCGGACCAGCGCATGGACGTCAGGGCCCTGCAGGCGATGGTCGAAGCGGACCGCGCCCGTGGCCTGCTGCCGTTCTGCGTCGTGTCCAACCTCGGCAGCACCGCTTGCGGAGCCGTCGACCCGATCGAGGCGATCACCCGGGTGTGCCGCAGCCAGGGTATGTGGCACCACGGCGACGGCGCCTGGGGCGGCCTCGGCGCCCTCGTGCCCGAGCTGGCCCCGCTCTACCGGAGTGTGGCCGACCTCGACTCCCTGACGGTCGACCCGCACAAGACCCTGTCGGTACCGGTCGGCTGCGGCGCGGCCCTGGTTACCGACCCCGCCCGGTTGCGCGACGCGTTCGCTTTCCGCGCCTCCTACCTCGACGGCGACCAGGACTGGCCCTGGATGTCCGACTACACCATCGAGCTCACCCGCCCCGGCACCCGCGCCCTGACCCTGTGGGCCACCCTGCGCCAGCTCGGCCGCTCCGGAGTGACCGACCTCCTCCAGCACTACCAGAACCTCGCCGAATACCTGCGCCGGCGCATCCAGCAGCACCCCGCCATGGAGCTGTGCAACCAGGGCCCACTGCCCGTGGTCTGCTTCCGTCTGGCTGACTGCCGCGGCACAGGCCTCCCGGACACGCGAGCGGACCTTCACACGGCGGTGGCCGCACGCGTCCAGGCTCGTGGCCACGCTTATCTCGCCACCGTCTGCCACGACGGCGAAACCGTCCTGCGCGCCTGCGTCTGCAACTACCTCACCACCACCGACGACGTGGACACCCTCCTCCAAGAGGTCCAATCAGCCATCGACCACCTCCGGACCACCTGACCCGCCGGCACCCCCGAAGCCCAGCGATGGTCACGCTGCGCAATATGCCCAGGTCCGCGGCGACCGACGTGATCGTCGCCCCGGGCCTGGACCGGTACAACGCGACCGCGTCCGCCTTCTACTCGGTCGGGTAGTGCGTCATCACCATCAGTACAGGACTCCGGTCCTCAGATCCTCAAGATCCAAGTGTCTCTGGTGTCCAACAGCCGGGGTCAGGCCCCAAAGCCGGGTAGTTAAGGGATTTCCGCTGGTGGCAA
>NZ_JAIZ01000503.1 GCF_000710465.2 Kitasatospora sp. MBT63 | reverse complement strand
CCGGCCCGGGTGAGGGCGGCGGCCAGGTTGCCGCCGACGCGGCCGTTGCCGAGGACTGCGATGCTGGTCATGGTGGTCCGTTCCTTTTCGTCGGTGCGGGTTTGTGGTGTGCGGGTTCGGGGCGTGGTCAGCGGGTGAGGGTGGCGACGGCCCGGGTGTGGATGCCGGGGGCGGCGGCCAGGAAGCTCCCGCTCTGCGGGGTCCAGGGCCGGCCCTGGGCGTCGGAGATGGTCCCGCCGGCCTCGGTGACGAGCAGCGCGCCGGGCAGCAGGTCCGCGCGGGCGCCGGCGAACTGCCAGAAGGCGTCGATCCGGCCGGCGGCCACGTTCACCAGGTGCAGGGTCGCGGGCACCGCGACGCGCACCACGAGCG
>NZ_JAIZ01000502.1:19269-22596 GCF_000710465.2 Kitasatospora sp. MBT63 | reverse complement strand
GCCGACGACGCCCGCCGCACCGCCCGGACCCTGCGCGCCGAGCGCGCCGAGCTGGCCGGCCTCGCCGAGGACGCCCCCGAGCAGGCCGCCCCGGCCGCCTCGCTGCCCGCCCTGCGCGAGGCCTACCGGGCCGCCTCCCAGCTGTACGAGAAGGTCGGCGTCGGCGCCGACCTGCGGGCCGAGCAGGCCCGCGCCGAGGGCGACGAGGCCGCCGCCGCGGCCGAACTCGACCGGCTGACCAACAAGGTCCGCACCCGCGCCGAGGAGCTGCTCGCCAGCCCCGACGGCGCCGACGGCCCGGCCCGCCAGGCCGCCGCCGCGCGCGCCGAGGAACTGGTCGCCACCATCGAGGCCCGCTCCGCCACCGCCAGCGAGCAGCTCGGCCGGCTGCGCGGCGAGGCCGAACGCTCCGCCCCCGCCGACGGCGAGTCCCACACCGAGCTGCCCGCCGAGCTGGTCCCCACCGACCCCGACCACGCCCAGCTGCTGCTGCGCACCGCCACCGGGCTGCTCGCCGAGCGCCGCGAGCAGGTCGACGCGGCCCGGACCGTCCACGCCGACCTGCAGCGCACCCTGGAGACCGCCCAGTCGGCCACCACCGACTTCGAGGAGCTCGCCGCCCAGCTCAGGGACGGCCTGCGCGACCACACCGAGGAGGGCGAACCGCAGCCCGCCGAGCCCTACCTCGGCGGCCTCGCCGACGCCCGCGCCGCCGCCACGGACACCCGGCGCGCCCTGCGGACCGCCGCCGCCGACCTGACCGGCGCCGAACTCGCCGTCCGCGACGCCTCCGACGCGCTGGTGCGGCACGCCAACGCGGCCCGGTACGAGGCCGTCCGCACCCCCGCCCGGCACCAGATCCGCGAGCTGCCGGCGGCCGCCCTGCCGGACCACGCCGCCGCCTGGGCCGCCGCCTTCGCCCCGCGGCTGCGGGTGCTCACCGACGAGCTCGCCCAGCTGGAGCGCAACCGCAGCAGCATCGTCGACCGGCTGCGCGGCCTGGTCGAGTCCTCGCTCGCCACGCTGCGCGCCGCCCAGCGGCTGTCCCGGCTGCCTGAGGGCCTCGGGGAGTGGTCCGGCCAGGAGTTCCTGCGGATCCGCTTCGAGGACCCGGACCACACGGTGCTGGTCGAGCGGCTCGGCGAGGTGATCGACGAGGCCACCCGGGCCGCCGTCAAGAAGAACTCCGACCTGCGCCGGGACGGCATGTCACTGCTGCTGCGCGGGGTCGCCGCCGCGATCGGCCCGCGCGGGGTCGGCGTGGAGATCCTCAAGCCGGACGCGGTGCTGCGCGCCGAGCGGGTCAGTGTCGGCCAGATGTCCGACGTCTTCTCCGGTGGCCAGCTGCTCACCGCCGCCATCGCGCTGTACTGCACGATGGCCGCGCTGCGCGCCAACGACCGCGGCCAGTCCCAGCTGCGGCACGCCGGCACGCTGTTCCTCGACAACCCGATCGGCCGGGCCAACGCGACCTACCTGCTGGAGCTGCAGCGGGCGGTCGCGGACGCCCTCGGTGTGCAGCTGATCTACACCACCGGACTGTTCGACACCACCGCGCTGGCCGAGTTCCCGCTGGTGATCCGGCTGCGCAACGACGCCGACCTGCGGGCCGGCCTGAAGTACATCTCGGTCGAGGAGCACCTGCGTCCGGGCCTGCCCGCCGCGCCCGACCCGGACGGTCCGGCGATCCACGGCGAGATCACCGCCACCCGGATGTTCAAGCGTCCGGCCGAGGCCCCGGCCGCCGCGGAGGCCTGAGCACCGCCCACCCGCACCGCGCACCTGCGCCGGACGACCGCGCCGTTCAGGCGTCCGGCGCGGGGCCGCGGGCCGCGGTCAGGGCCGCGGCCAGGGCCTCCGTGAGGTACGAGGCGACCAGTGCGGGCTCCTCGGCGGGGGTGAAGAAGCTCTCGCCGGGCAGGGTGATGACCCGGATCCCGGGCCGGGAGAGCAGCAGGCGGCGTTCGTCGGCGGTGATGCCGCCGTCGCCGCTCTCGCCGTGCACCACCCAGGCCGGCCCGTCCGCGCCGCGCAGCCGCGGCGCGACCGAGCCGTACCGGTCGAGGTACCCCAGGTAGCCGCGCAGGACGCGGCGCATCACCCGGGGGTCGTTGCGGCGCAGGTCCGCGACCAGTTCCGCCTTGCGGTCCGGCGGCAGCGGGCTGTCCTTGGCCGCGCCGTCGACGATCTTCAGCATCGCGCTGTACGGCAGGTGGCCCAGCACCAGCGCGAGCCGGTCCAGGGTGCGCAGGAACCGGCTCTCGTCCTGCCGGGAGAAGCTGGGGGCGAGCAGGATCACCGGCCCGCGGAAGCGGCCGGAGGCGGCCATCTCGATCGCCACGTTGGCGCCCATGCTGTGCCCCACCACGACGTCGGCGCCGAGGCCGGCCGCGCACTCGGCGGCGAGGCGGGCGTAGTTCTCCAGGCCGCAGTCGCGCGGCGGGGGAGTGCCGCCGTGCCCGGGGAGGGTGACGGCGGTCAGGCGGACCCCGGCGAGTGCCGGTTCGGCCATCAGCTCGCGGTACTCGTCCGCGGTGCACAGGCCGCCGGGCAGCAGCAGGGCCCGCTGCTCGGCGTCGTCCGGACCGGAACTGATCCGGTCCCAGCTCAGCCACGACCATCCGTGGCCCGTCGGTTCGGCCATGTCTCCACGGTAGGTCCGCCGTCCGGGGCCCGCCCGGTCAGCCGCCGGGGGCGAGCAGCAGCGCATGGGCGGTGTCCCCCGGCTGCCCCGGGTGGGCGAGGTCGGCGCAGACCAGCAGCACCTCGGCCGCCTCGCCTAGCGTCAACAGCCGTGCGGCGAGGGTGAGTCCGTCGGTGAGCCGGTCGCCGACCGGAGTGATCGAGAGCATCGGTCCGGCCAGCCCCCAGCGGGCGGCGACCTGGCCGAGTGCGGCCGTCGGCGCGGACTGGAACAGCAGGGGTTTGGCCACCGGTTCGCCGCGGGCCAGGGCCAGGGCGACGGCGTGGGCGGTGGCCGGGTCCGAGCGGAGCGAGGACAGCAGGACCGCGGTCCGCTCGCCGCGGGCGGGCGGTGCGGGCGGCTCGCCGTAGCGGGCCCGCAGGCAGTCCTCGGCGACGGCCGTGACCAGCGGCGGGAAGCGGGAGACCAGGAACCTGCCCTGGTCCGGGCGGGCCGTGGGCGCCCCGGGCGGCGGCCAGTGCGCCTCGGCCAGCACCCGCGGGGCGGGCGGCCGGGGCGGCCCGTGGCTGCGGCCGGGCGCGGGGCAGGGCTTGAGGCAGGGCTTGGGGCCCGGCGGGGGGCCGGTCACACCCGCTCCAGCAGCAGTGCGGTGCAGGTACCGCCGAATCCGGCGCTGAGGCTGA
>NZ_JAIZ01000502.1:0-19011 GCF_000710465.2 Kitasatospora sp. MBT63 | reverse complement strand
GGCTTGGTGGAGCTGACCGGGACCCTCGCGGCGTGCGGTCCCAGGGCGCGGTGCAGTCCGGCGGCCTCGCTGGGGTCGAAGGCCGGTGTGGCGGTGCCGTGCGCGTTGACGTAGCCGACCGCGTCCGGGCCGAGGCCGGCCCGGTGCAGGGCGGCGGCGACGGCCCGCGCGGTGCCGAGCCCGGCCGGGTGCGGTCGTGCGACGTGGTGGGCGTCGCCGGCCTGGCCCCAGCCCGCGATCCGGGCCAGCGGGGTGGCGCCGCGGCGGCGGGCCTCCGCCGGGCTCTCCAGGACCAGTGCCCCGGCGCCGTCGCCGAGCAGCGGTCCCCGCCGTCCGGTGCTGAACGGGCGGGCGATTCCGTCCGGCGCCAGCACGCCGGAGCTGTCGAAGGAGGCGAACGTGTCCTCGGTGACCAGGTGCCCGGCCGCCACCACCAGCCGCGGGTGTTCGCCGAGGGCGAGCTGGGCGGCGGCGTCCGCGACCGCCGAGGCGGCCGCGGCGCAGGCGCCGGTGTGGATCCGCTGGAGGCCGAGCAGGCCGCAGTCGGCGGCGAGCGAGGCGGTGGGCGGGTCCACGGCGGTGGTGAGGTGGCGGGCCAGCAGCAGTGGGGTGACGGCCCGTTCGGCGCCGGTCAGGCCGGCCCCGGTGCAGGCCCGGTCCACCAGCGCGGCCAGTTCCGCCGTCAGGTCGGGGCTGCCCGGCAGCGTGGCCGCGTACCGGGCGCGGCGGCCGGTGACCTCGAAGCGGGTGACCGGGGAGAGCGCGGGTTCGCCGCTCAGCAGGCCGGTCCAGAGGTGCTCGGGTCCGCTCCCGTACGCCGTCAGGGTGGCCAGCCCGGTGATCACCGCCATCCGGTGGCCTCCCGCGGTGGCCGGCGGAGGGCGGCGGGGCGTGGACGAGTGCCGTGCTCGAAGACGTGCATCGTGCCCGAACGCTATCACCCGCCGTGCCCAACTCCGGGGAGGAGAAGCCTCGTTGTGCCGGGGCGTCGGCCCGGCCCGGAGGCCCGGCGGCGGCCGTGACGGCGGCTCAGGAGACGCGCTTGAGCTGCCAGGCGTTCTTGGCGGTGCTCGGGGTCGAGGTGGGCTGGCAGCCGCCGTCGTAGTACTCGCCCACCGAGACCCAGCCGGCCGGCGGCAGCATCGAGGAGCAGGCGTTGACGACCGTGCCGACCGGGTAGCCGGTGAGCTGCTTGAGCTGCCAGGAGTTCTTGTTGAAGCCCTGGTTGGGCGCGTAGACGCAGCCGCTGTTGTAGGAGATGGAGACCGCGACCCAGCCGGCGGGCGGGAGGCTGGAGGCGCAGGCGGTGACGGTGGTCCCGGCGGCGTAGCCGGTGAGCTGCTGCACCTTGCGGATGTTGGGGTTGAAGGTCGATCCGCAGCTGAAGCTGTTCCACCACTGGACGTCGACCCAGCCGCTCGGCGTCAGCGAGGACGAGCAGAGGGTGGCGGTGTCGCCGGGAGCGGCCTGCGCGGTGGACAGCGGGACGGCGGTCAGTGCGGCGGCGGCGCCGAGGACGACGGCGGCGGCACGGAGTCGGGTCATGGGTGGCGGGCTCCTGTTCGGGTCGGTCCGGGGCGGGGGAGGGCGGGCCCCGGGCTTCCATTCCTAACCCGGCGGATCGACGGCGAACAGCCTGTTTCCGGCCCTCCGGGCGGGGTGCGGATCGCGCCATCGCCGCAGGTCGGAGGGGTCCGGCGGGCCGGATCCCACCGGCGCACGGCGCATCAGCCGGCGATAAGTCACTCTTTCTCCACGTCAGCAGATGTGCATGTGCTGAGGGCTGCCTGCACCGCCCGGCCCGCTGCCTGCACCGCCCGGCCCGCTGCCTGCGCCGCCCGCCCGGCCCGCTGCCCGGACCGGCCGGTCCCCGCGGCTGCTGCTCCCGGGGCCGGCCCGTCCGGGCGATGACGGGTGCCTCAGCCCCGGGTCGCCGCCGACACGTAGCGCACCCGCATCGGGTTCCCCGGCTCGGTCGCCGCGGTGAGCGGGACGCCGTACGCGTCGGGCAGGCCGCCGCCCACCGCCACGTCCAGCACCACGAACATCCCGTGGTGCACGGCCCGGTCCCAGGCCTCGGCCCCGACCTGATCGGCGGTCACCCGGTGGTACTCGGCGCCGTCCAGGTACCAGCGGACCTGCTCCGGCGCCGTCGAACGGTCGACCTCCACCGCGTACGTGTGGAACCCGCCGCCCCAGCAGTCCGCGCACGGCCGAAGGCCCGAGCCGAGGCCCGCCGGCTCCCGGCACGGCCCGCCCTGCGCCGTACCGCAGTGCAGCGTGCCGAAGACCGACGGCCGGCCGCCCACCGCCTCCAGCACGTCCAGCTCGCCGACGCCCGGCCAGCCCGTGTACCCGTCGCGCAGCGCGCCGCCCAGCGTCCAGAACGCCGGCCAGTACCCGCCGGCGGCCGGACCGCCCACCGCCGGCAGCGCGATCGAGGCCTCGATCCGCAGCACACCGCCGGGCGGCGCGGCCAGGTCCGCGCGCCGGGTCTCGATCCGGCCCGAACTCCACCGCCCGCCGGCCAGCGTCGGCCGGATCTCCAGCGCGCCGGCGCCGTCCAGCCGGACGTTCTCGGCCGAGTCGGTCATCGTCTCGACCTCGCCGGTGCCCCACTGGGCGGCCGGGCAGCCCGGGTAGCAGGTGCCGAGGTCGTACTGCCACAGGTCCGCGGAGGGCCGGCGCCCGGCCGGGCCGTCGAACTCGTCCCGCAGCACCTCGGTCCAGCCCGCGCCCCCCGCGGGCGCCCCGCCCCCGGTGAGCACCCCGGCCTCGACGAGCAGCCGCTCCAAGCGCGGCGCCAGCACCACCGCCGCCGTGTTGGTCAGGTGCGCGTCGTCCCGGTACAGCACCACCCGGTCCAGCACCGCGGGGCAGCTGCGCCCCGAGCCCGGGCACAGCACCGGGTTGACGGAGACGCTGCGCACGCCCGGCACCGAGCCGGCGGCCACCGCCTCGGCCAGCGGGTCCGGCCACAGGCCCGCCGGGCGGGCGAACCCGCAGGCCGCCGGATCCGCGGTGTGCCCGGACAGGCAGGCGGGCACGTCCAGGCCCGGCACCGGGGTGTCCTGGAGGTAGACGATCGGCACGCCGAGCGCCCGCAGCGGATCCAGGGTCTGCTGCCAGCCGCGCAGCAACTGCTCGCGGTCCGCGGTGTAGCGGTTCAGCGAGGCGACCACGATCAGCGTCGGCTTCGGCCCGCCGCGCAGCCGCTCCAGCGCGGCCGACCGCCACTGGTCGCACTCCTGGTAGACGCGGCCGAGCTGCGGGTTGACCACCGGCACCTGCGGCAGCGGGCAGCCCTGCTTGACGAGCTCCTCCAGCGCCCAGTGCCGCTGCGCCGCGATGCCGAGCAGCGGGGAGAACCACTGCCCGGCGTGCGAGTCGCCGAGCAGCACGATCCGGTCGGCCGCGGCCGGGTCGCCGAACCGGCAGTCCGGGCTGGTGACGGCGGCCGGCGGCACCTCGCAGGCACCGTCCGGCGGGAAGTCCTGCCGGGCCTGCACCGGGTTGGGCACCACCGGGCCGCGGGTGGCCCCGCCCGGCAGCAGCAGTGACGTTCCGTCGGGATTCCCGGCGGCCAGCCCGGCCAGGTCCACCGGTCCGGCCGGGCCGAGCACCCGCAGCGTCCCGGTCCCCACCACCAGCGCCAGCACCACCGGCAGCACCACGGCCGTCAGGCCCAGCGACAGCCCGCGCCTGGGCAGCTCCGCCACCACCCGGCTGCGCCGCAGCGGCCGCTCCACCCAGCGCATCGCCGCATACGCGGGCAGCGCGGCGGCGCAGGTCAGCAGCGTCCGCACGGGCCGGCCGAGCACGCCGAAGCGGGCCTCGGCGAGCACCAGCACCGGCCAGTGCCACAGGTAGAGGTTGTACGAGAGCCGGCCGAGCGCCCGCGGCGCCCGGGTGCCGAGCAGCCGCCCGACGGTGTGCGGGCCGCGGCCGTCCCGGTCGGCGGTCCCGGCCAGGATCACCGCCGCCGTGCCGGCCGTGGGCAGCAGCGCGGCCCATCCCGGGTACGCGGTGGCGGCGTCGAAGCCCAGCACGGACCAGCCGATCGCGGCCAGTCCGGCCCAGCCGAGCAGTTCACGGGCCGCGCGCGGCCCGCGCAGCCGGTGCCAGGGCGCGACCGCGAGCAGCGCGCCGGCCCCGAACTGCCAGGCCCGGGACGGGGTGCCGAGGTAGGCGAGGGAGACCGAACCGGCGGTCCAGTGCAGCGCCAGCGCGAACGAGGCGGCGGTCAGGCCAGCGGTCACGGCGCCCAGGACCGGGCCGAGCACCGGTGTCCGCGCCCGCCGGCGGCGGGCGGTCACCAGCACCACCAGGGCCACCAGCGGCGCCCACGCCAGGTAGAACTGCTCCTCCACCGCCAGCGACCAGAAGTGCAGCAGCGGGCTCTGGTCCCGCCCGGCGGCCAGGTAGTCGGTCTGCAGGCCGATGAAGCGCCAGTTGGCGACCGACAGGGCGGCCGCCAGCACGTCGTGCTCCAGGTCGGTACGGCGCAGCGGCACGGTCAGCCAGGCACCGGCGACCGCCACCACCGCCAGCACGAGGGCGGCGGACGGCAGCAGGCGGCGGGCCCGGCGGGAGAAGAACTCGGCGAGGTGGATCCGGCCGTGGGCGGCGGCCTCCCGGACCAGCAGGCCGGTGATCAGGTAGCCGGACAGGACGAAGAAGACGTCGACGCCGACGAACCCGCCGGCCAGGCCGGGGACGGCGGCGTGGAAGCCGAGGACGGCGAGGACCGCGACGGCGCGCAGCCCCTCCAGGTCGGGGCGGAAGCGGCGTTCGCCGGGGGCGGGCCGCGGGGTGAGCACGGTGAGCGGGTCGGTCTGCTGGTCGGGCCGCTGGTCGGGCCGCTGGTCGGGGTCAGCGCTGACGGACACGGGTGTGACGACCTTTCAGCCCAGCCAGGGCAGCATCGGCGCCACCCAGCCGGAGGCGAGCAGTGCGGTCAGGGCGAGCGAGCTGGTCACGGCCAGCGCCTCGGGCCAGCGGCGCGGGCGCATCGAGGGCCGGGCGCGGCCGGGGCGCTGCGTGCCGCGCAGTTCGACGGCGAGGTCGCGGACCAGCGGCAGCCCGATCTGGGCCTGGACCAGCAGGTACAGGCCGAGGCCCCAGGTCGGCCACCAGCCGTACGCGGCGACGGCGAGGGCGAGGCCGACGGCGGTGGCCGCGAGGACGCCGGCCGTCCAGAGCATGGTCACCAGCACCACCCGCCGGGCCATCCCGCCGGGGCGGGTCCGGCCCGCTCCGGTGGGTACCCAGGCGGCGCTGCGCCCGCGCAGGGTGTGCAGCAGGGCGGCGCCGGCCGCGAAGGCCATCAGGGTGTTGGCCCGGATCACCTCGATCCGCCAGCGGGTCCGGCTGACCCGGGGCAGCAGCACGTGCCACAGCCACAGCAGCGAGATCAGCGGCAGCGCGTACCAGGCCCGGACCTGGCCGGGGAACCAGAACAGCATCACCAGCGGTGGCAGCGGGGCGGTGAGGATGTTGACGAACATGGTCAGGTAGCCGACCACGCCCTCGTAGTAGCACAGCCGCATCCGCCAGGGCAGTCCCAGCCGGGCCAGCTCGGAGCCGCCGAGCAGGTGCAGGTTGCCCATCGCCCAGCGGTACTGCTGGTTGACGAAGGGGGCGAGGCCCGCCGGGGAGGTGCCCTTGGCGACCAGCACCGGCACGTACACGGTGCGGTAGCCGCGCCCGTGCAGGGCGAGGCCGGTGTACATGTCCTCGCTGTGGTCGAGCCGGGCGAAGCCGCCGGCGGCCTCGATCGCGGCGCGCCGGTAGACGGCGTTGCTGCCGCAGCAGATCGCCGCGTCGCTGGCGTCGCGGGAGGGCTGGATCCAGCGGAAGAACCACTCCTGGGCGGCCCCGGCGGCGCGTTCGATCCAGCCCATCGAGGGGTCGGTGTCGAAGCACTGCGGGCTCTGCACGATACCGACCCCGGGGTCGGCCAGGTACGGCACCAGGTGGTGCAGGAAGTCGGGCCGGGGGGCGAAGTCGGCGTCCAGGATGGCGATGAACTCGCCGTCGCCGAGGCCGAGCGCGTGGTTGAGGTTGCCGGCCTTCTTCAGGTGGCCGCGGTCGGGCCGCACCACGTACCGGTAGCCGTGGGCGCGGGCCAGGCCGGCCACCTCGGGGCGGTCCGCGTCGTCGAGCACCCAGACGGTCAGCGCACCGGGCCAGCGCAGGCCGGCGACCGCGCGGTAGGCGTTGGCGAGCACCGGCAGCGGTTCGCCGCAGGTCGGCAGGTAGAGGTCAACGGCCGGGGCGGTGGCGGGCCGCCAGGCGGCCAGCAGCAGTTCGTGCGAGCGGCGGGTGAAGCGGCGCCCGCGCAGCCCGTTGACGCAGGACAGCACCAGGGCGACCAGGTTGAGCGCGAGCACGGCCAGGAACGGCCAGAGCGCGGCGGTGCGCAGCGAGAAGGACACCATGGTCAGCGCGGAGCAGACGAAGGCGAGCGAGGAGCAGATCGGTACCCAGCGGCGCTGTGGGCCGAAGTACCAGTAGAGCTCGCGGTCGGTCGGTGGCGCCGGTAGGTGATCGGCAGTCATAGGGCCCCCACAGCCGTCGAATTGGGACGTCTCGAGGTCAGGCTACCGGATTGGTATAGACCATCTGTCGATCAAGGATGAACACCCGGACAACTCCGGTGACGGGCGCGTTGCGCCCGGCGCGGGCGGGCCCGCGGCGAGGCCGGTGCGGCCGACGCGCGGCGGAGGGATCACTCCATCGTGGGCGTGGCGCAGGTCGGACCGGCAGCTGGTTGATGATTTGTCGGCATTCGTCCATGCTGGACGCCCGGGCGGAACTTCCCCGAGCAGAGGGTCTTCGTCCACATCGGCACCGGAGGGCGGCCGTGACAGAGAACTTCGGCGTGGAGCTTCGCGAGCAGCTGGCATCGGCCCGCCGGGCGCTGGAGCAGGCGCGGGCCGAGGGGGACGAGGACGGGGTGGAGGCCTACCGGGGCCGGATCACCGCCCTGCTGCGGATCGCCGCCCGCAACGGCATCGACCTCCCGCACACCGCCGAGGAGGGTCGGGAGGACTGACCGTCCGGCCCCTCAGGGCCGGGCGGCGTCGCGCTGCGCGGCCAGGGCGGCGACCACGCTCTCCAGCAGGCCGGGGTACAGCCGGGCCAGGTCGTCCCGGCGCAGCGCGTTCATCTTCGAGGTGCCCTTGCGCCACTGCCGGATCACGCCGGCCTCGCGCAGCACCCGGAAGTGGTGGGTGCTGGTGGACTTGGTCACCGGCAGGTCGATGGCGAGGCAGTTCAGCGCGGCCCCCGGCGCGGCCAGCTCGGCCACGATCCGCAGCCGGACCGGGTCGGCGAGCGCGTGCAGCACGCACTCCAGCCGGATCTCGTCGGTGCCGGGCTCGGGCAGGGTGGTGCACGCCTCCGCCGCCCCGGGCGCTGTCTCCGCTGTGGTCTGGTGCACACCTCATGGTACGAGAGTTCTCGTAGTTTGACAGTTCTCGTAGTTTGACAGTTCTCGTAGTACGGCGGCTATCGTACGAACGTCACCGTGACCCCGCCGCCTTCCGGAGGACCCGCATGAGTGCCCTGTTCGAGCCGCTCACCCTGCGCTCGCTGACCATTCCCAACCGGGTCTGGATGTCGCCGATGTGCATGTACTCCGCCGCCCCCGAGGGGCCCGAGGAGGGCGTGGCCACCGACTTCCACCTGGCCCACCTCGGCTCCCGCGCCGCCGGCGGCACCGGACTGGTGATGGTCGAGGCCACCGGCGTGAGCCCCGAGGGCCGGATCTCCCCGTACGACCTCGGGCTGTGGAACGACCGGCAGCAGCAGGCGCTGGCCCGGGTCGCCGCCCTGATCGCCGGCCACGGCGCGGTCCCGGCGATCCAGCTCGCCCACGCCGGCCGGAAGGCGGGCTCCCGGCAGCCGTGGCTCGGCGGCACGCCGCTCGACGCCGCCGAGGGCGGCTGGCAGCCGGTCGGCCCGTCCCTGCTCGCCTTCGCCGACCACCCGCTGCCGCACGAGCTGACCGTCGAGGAGATCGCCGAGGTGGTCCGGTCCTTCGCCCGGGCCGCCGAGCGCGCGCTGGCCGCCGGTTTCCGGGTGGCCGAGGTGCACGGCGCGCACGGCTACCTGATCCACTCCTTCCTGTCCCCGGCGGCCAACCACCGCACCGACGGCTACGGCGGCTCCTTCGCCGGGCGGGCCCGGCTCGCCCTGGAGGTGACCGCCGCGGTGCGCGCCGTCTGGCCGCAGGAGCTGCCGGTGTTCTTCCGGGTGTCCGCCACCGACTGGCTGCCCGGCGAGCCCAGTTGGACCCTGGAGGAGAGCGTCCTGCTGGCCAAGGAGCTCGCCGCCGCCGGCGCCGACCTGGTCGACGTCTCCAGCGGCGGCCTCGCCCCGCACGCCGAGATCACCACCGGCCCCGGCTACCAGGTGCCCTTCGCGGCCGGGATCCGGGCCGCGGCCGGGCTGCCGGTCAGCGCCGTCGGCCTGATCACCGAGCCCGAGCAGGCCGAGCGGATCCTGCGCGACGGTCACGCCGACGCCGTGATGCTCGGCCGCGAACTGCTGCGCAACCCGTACTGGGCGCACGACGCCGCCCGCGCCCTGGGCGCCGAGCGCCGCTGGCCCCGGCAGTACGGCTTCGCCGTCGGCAGCCGCGGCTGACCCCGGGGCGGGCCCCGGGGCCCGTCAGCCCCGCGAAGGCGCCCGGCGGCCGTCCACCGCCGGGCGCCTTCGCGCCTTCTCCCGGCTGCCGGCCAGCGGCGACTGGGCGTGCGGCCCGTGCGCCCGCTGGGCGGCGACCTGACGGGCGATCACGATCTCCAGCAGGCACCAGGCGCAGCCGAACACCCCGAGCGCCATGCCCAGCAGGGCGGGCGTCAGCAGACCGCTGCGGGCGTACGAGGCGAGGACCGCCACCATCAGTGCCACCAGGGTGAAGGCGACGCAGAGCACGGCCCGGACGGCGGCGGACCGCACCTCGTCCGGGAGTCGGCGGCGTGCGGCGGACATTCGGCAACCCCCCAAGGCTGGCGCCGCGCAGGGCGCGCGGGCGCATGGCGCGCGCCGGTACGACCGACGGTGGCGCGTCCACGGCCCAGCCTGCCCCCTGCGCACCGGATCATTCCACCCGTCCGGCGGGCGCCCGGCTCAGTCCAGGGTCGCGTCCAACTCCTCCAGCGCCCCCAACACGATGGTGCGCATCGCCCGTTCGGCCGATTCCGGATCGCCGGCGCAGATCGCCTCCGCGACCTCCCGGTGCAGCCGCACCGCGTACTCGCGCGGCTGGTGCGGCATCAGGTGGTGCTCGGTCCGGCCGGTCAGCACCGCGCCGACGGTGTCGCCCAGGTGGGCGAACATCTCGTTCCCGCTGGCCCGCAGCACCGCCGAGTGGAAGGCGATGTCGTGTCGCAGGAAGGTCTCCAGGTCGGCGGCGCGGGCGCTGACGGTCAGTTCGACGGCCAGCGCGCTCAGCTCCCGCCGGTCGTCGTCCCCGGCCTGACGGGCCGCCAGCGCGGCCGCGGCCGGTTCGACCGCGACCCGCAGTGAGCCGAGCGAACGCAGTTGGGCGGCCCGGCCGCTCCCCGCCAGCCGCCAGCGGATCACCAGCGGGTCGAAGACGTCCCAGTCGCGCTGCGGCAGCACCGTCGAGCCGACCCGCCGCCGGGACTCGACCATCCGCATCGACTCCAGGATCCGCACCGCCTCCCGGACCACCGTGCGCGAGACGCCGTAGCGCTCCTCCAGCTCCTCCGCGCGCAGCACCGTACCGGCCGGGAGCTCCCCCGAGGCGATGGCCGGACCGAGGTCCGCGAGCAGTCGGCCCGGCAGGCCCTGGATCTCCATCGGGCCAGCCTAGTGCCGCGGCACCGCCGGCCAGTAAAAGTATGACGATTAAGTTTCATCCCCTTGAATAAGTCATACCTTTGCGTCACAGTTGCCCGCGGAACAGGCAGAACAGGAGCACCACCCCATGGCTCTCACCGTCGAGAACCGGCCGCCCGTGATCGTCGTCATGGGCGTCTCAGGCGTCGGCAAGACCACCGTCGCCGAGCTGCTGGCCGACCTCCTCCACCTGCCCCACGCGGAGGCCGACGACTTCCACCCGGCGGCCAACATCGCCAAGATGTCGGCCGGCATCCCGCTGGACGACCGGGACCGGCAGCCCTGGCTGACCGCCCTGGGCGGCTGGCTCGGCGAACGCCGGGCCGCCGGGACCGGGGGAGTGGTCACCTGTTCCGCGCTCAAACGCCGCTACCGCGACACCCTGCGCGCCCACTGCCCCGACGCGTTCTTCCTCCACCTCAGCGGCGACCACCGCCTGGTCGAGGACCGCCTCGCCCACCGCAGCGGCCACTTCATGCCGGCCTCGCTGCTCGACTCCCAGTACGCCGCCCTGGAGCCGCTCGGACCCGACGAGCGCGGCGCCGTCCTGGACGTCGGCCCCGCCCCCTACGACCTCGCCGAGATGGCCGCACAGCTGGTGCGGCCCGTCAATGGAGACCTCGCGTGACCACCAGAGCGCTGCTCGCGGCCGCCCCACCGGCCTTGCCCCACACCGGCGACGACACCACGCTGCTGATCGCGGTGCTGCTCAGCATCGCCGCCATCGTGCTGCTGATCACCAAGCTGAAGCTGCACCCGTTCCTCGCCCTGACCCTCGGCTCGGGCCTGCTGGCCGCCGTGGCCGGCGCCCCCTTCGACAAGCTGACCAGCAGCTTCGCCACCGGCTTCGGCGCCACCGTCAGCGGCGTCGGCCTGCTGATCGGCCTCGGCGCGATGCTCGGCAAGCTGCTCGCCGACTCCGGCGGGGCCAACATCATCGCGGACACCGTGCTCGCCCGCTCCGGCCGCCGGGCGCTGCCCTGGGCGATGGCCCTGATCGCGGCGGTGCTCGGCCTGCCGCTGTTCTTCGAGGTCGGCGTGGTGCTGCTGGTGCCGATCGTGCTGCTGGTCGCGCGGCGCGGCAACGTCCCGCTGCTGCGGATCGGCATCCCCGCGCTGGCCGGCCTGTCCGTCCTGCACGGCCTGGTACCCCCGCACCCCGGCCCGCTGGTCGCCGTCGACGCGCTCAAGGCCGACCTCGGCATCACCCTGGCGCTCGGCCTGCTGATCGCCGTCCCCACCCTGGTGGTCGCCGGGCCGCTGTTCGCCCGCGTCGCCGAACGCTGGGTCGGGCCGCTGGAGGTGCCCGCCCCCCAGGCCCCCGCCGAGGCCGAACGCCCCGAGCACACACCCCGGTTCGGCGCCGTCCTGGCCACCATCCTGCTGCCGGTCGCCCTGATGCTCGGCAAGGCCCTGGTCGACGTGGTGGTCGACGACCCGAAGGCGACCGCGCAGCGGATCTTCGACTTCATCGGCTCCCCGCTGGTCGCCCTGCTCGCCGCGACCCTGCTCGGCATGGTCACCCTCGGCCGGGCCGCCGGCTTCGACAAGGCCCGGATCTCCGCCACCGTGGCGGGGTCGCTGGCGCCGATCGCCGGCATCGTCTTCATCGTCGGCGCGGGCGGCGGCTTCAAGCAGACCCTGATCGACGTCGGGGTCGGCGAGGCGGTCAGCCAGTGGGCCGGCCGCTGGCACGTCTCCGCCCTGCTGCTCGGCTGGCTGATCGCCGTCCTGATCCGGCTGGCCACCGGCTCCGCCACGGTGGCCACCATCACCGCCGCCGGCATCGTCGCGCCGCTCGCCGCCGGGATGTCCAGCACCCACGCGGCCCTGCTGGTGCTCGCCATCGGCGCCGGCTCGCTGTTCTTCTCGCACGTCAACGACGCCGGCTTCTGGCTGGTCAAGGAGTACTTCGGGATGACGGTCGGCCAGACGGTCAAGTCCTGGTCGGTGATGGAGACGGTGATCTCGGTGGTCGCCATCGCCCTGATCATGCCGCTCAGCCTGATCGTCTAGGGCCGCGTCAGGCGGCGGACCGTCCGGCCGGGTCAGTCGTGGAACTGCGGGATGATCAGATACAGCCCGTAGGCCACGGCGGCCGCGCAGGCCAGGAAGCACAGCGCGGCCCCCGCCAGGGCGGCGGCCGAGGTCCGGCCGCCGTCCTTGGCGTCCTGGTAGGCCAGCGTCGACCGCACCCCCAGGGTGAACACCACCGCGACCGCCACCGTCGCGCCGATGCTGACGGCGGTCACCTCGCCCAGCGCGCTCCAGTGCACTGCCACGGTGCCTCCTTCCGGCTCAGCTGCCCGCGGCCGCGGGCTGCGGGTTGACCGTCACGGTCCGGGAGTCGTTGACGTTGTCGGCGGTGACCGGGCTGCGCCGGGACAGCAGGTAGATCACCCCGGCCGCGGCCACGGCGACCACCGCCACCACCACCGTGCCGGCCGTACCGCCGTGCACCACGACCGCGGAGGCGGCGCCGCCGACCAGGCCGGCCGCGGGCAGCGTCACCAGCCAGGCGATCACCATCCGGCCGGCCGTCGACCAGCGGACCTCCGACCCGCGGCGGCCGAGCCCGGAGCCGATGATGCTGCCGCTGCAGACCTGGGTGGTGGAGAGCGCGAACCCGAGGTGGGCGGAGCTCAGGATGACCGTCGCGGAGGCGGTCTCGGCGGAGAAGCCCTGGGGCGAGTGGATGTCCGCGAGCCCCCGGCCGAGCGTCCTGATGATGCGCCAGCCGCCGAGGTAGGTCCCCAGGCCGATCGCCAGGCCCGAGGTGAGGATCACCCAGGTCGGCGGCCCGGCGCCGGTCGACAGCGCACCGGCGGAGATCAGGCTGAGGGTGATCACGCCCATGGTCTTCTGGGCGTCGTTGGTGCCGTGGGCCAGCGATACCAGCGAGGCCGAGCCGATCTGCCCGGACCGGAAGCCCTTGGTGACCGACTCCTCGTCGGCCCGTCCGCTGAGCCGGTAGGCCAGGTAGGTGGCCAGCGCCGCGGCGATCCCCGCCACCACCGGCGCGGCGAACGCCGGGATGATGATCTTCTCCAGCACCTCGTCGAAGTTCACGGCCTTCTGCCCGGCGCCGACCCAGGCGGCGCCGACCAGCCCGCCGATCAGCGCGTGCGAGGAGCTCGAGGGGAGCCCGAGCAGCCAGGTGAACAGGTTCCAGAGGATCGCGCCGACCAGCCCCGCGAAGATCATCCCCAGTGTGACCAGGCCGTCGTCGACGATGCCCCCGGAGATGGTCTTGGCGACCGCCGTCGACAGGAGCGCGCCGACCACGTTGAGCACCGCGCTCACCAGCACCGCCACCCGTGGCGGGAGTGCGCCGGTGGCGATCGAGGTCGCCATGGCGTTCGCGGTGTCGTGGAAGCCGTTGGTGAAGTCGAACGCCAGAGCTGTGATGATCACCATCACGAGAAGGAACGTGACGTGGGACATGCAGCCAGTAGACCAGCGCACGGCCGCCGCGGACGCAACGACACTCGCCCCGGACGGGCGGCGCACCCGGCCGCGGGTGGCATACGCACGGCCCCTCCCGGCCGAGGCCGCCCGAAGGTCCGTACCCGGACCGGCCTGACCGCCGGCACCGGCCTGATCCCCCTCGGCGGGGCGCTCTTCGCCGCCCACCACCGCCGCGGCACCCACCGCCGCTCCTGAGCCCCCCACCCCCGACCCGGGGCCGGCCCGGTGCCACCGCCGCCCGGAAACGGCGGAGCCGCCCCGCGGGATCTCCCGCGGGGCGGCTCCGGCCGCTTCGGCCCTTCCGGCCGTCAGCCCTGCTGGCGCTTGGCCAGGAAGGCCTCGACCTCGGCGCGGATCTCCGGGGTGTCCAGCCCGCGCACGGTCATGGTGGTGCGGCGGCGCAGCACGTCGTCCACGGTGTACGCCCACTCGCTGTCGGCGGCGTACGCGACCTGGGCCCACACGTCCGGCCCGTCGGCGTGGATCGGCCTGCCGAGCTCCGGGTTGTCCGCGATCAGGCGGGCGATGTCGAAGGACAGGGTGCCGTAGTGGCTGGCCAGGTGCTTGGCCACCAGCGGCTCCATCCGGGAGCCCGGCTCGCGGTCCATCAGCAGGCGGTGCGCGACGGCGTTCGGCGCGCCGACCCCGGGCAGCGGCACGGTGGCGGGGAACGGCGAGACGTCCTCGGCGAAGCCGGTGCCGGGCACGTGCTTGAGCTTCTCCAGCACGGCGCGGCCGATGTGCCGGTAGGTGGTCCACTTGCCGCCGGCCACCGACAGCATGCCGCCGCGGCCCTCGGTGACCACGGTCTCGCGCTTGGCGGCGGCGGTGTCGCCGGGTCCGCCGGGCAGCACCCGCAGGCCGGCGAAGGAGTAGGTGATCAGGTCGCGGTCGAGGTGCTCGTCGCGGATCGCGTGGCCGGCCTCGTCCATGATCTGGTCGATGTCGGCGTCGGTGGCGCGGACGTCCATCGGGTCGCCGGTGTACTCCTCGTCCGTGGTGCCGAGCAGGACGTGGTCCTCCCACGGGATGGCGAAGGAGACGCGGTACTTGTCGATCGGGATGGTCAGCGCGGCGCGCCACGGGGTGCGGCGCTTGACGACCACGTGGGCGCCCTTGGAGAGGCGGATCGACGGCGCTGCGCCGGCGTCCTCCATCTTGCGCAGGTGGTCGACCCACGGGCCGGTGGCGTTGAGCACCAGGCGGGCGCTGACGCCGAACTCGGTGCCGTCCAGGCGGTCCTTCAGCTCGGCGCCGGTGACCCGGGTGCCGGTGAAGCGCAGGCCGGTGACCTCGGCGTGGTTGAGCGCGACGGCGCCGGCCTCGACGGCGGCGCGGACGGTCATCACGGCGACCCGGGAGTCGTTCATCTGGTGGTCGCCGTAGACCGCGACGGCCTGCAGGCCCTCGGTGCGCAGGGCGGGCACCTGCTGGGCGGCGTGCGCGGCGGTGGAGACCCGGCCCATGCCGTCCCGGAAGGCGGAGAGCGCGGAGTACAGGAAGACGCCGGCGCCGAGCTTGGGGGCGCTGTGCGGGCCGCCCTTGTAGACCGGGACGAAGAAGGTCAGCGGGTTGACCAGGTGCGGGGCGACGTCGGTGGCGAGCGCCCGGCGCTCCTTGTGGTTCTCGGCGACCAGCTTGACCGCGCCGGTCTGCAGGTAGCGCAGGCCGCCGTGGACGAGCTTGGAGGAGGCGCTGGAGGTGGCACCGGCGAAGTCGCCGGCGTCGACCATGGCGACCTTCAGGCCGGCCTGGGCGGCGGTCCACGCGGTGGCGGTGCCGAGGATGCCGCCGCCGATCACCAGCAGGTCGTAGGTGGCCTTGCCCAGCAGCTCGCGGGTCTCGGCTCGGGAGGCGGTACGGCCGGCGAAGCGCTCGGCGCCCAGGGTCGGGATGGTTGCCATGGTGTGGTTACGGCGGCGCGTGGTCGGGCGGCGCCGTTTCTCCTCTCGTTGTGCGGTTCGGCCTGGTGCTGCAGGCCGGGTCCCGGCCCCGTGCGGCGGGCCGGTCTCGGAACGCGGAACGACCGGCCGGGGCCTTGGCCCCGGCCGGCTGCCCGGTCAGTTCTGCTCGTCCTCCTCCACCCAGCCCATGGTGCGCTCCACGGCCTTGAGCCACTTCTTGTACTCCCGCTCCCGGGTGGCCTCGTCCATGCGGGGGGTCCACTCGGCGGCGCGGTGCCAGTTGGCCCGCAGGGTGTCCAGGTCGGGCCAGAAGCCGACCGCGAGGCCGGCCGCGTAGGCCGCGCCCAGGGCGGTGGTCTCGGCGACGTACGGGCGCTCGACGGGGGCGTCGAGGACGTCGGCGATGTTCTGCATCAGCAGGTTGTTGGAGGTCATGCCGCCGTCGACCTTGAGGGCGGTGAGTTCGACGCCGGAGTCCTTCTGCATGGCGTCGACGACCTCGCGGGTCTGCCAGGCGGTGGCCTCCAGCACGGCCCGGGCCAGGTGGCCCTTGGTGACGTACCGGGTGAGGCCGGCGATCACGCCGCGGGCGTCGGAGCGCCAGTACGGGGCGAACAGGCCGGAGAAGGCCGGGACGAAGTAGGCGCCGCCGTTGTCCTCGACGGTCGAGGCCAGGGTCTCGATCTCGGCGGCGGTGGAGATGATGCCGAGCTGGTCGCGCAGCCACTGCACCAGCGAGCCGGTGACCGCGATGGAGCCCTCCAGGGCGTACACCGGGGCCTGGTCGCCGATCCGGTAGCCGACCGTGGTGAGCAGGCCGTGGTACGAGTTGACGATCTTCTCGCCGGTGTTCAGCAGCAGGAAGGTGCCGGTGCCGTAGGTGGACTTGGCCTCGCCCTCGCTGAAGCAGGTCTGGCCGAACAGCGCGGCCTGCTGGTCGCCGAGCGCGGAGGCGACCGGGACGCCCGCCAGGTCGCCGACGGCCTCGCCGTAGACCTCGGCAGAGGAGCGGATCTCCGGCAGGACGGACAGCGGCACGCCCATCGACTCGGCGATCTTCTCGTCCCAGGCGAGGGTGGAGAGGTTCATCAGCATGGTGCGGCTGGCGTTGGTCACATCGGTGATGTGCTTGCCGCCGTCGACGCCGCCGGTGAGGTTCCAGATCACCCAGGTGTCCATGGTGCCGAACAGGATGTCCCCGGCCTCGGCGCGCTCCCGCAGCCCCTCGACGTTGTCCAGCAGCCAGCGGATCTTCGGGCCGGCGAAGTAGCTGGCCAGCGGCAGGCCGGTCTCGCGGCGGAAGCGGTCCTGGCCGACGTTGCGGCCGAGCTCGCGGCAGAGCCCCTCGGTGCGGGTGTCCTGCCAGACCAGCGCGTTGTGGACCGGCTCGCCGGTGTTCTTGTCCCACAGGACGGTGGTCTCGCGCTGGTTGGTGATGCCGATCGCGCGGATGTCGTCCTTGGTCAGCCCGGCCTTCTCCAGCGCGCCGCGGACCACCGACTGGACCCGGGTCCAGATCTCGGCGGCGTCGTGCTCGACCCAGCCGGGCTGCGGGAAGATCTGCGAGTGCTCCTGCTGGTCGACGGCGACGATCCGGCCGTCGGCGCCGAAGATGATGCAGCGGCTGGAGGTGGTGCCCTGGTCGATCGCGGCGATGTAGTTGCCAGTGGTCATGAGGTCCTCGGCTCGGGGTGAGGGTTCGGGGTGGGCGGGACTGACGCTGGGTCAGTCCCCGTGCTCAGGCGTGGCGCAAACCGGGGTCAGAAGACCAGGTTGTAGACGCCGCCGGCCAGCAGGCCGCCGACGACCGGGCCGACCACCGGGATCCAGGAGTACGACCAGTCGGAGCCGCCCTTGTGGGGGATCGGCAGCAGCGCGTGGACGATGCGCGGGCCGAGGTCGCGGACCGGGTTGATGGCGTAGCCGGTCGGGCCGCCGAGCGAGAGGCCGATGCCGACCACGGTGAGCGCGACGATCAGGATCCCGGTGCCGGAGGCGGCGAGGCCGGTGGTGAGGCCCTGGGTGAGGATCGCGAAGCAGAGCACGAAGGTGCCGATGACCTCGGTGATCAGGTTCTGGACCGGGTTCCGGATCTCCGGGCCGGTGGAGAAGATGCCGAGCGTCGGCTCCTCGTTGGCCTGGAACTGGCCGAGGTAGGTGAGCCAGACCAGCACCGCGCCGATCATCGCGCCGAGCAGCTGCGAGCCGAGGTAGACCGGCACCTGGCCCCACTCGCCGCTCTTGACCGCGAGTGCCAGGGTCACGGCCGGGTTCAGGTGGGCACCGGACTTCGGGGCGGACATGTAGGCGGCGATCAGGACCGCGAAGCCCCACCCGAAGGTGATCGCGAGCCAGCCGGCGTTGATCGCCTTGGACTTCTTGAGGGTGACAGCGGCGCAGACGCCACCGCCCAGGAGTATCAGGGCGGCGGTACCGAGGGTCTCGCCGACAAAGATGTCGCCGTTGGAGAACGCGGACACACAGACTCCTTCGTCTGCCTGGCTCCTATGTCCGAATGGTCCGGAGCAGGGGGTGCAGGGGGTGGGGGAGCGGTACACATCCCGTCCCGGGGATGTCGTACCGGTGAGCTGCTGGACCGACCACTGAGCGGGTGAGCGCTGGGGGTCGCGGTCTTGTCCAACCGCCGTTCGACATTGTCGACCGACATGCGGAAGCTTCTCCTTCCGGCCACCCCTGCGTCAAGGCCGGGTTATGCACCTGTGACTCACCACCCGCGCACCACCCGCCCCGGACGCGAAAAAGCCATGGCGCGGACCGGCCCGACGGGCCCGTCCACGCCATGGCGGCATGCCGGGAAGCGGTGCTCAGAAGCGGCCGGCCCCCAGGTCACGCGAGATCGCCCGGGCCGCGCTGCGCACCGAGGCGACCAGCGAGGGCTTCACGAAACCGTCCTCACAGACCGTCTCGACCGCACCCGAGATGCACACCGCACCCACCGGGTTGCGCCGGCGGTCCTGGATCAGCGCACCGATCGAGGCCACCCCCTCCCAGGTCTCCTCCACCGAGTCCGACCACCCGCGCTCGCGGATCAGCGCGCACTCCGCGTCCACGTCCGCCGGATCGGTCAGGGTGCGCAGCGTGTACGCCTCCAGCGGCTCCTCGCCCAGCTCACCGCGGGCCACCGGGTCGTACGCCAGCAGCACCTTGCCCAGCGCCGTGCTGTGCAGTGGCTGCATCGAGCCGACCTCCAGCACCTGCCGGGTGTCGTCCGGCCGGAAGACGTGGTGCACGATCAGCACGCCGCGCTGGTGCAGCACCCCCAGGTAGACCGTCTCACCGGACGCCCGGGCCAGGTCGTCGGCCCACACCAGCGCCCGGGCGCGCAGCTCGTGCACGTCGAGGTAGCTCTGGCCGAGCCGCAGCAGCTCGGCGCCCAGCTGGTACTTGCCGCTCTCCGCGTCCTGCTCGACGAACCCCTCCTGCTGGAGGGTGCGCAGGATCCCGTGGGCCGTCCCCTTGGCCAGGTCCAGCGCCGTGGCCACCTCGGACAGGCCCAGGCGGCGCTCGCCGCCGGCCAACAGGCGCAGTATCGCGGCGGCCCGGGAGAGCGACTGGATCGGGCCGGGCATCCGCTACCTCCGCTGACAGACGGTCGACAATGTCGACCGCAAGAGTACCGCCATGAGTGTGCCAGTCCGCAGGCCGTGCGTGCACCTTTCCGATCACAACGCCCGGACGGCACCGGCCAGCGCGGCGATCTCCCGCTCACCGACCCGGCAGCAGCCGCCCACCAGCCGCGCCCCGG
>NZ_JAIZ01000501.1 GCF_000710465.2 Kitasatospora sp. MBT63 | reverse complement strand
TACATGTTCATCGCGCACGACCTCTCGATCGTCCGGCACATCTCCGACCGGGTCGGCGTGATGTACCTCGGGAAGATCGTGGAGGTCGGGTCCGACGCCGAGATCTACGAGCACGCCACCCACCCCTACACCCAGGCGCTGCTCTCCGCCGTACCGGTGCCGGACCCGAAGGCCCGCTCGGAGCGGGACCGGATCGTGCTGGTGGGCGACGTGCCCTCGCCGGCCA
>NZ_JAIZ01000500.1 GCF_000710465.2 Kitasatospora sp. MBT63 | reverse complement strand
CGGCAGGGCGTCGAGCGGGACGAGTGCGGCGGGGACGAGGTGGGCGGGCAGCCGGGCGGCGAGCCGGTCGGCGAGGCCGTCCAGGGCCGCCGGGGCGTCGGCGACCAGGTAGGCGGTCAGCCGGCCGTCGGCGGCGAGTACGGCGGCGTCGGTGATGCCGGGCTCGGCGCGCAGGGCGGCCTCGACCTCGCCGGGTTCGACCCGGTAGCCGCGGATCTTGACCTGGCGGTCGGCGCGGCCGAGGAACTCCACGGTGTCGTCGGCGCGCAGCCGGACCCGGTCGCCGGTGCGGTACCGGCGGGTGCCGGTGTCCGGGTCGGTGGTGAAGCGTTCGGCGGTCCGCCCGGGGTCGTCGAGGTAGCCGCGGGCGACGGCGGGGCCGCCGATCCACAGCTCGCCGACGGCGCCGGGTGGGACGGGCCGGCCGTGGCGGTCCAGGATCAGCGCCTCGACGTGCGGCAGCGGGCGGCCGAGCGGCGGCGCGGGGGGCCGGTCGGCCGCGGGGTGGTCCGAGAGCACGTGGGTGAGGACCCCGACGGTGGTCTCGGTGGGCCCGTAGTGGTTGACGATCCGCAGGCCGGGGCGCAGGGCGGCGGCCCGGTCGACCAGCTCCCAGCCGGCCGCCTCGCCGCCGAGCACCAGGCAGCGCCGGGGCAGCAGGTCGGCCGGCCGGTCGGCGGTGAGCAGTGCGGCGAGCTGGGAGGGGACCAGTTTGAGCAGGTCGACGGGGTGTTCGGCGAGGGCGGCGGCGAGCGCGTCGGCGTCGGCGACCAGGGCGGGGTCGAGCAGCCGGACGGTGGAGCCGGCCCACAGCGCGCCGAACAGCATGGTGTGGCCGAGGTCGGCGGCGAGGGTGGAGCAGACGGCGTACTGCTCGGCGGCCGGCGCGGCGGCCGGGTCGGGGGTGAGCACCGGGGTGACGGCGGCCAGGTAGGCGGCGAGGCTGTCGTGGCCGACGGCAACGCCCTTGGGGCGGCCGGTGGAGCCGGAGGTGAACATCACGTACGCGAGGCCGGGCTGCGGGGTGCCGTCGGCGCCGGTGCGGCGGACGGCGGGGGCGTGGGCGGGTCCGGAGACCAGCAGGGCGGCGCCGGCCGCGGTGAGCAGTTCGCGCTGCCGGGCCTCGGGCAGGGCGGGGTCGACGGGCAGGTAGGCGGCGCCGGCCCGCCAGCAGGCCAGGACGGCGGTGAGGAAGCCGGTGCCGGGGGTGGCGTGGACGGCGACGACTGCGGCGCCGTGCAGCCGTCCGGCCAGGGTGCGGGCGGACCGGTCGAGTCCGGCGTAGTCGAGGGTGCCGTCGGGGGCGTGGACGGCGGGCCGGTCGGGGTGGGTGCGGACCCAGTGGTCGAAGCGGTCCAGCACGGTGTCGTGGACGGGCTGCCACGGCGCGCGGGCCGTGGCGCTCCCGTCGGCGGGGAGTGGCAACCGGTCGACGGGGGCGTCGGGGTCCGCGGCGAGGGCGGTGAGCAGCCCGCCGTACTGCCGCAGGAAGCGTTCGACCGACGGCCGGTCGAACAGGGCGGTGCGGTACATCGCGGTGATCTCGACGGTGGGGCCGCCCAGGTCCTCGGCGGACAGCGAGAGGTCGACCTTGGCGGTCCGCGGTTCGACGTCCTGGTGGGTGACGTTCAGGCCGTCCAGGCGCAGCGGTACCCGGGGGACGTGGGTGGCCACCAACTGCACCTGGTACAGCGGGTGGTGGCCGGCCTGCCGGGTGGTGCGGCCGACCAGCCGGTCGAACGGCAGCGCGCTGTTGGCGGTGTCGGCGAGGACCGACTCCCTGACCCCGGCGAGCAGTTGGCGGCCGGTCAGGCCGTCGGGGAAGCGGGTGCGCAGCACGATGGTGTCCAGGAAGCAGCCGAACACCTCGGGTACCTCGTCGCGGCCCGCGACCGGGGTGCCGACCAGGATGTCGTCCACCCCGGCGTAGCGGGCGCACAGGGTCTGGAAGGCGGCCAGCAGGACCATGAAGGTGGTGCACCGGGTCTCGGCGGCCAGGCTGCGCAGGGCCGCGGTGGCCGGCTCGTCGAGGGTGAAGCGCAGGGCGGCGCCGGCGTCGTCGGCGACGGCCTGCCGGGGGCGGTCGGCGGGCAGCTCGAGGACGGTCGGGGCGCCGTCCAGCCGCTGCTGCCAGTAGGCGAGTTCGCGTTCGTGGGTGAGGTGGCGGCGGGCGTGGGTGACGTCGGCGTAGCTGGTGGCGGGCGGCAGCGGGCCGCCGTGCTGCCAGGCGGCGGCGAGGTCGGTGGCCAGCAGGCCGACCGACCAGCCGTCGGCGGCGATGTGGTGCAGGCAGACCACCAGGACGTGGTCGTCGGGGGCCAGCCGCAGCAGTTCGGCGCGCAGCGGCGGGCGCAGGTCCAGGGCGAAGGGTTCGGCGACCGCGCGGCGCAGCGCCGCGTCGAGGCCGTCGGGCACCTCGCGAACCGGCAGCGGGACGGGCGCCGGGTCGTCGACGACGGGGGTGGGCTCGCCGCCGTCGGCGGCCGGCAGCGGGTAGCGGGTGCGCAGGATCTCGTGCCGGGCGGCGACGGCGGTGAGCGCGCCGGCGAGCCGCGCCACGTCGAGCGGGCCGCGCAGCCGCCAGGCGACCGGGATGGTGTAGGCGGCGCTGTCGGGGTCCCAGCGGTGCAGGAACCACAGCCGCCGCTGGGCGCCGGAGAGCGGGACGGTGCCGGGGGGCCTGGGCGGGAAGGCGGGGGCGGTGCCGGGGCGGCGGGCCCTGGCCCGGGCGAGCCGTTCGGCCAGGCGCTGTTCCAGGGTGGTCGCCGGGGGTTCCAGGGTGGTCATCCGAGGTCCTCGACAATCGCCTTCTCGACGGCGCCGGCCAGCGCGGCGATGGTGGGTTCGTCGAACAGGACCCGGACCGGGAAGGGGATCTCGAAGCGGTCCCGGATCCGGGCGGCGACGGCGGCGGT
>NZ_JAIZ01000499.1:2075-13810 GCF_000710465.2 Kitasatospora sp. MBT63 | reverse complement strand
GACTCCCCGCAGATGAAGATGATCGCCGCGCTGCGCAACCAGTTCGGCGGCCACGCGGTCGAGTCCAAGTAGCCGTCGGCTCATCCCCGCAGAAGGCGAGCGCAGTACCCAGCCATGTATGTCGCGCACCTGTCGCTCGCCGACTTCCGCTCCTACGCCCGGGTCGAGGTTCCGCTCGACCCGGGCGTCACGGCGTTCGTGGGGCCCAACGGCCAGGGCAAGACCAACCTGGTGGAGGCCATCGGCTACGTGGCCACCCTGGGCAGCCACCGGGTCGCCACCGACGCCCCGCTGGTGCGCCTGGGCGCCGGGCGGGCGGTGGTGCGCACCAGCATCGTGCGCGACGCCCGGACCACCCTGGTCGAGCTGGAGCTGACCCCGGGCAAGGCCAACCGGGCCCGGATCAACCGCTCCGACAACGTCCGCCCGCGCGATGTGCTGGGCCTGCTGCGGACGGTCCTGTTCGCCCCCGAGGACCTGGCCCTGGTGAAGGGCGACCCGGGGGAGCGCCGGCGCTTCCTGGACGAGCTGCTGACCGCCCGGGCGCCCCGGCTGGCCGGGGTCCGGCAGGACTACGAGCGGGTGCTCAAGCAGCGAAACGCGCTGCTGAAGACCGCGGCGACGGCCCGCCGGGCGGGCGGCGGCAAGGCGGCCGACCTGTCCACCCTGGAGGTCTGGGACGGTCATCTGGCGCGTGCCGGTGCTGAGTTGACGGCCTTCCGGATCCACCTGGTGGCGGCCCTGCAGCCGCTGGTGGCGCAGGCGTACGGGCAGCTCGCGCCCGGTGGCGGGGAGACCCTGCTGGAGTACCGCAGCTCCTTCGAGGGCGAGCTGCCCACCAGCCGGGAGCAGGCCGAGGAGCAGCTGCTGGCGGCGCTGCAGGCGGCCCGTCCGCAGGAGGTGGCCCGCGGGCTGACCCTGGTCGGCCCGCACCGCGACGAGCTGACCCTGCGGCTGGGTCCGCTGCCCGCGAAGGGCTACGCCAGCCACGGGGAGTCCTGGTCGTTCGCGCTGGCGCTGCGGCTGGCCTCGTACGAGCTGCTCAAGGCGGACGGCGGGGAGCCGGTGCTGATCCTGGACGACGTGTTCGCGGAGCTGGACGCCCGGCGCCGGGACCGGCTGGCGGAGCTGGTGGCCGGGGGCGAGCAGGTGCTGGTGACGGCGGCGGTGCCGGAGGACGTGCCCAAGGCGCTGGCGGGGGCGCGGTACGCCGTCTCGGACGGCACGGTGTCCCGTCTTGACCCGTGAGTCACGCGGACCTCGTACGCTGGACGGTCCACCGCCTGGAACCCGGGCGATCATCCACAGCCTGGGGAAAGGTGCGGGACGCATGAGCGATACGCCTGAGCTGTCGGGTGTGGACCTGGCGCGGGTGGCGCTGCGGGCGGCGAAGGAGCAGGCCAGGCAGCGCGGTGAGCAGGTGCGGGAGAAGCGCGAGGCCAAGCGGCACGGTCTGCGCAGCGGCGCCCGGGCGGACGGGCGCGACCCGGTGCCGCTGGGGGCGGCGCTGAATCGTTTGATCACCGAGCGGGGCTGGGAGGCGCCGGCCGCGGTCGGCGGGGTGATGGGCCGCTGGCCGCAGATCGTCGGGCCGGACATCTCGGCGCACTGCGTGCCCAAGACCTACGCCGAGTCCGAGGCGGTGCTCACCGTGCAGTGCGACTCGACGGCCTGGGCGACCCAGCTGCGGCTGCTGGCCCGGCAGCTGGTGGCCAGGCTCAACCACGAGCTGGGGCACGGCACCGTGAAGGTGATCAAGGTGCTGGGGCCTGACGCCCCGGTTCGGGGGTACGGGCGACTGCGGGCGCCGGGGAGCAAGGGGCCGGGCGACACCTGGGGGTGAGGTCCGAGCGGAGCTGGTTCGTCCGGAACCGCTGGCGGCCTGCGTGAGGGCTCTGAGCCCCCTGGTCGAGTATCGGGACATGTGCAGAGGGGATTCAGGGCGGCACATCTGCCCTCAGGGGCTGCCAAACGCCCCTCTCTGTCAGTCGTACCGGTAGACTGGAAGCCAAACACTGTTGCTCGTAGCAACCGAGTCGAAACGCCGTGGTCGCAGGCCCTCCGAATCAGCGGATGGCGTGCGACCCGCGCTGTGCCAGAGAGGGCGCTTCGTGGCCGATTCCGGCAACCCCAGCCAGAACCAAGACCCCACCGACCAGTCCGGCGAGAAGTCGTACGACGCCAGCAACATCACGGTGCTGGAGGGCCTCGAAGCCGTCCGCAAGCGCCCCGGCATGTACATCGGCTCGACCGGTGAGCGCGGCCTGCACCACCTGGTGTACGAGGTCGTGGACAACTCCGTCGACGAGGCGCTGGCGGGGTACGCCGACACGATCGACGTGACCATCCTGGCCGACGGCGCGGTCCGCGTCGACGACAACGGCCGCGGCATCCCGGTGGACATCGTCGCCGGTCAGGGCAAGCCCGCGGTCGAGGTCGTGCTGACCGTGCTGCACGCCGGCGGCAAGTTCGGCAACGGCGGCTACGCCGTCTCCGGCGGTCTGCACGGCGTCGGCGTCTCGGTGGTGAACGCGCTCTCCACCCGGCTGGCGATCGAGATCCACCGCGACGGCCACCGCTGGACCCAGGACTACAAGGCGGGTGCGCCGACCGCCCCGCTCGACCGCCACGAGGCGACCGAGCAGACCGGCACCAGCGTGACGTTCTGGGCCGACCCGGACATCTTCGAGACCACGGTCTACTCCTTCGAGACGCTCTCCCGGCGCTTCCAGGAGATGGCGTTCCTGAACAAGGGCCTGACCATCTCGCTGACCGACGAGCGGGCCGAGCACGCCGACGAGGAGGGCCGCCCGCTCACCGTCACGTACAAGTACGACGGCGGCATCGCGGACTTCGTCGCCCACCTCAACTCCCGCAAGGGCGACCCGATCCACCCCTCGGTGATCGACTTCGAGGCGGAGGACAAGGACAAGGCGATCTCGGTGGAGATCGCGATGCAGTGGAACTCCTCGTACACCGAGGGGGTCTACTCGTTCGCCAACACCATCCACACCCACGGCGGCGGCACCCACGAGGAGGGCTTCCGCGCGGCACTGACCGGCCTGGTCAACCGCTACGCGCGGGACAAGAAGCTGCTCCGCGAGAAGGACGACAACCTCTCCGGCGAGGACATCCGCGAGGGTCTGACCGCGATCATCTCGGTCAAGCTCGGCGAGCCCCAGTTCGAGGGCCAGACCAAGGACAAGCTGGGCAACACGGAGGCCAAGACCTTCGTCCAGAAGGTGGTGCACGAGCAGCTGAACGACTGGCTGGACCGGCACCCCAACGAGGGCTCGGATATCATCCGCAAGTCGATCCAGGCGGCCACCGCCCGGGTCGCGGCCCGCAAGGCCCGGGACCTGACCCGGCGCAAGGGCCTGCTGGAGAGCGCCTCGCTGCCGGGCAAGCTGAGCGACTGCCAGTCCAAGGACCCGGCCGAGTGCGAGATCTTCATCGTCGAGGGTGACTCCGCCGGCGGCTCGGCCAAGCAGGGCCGTGACCCGCGCACCCAGGCGATCCTCCCGATCCGCGGCAAGATCCTGAACGTCGAGAAGGCCCGGATCGACAAGGTGCTGCAGAACACCGAGGTCCAGGCGCTGATCTCGGCCTTCGGCTGCGGCATCCAGGAGGACTACGACGAGTCCAAGCTCCGCTATCACAAGATCGTGCTGATGGCCGACGCCGACGTCGACGGACAGCACATCAGGACCCTGCTGCTCACCCTGCTGTTCCGCTTCATGCGGCCGCTGGTGGAGTCGGGGTACGTGTACCTGGCGATGCCCCCGCTGTACAAGATCAAGTGGGGCCGGGACGACTTCGAGTACGCCTACTCGGACCGCGAGCGCGACGCGCTCATCGCGGCCGGGGTCGAGGCCGGCCGCCGGCTGCCGAAGGACGACGCCATCCAGCGCTTCAAGGGTCTCGGCGAGATGAACGCCGAGGAGCTGCGCGTCACCACCATGGACGTCGCCCACCGGCTGCTGCTCCAGGTCACCCTGGAGGACGCGGCCCGGGCCGACGACCTGTTCTCCGTCCTGATGGGCGAGGACGTGGAGGCCCGCCGGTCCTTCATCCAGCGCAACGCCAAGGACGTCCGGTTCCTGGACGTGTGACGACCCCCGCGGTCATCCACGTCCCAGGCCCCGCGTGAAAGGAAACTGACCAGCAGTGGTCGACGACAACCGTCCTGACGGCGACGAGCAGTCCGAGGACACCCCCAGCCAGGGCACCGTCCGGATCGAGCCGATCGAGCTCGAGACCGAGATGCAGCGCTCCTACCTCGACTACGCGATGAGCGTGATCGTCAGCCGCGCGCTGCCCGAGGTCCGCGACGGCCTCAAGCCGGTGCACCGCCGGGTGCTGTACGCGATGTACGACGGCGGCTACCGGCCCGAGAAGGGCTACTACAAGTGCGCCCGCGTGGTCGGCGACGTGATGGGCAACTATCACCCGCACGGCGACACCTCGATCTACGACACCCTGGTGCGCCTCGCCCAGACCTGGTCGATGCGGATGCCGCTGGTCGACGGCAACGGCAACTTCGGTTCCCCGGGCAACGACCCGGCCGCCGCCATGCGGTACACCGAGTGCAAGATGATGCCGCTGGCCATGGAGATGATGCGGGACATCGACGAGGAGACCGTCGACTTCGCCGCCAACTACGACGGCCGCCAGCAGGAGCCGACCGTCCTGCCGGCCCGCATCCCCAACCTGCTGATCAACGGCGCCACCGGCATCGCGGTCGGCATGGCCACCAACATCCCGCCGCACAACCTGCGCGAGGTCGCCTCCGGCGCGCTGTGGGCGCTGGAGAACCCCGAGGCCTCCAACGAGGAGCTGCTCGAGGCCCTGGTCGAGCGGATCAAGGGCCCGGACTTCCCGACCGGTGCGCTGATCGTCGGCCGCCGCGGCATCGAGGAGGCCTACCGGACCGGCCGCGGCTCGATCACCATGCGCGCGGTGGTCGAGGTCGAGGAGATCCAGGGCCGCCAGTGCCTGGTGGTCACCGAGCTGCCGTACCAGGTGAACCCGGACAACCTGGCGCTCAAGATCGCGGACCTGGTCAAGGACGGCCGGGTGGCCGGCATCGCCGACGTCCGCGACGAGTCCTCCTCCCGGACCGGCCAGCGCCTGGTCGTCGTGCTCAAGCGCGACGCCGTCGCCAAGGTCGTGCTGAACAACCTCTACAAGCACACCGACCTGCAGACCAACTTCGGCGCCAACATGCTGGCCCTGGTCGACGGCGTGCCCCGCACGCTCTCGCTGGACGCCTTCATCCGGCACTGGGTCAACCACCAGGTCGAGGTCATCGTCCGCCGGACCACCTTCCGGCTGCGCAAGGCCGAGGAGCGCGCGCACATCCTGCGCGCCCTGCTCAAGGCGCTGGACCAGATCGACGCGGTGATCGCGCTGATCCGGGCCTCGGAGAGCGCCGACGCCGCCCGCAGCGGCCTGATGAACCTGCTCCAGATCGACGAGCTGCAGGCCAACGCGATCCTGGAGATGCAGCTGCGCCGGCTCGCCGCCCTGGAGAGCGCGCGCATCCTGAGCGAGCACGACGAGCTGCAGGCGAAGATCAACGAGTACAACGCGATCCTCGCCTCCCCCGCCCGCCAGCGGGAGATCATCTCCGAGGAGCTCACCGCGATCGTCGAGAAGTACGGCGACGAGCGGCGCTCCACCCTGATCCCCTCCGACGGCGACCTCTCGATCGAGGACCTGATCGCCGAGGAGAACATCGTCGTCACGATCACCCGCGGCGGCTACGTCAAGCGCACCCGCTCCGACCTCTACCGCTCGCAGAAGCGCGGCGGCAAGGGCGTGCGCGGTGCGCAGCTGAAGCAGGACGACATCGTCGACCACTTCTTCGTGACCACCACGCACAACTGGATCCTGTTCCTCACCAACAAGGGCCGGGTCTACCGCGCCAAGGGCTACGAGCTGCCGGACGCCGGCCGCGACGCCCGCGGCCAGCACGTCGCCAACCTGTTGGCCTTCCAGCCGGAGGAGCACATCGCCCAGGTGATGGCGGTGCGCACCTACGAGGACAAGCCGTACCTGGTGCTCGCCACCCGCAACGGCCTGGTCAAGAAGTCCCGGCTGAAGGACTACGACTCGCCGCGCTCCGGCGGCCTGATCGCGATCAACCTGCGACAGGACGAGGACGGCCGGGACGACGAGCTGATCGGTGCCGAGCTGGTCTCCGCCGAGGACGACCTGCTGCTGATCTCCAAGAAGGCGCAGTCGATCCGCTTCACCGCCACCGACGAGGCGCTGCGGCCGATGAGCCGGGCCACCTCGGGCGTGAAGGGCATGTCCTTCCGCGAGGACGACGAGCTGCTGTCGATGAACTCGATCCGGCCGGACACCTTCGTCTTCACCGCCACCGATGGCGGCTACGCCAAGCGGACCTCGGTCGACGAGTACCGTGTGCAGGGACGTGGTGGTTTCGGTATCAAGGCGGCGAAGATCGTCGAGGGCCGGGGCTCGCTGGTCGGGGCACTGGTCGTCGAGGAGACCGACGAGATCATGGCCATCACGCTCTCCGGTGGCGTGATTCGGACCCGGGTTTCCGAAGTCCGTGAAACCGGACGTGACACGATGGGCGTCCAACTGATCAACCTCGGAAAGCGCGACGCGGTGGTGGGCATGGCCCGCAACGCGGAGGCGGAGGACGAGGAGACCTCGGAGGACGAGGCAGCCGGGGCCGTGGCCCAGGCGCCCGCCGCCGAGGACGGCACGACGACGGAGGGTGGCGCGGCCGACCAGGCCTGACCTCCCACCCGCGGTCCGGTGCCCGCCCCAGCCGGGGACGGGCGCCGGACCGCGCACCGGCGGCGGCCAGACGGCCGCGGCCGGACCGGAAGCGATGACCAGGGCGGACCGCCGACCTGGCGGGAACTGCAGGAGGACCAGGGTGAGTGGAGCCACGGGTGCTGGAGGTGCCACGGGCGGGCTGCCGGGCGGCACGCCGTACGGCGGAGTGCCGCCCCGTCCGACCGAGCACCCGGCGGCGGCCTCCACCTCGCTGATGCCGCCGGTCGGTGCAGCCGGGCAGGCCGGCACCGCGGGATACGGCGGCCAGCCGGCGGCCGCCCCGCAGGGCGGCGCGGCCGCGGACGGCTTCTCCACGCCGACCACGTACGCCAAGGGGCAGCCGACCCCGGCCCGCGGCACCCGGGTCCCGCCCGGCGCCGCACGCCGTCCCGGCACTCCCCCGGCGGCGCAGGGCGGCATCCGCACCCGCAAGGCGCGGCTGCGGATCACCAAGGCCGACCCCTGGTCGGTGATGAAGGTCAGCTTCCTGCTGTCGCTGGCGGTCGGCGTGATCATGATCGTCGCGGCCGCGGTGCTCTGGATGACCCTGGACGGCCTCGGCGTCTTCGACTCGCTGAGCAGCACCCTGAGCGACGTCACCGGCAACGACAGCGCCAGCAGCTTCAACCTGATGGACTACATCGGCTTCGGCCGGGTCATGATGTTCACCATCCTGATCTCGGTGGTGGACGTGGTCCTGATGACCGCGCTGGCCACGCTGTCGGCGTTCATCTACAACACCGCGGCCGGCTTCACCGGCGGTATCGAGCTGACCCTGGCCGAGGAGGACTGACACCCGGTCACCCGCGCGGAATCGACGGGCCCCGAAGGCTGTTCCAGCCTTCGGGGCCCGTCGGCGTCGGTACCCGCGTTCGGGTGACGGCGGCCGCCCCGCCAGCGTGCCGCCGGGACCGCCCGCGGGCGCCCGTGGATAAGTGGACCGGGTTGGCGGACACGGGGATTAGCCCCCGCGCCGACCGGGCAGCCATTGTCACCGGCGCAGCGTCGCGCCGGCACGGCGGCACGGTGGAGAACGCAAGCGGTGGAGCTGTTACGGCTGGTCGGAGGCCCGTCATGGCTGAGGTCGCAACACAACTGATCGGTGCGGTGGAGGGGCTGCTCGGGGTGCGGCTCCCGCTGCGGATCCAGGGCTGGGACGGCAGTGTCGCCGGACCACCGGGCGCGCCCACCCTGGTGCTGCGCAGCCGCCGGGCCGCCAGACGGCTGCTCTGGCAGCCCGGCGAGCTGGGCCTGGCCCGCGCCTACGTCTCCGGCGACCTCGAACTCGCCCCGGACACCGACCTCTACGAGGTGCTGTCCGTCGTCGCGGAGCTCGCCGAGCATCCCCGGATCCGCCAGCTCGACCTCGGCGTCACCGATGTGTTCGGGCCGCACGGCCGCGAACTGCTCGCCACCCTGGTCCGGATCGGCGCCGTCGGCCCGCAGCCCGCCCCGCCGCCCGAGGAGGCCGTCCGCCCCCGCGGGCGCCTGCACAGCCGCCGCCGGGACCGGGCCGCGATCAGCCACCACTACGACGTCGGGAACGACTTCTACCGCCTCGTGCTGGGCTCCAGCATGGTCTACTCGTGCGCCTACTGGACGCCCGAGGCGAAGAGCCTGGAGGACGCCCAGGAGGCCAAGCTCGACCTGATCTGCCGCAAGCTGGGCCTGCGTCCCGGGATGCGGCTGCTCGACGTGGGCTGCGGCTGGGGCTCGCTGGTGCTGCACGCGGCCCGGCACTACGGCGTCACGGCGGTCGGGGTGTCCATCTCCGTCGAACAGGTCGAGCTGGCCCGAGGCCGGGTCGCCGAGGCCGGACTGGGCGACCGGATCGAGATCCGGCTGCAGGACTACCGGGAGGTCCCCGACGGGCCCTTCGACGCGATCTCCAGCGTCGGCATGGCCGAGCACGTCGGGTCCGCCCAGTACCTGACCTACGCCACCGGCCTGTACGGCCTGCTGGCCCCCGGCGGCCGGCTGCTCAACCACCAGATCGCCCGGCGCCCGGAGCTGCCCGGCGAGCGGTACCGGCCGAGCCCGTTCATCGACCGGTACGTCTTCCCCGACGGCGAGCTGTCCCCGGTGGGCAGCACGGTCGGGCTGCTGGAGGACGCGGGCTTCGAGGTACGGGACGTGGAGTCGCTGCGCGAGCACTACGGCCTGACGCTGCGCGAGTGGGTGGCCAACCTGGAGGCGCACTGGCCGGAGGCGGTCCGGCTGGTCGGCCGGGGCCGGGCCCGGGTCTGGCGGCTCTACATGGCGGCCTCGGCGCTGGCCTTCGAGCAGAACCGGATCGGGATCAACCAGGTGCTCGCCGTCCGCACCACCTCCGTCGGCCGCAGCGGCCTGCCGGCCACCCGCGGCCAGTGGCTGGCAGCCGCGCCCGGCCCGGCCGGCGACCCTGAGCTGCACCGCTCCGCACCCGCCCCCGAGGGGGCCGCGGATACGGATTTGGGAGATCGGCGCTCGGTCCGCTAATCTTTCAGTGCGGCAAGGGCCTATAGCTCAGACGGTTAGAGCGCTTCCCTGATAAGGAAGAGGCCACAGGTTCAAGTCCTGTTAGGCCCACCTGCAAAGAAGGCCCCGGTCACCCAGTGACCGGGGCCTTCTGCTCTTCCTGCTCCGAGATCGGCAATGTTGCACGGCCCGCCCTGCCGGTCTCCGAGTGGCGCTCGTCACACGGGCCGGCCGGGCGCCGGGGGAGGGAGCAGGGCGATGGGGTCGGAACCGACGGGGGTCACCGATAGTGCTCGCGAGGACCGCGACTACGTGGCCGAGGTCGAACGGGGCGAGCGGGTGGCCCGCTGGGGCCTCGCGGTGAGCGGCGTGGTGGCCGCGCTGATCGCCGGAGCCGTGATGCTGGCCGCGGTGCTGGTCCTCGTCGTGACGGTCGGCGGCGTACTGGTCTTCGTGGACCGGTAGCAGTGCCGGTCCGCCCGGGTCCGTGACCTCCGGCGCGGAGGCTCGTTGGACAGGATGCGCAGAGGCATCTTGGAATGGGCGACTCGAAACTCCTGTGAAGTCGGGGATAGCCGGTCGACGGGACCGGTCATTGGATCTGTGGACGTGTGCGACCTCTGCTCCGGCCGGCGGAAGTCCGGCCCCGTACGCCCCGGG
Source organism: Kitasatospora sp. MBT63 (assembly GCF_000710465.2). Taxonomy (GTDB): domain Bacteria; phylum Actinomycetota; class Actinomycetes; order Streptomycetales; family Streptomycetaceae; genus Kitasatospora. The sequence continues at coordinate 3,877 of NZ_JAIZ01000499.1, read as the reverse complement.
TGACGTGGCGGTCCACGATCCACTCCGACCATGGAGGGCATTCCCGTGTCCATGGAATCCGTCGTGCTCGAATCCCCGACGCTGCGCCGCGAGCTCGGCCGGCAGCTCGAGGGCCGCACCGAGGCGCTCGACAAGGTCAAGGCGCTCACCCTGCTCCCGGACGGTCTGCACGTGACCGTCCGGATGGCCGCCGACTACTTCGAGGTGGGCGAGGAGGTCATCCGGCAGCTGCTGGTCCGCCACCGCAAGGAGCTGGCGGCCAGCGGCGCGCGCGTGCTCCGAGGCGCTGACCTGGAAACTTTTAAGAGTGACACGATGTCACTCTTTTCCGGAAGTTATCCACAGGCCCGTTCGGGGCTCACCGTCCTGCCCCGGCGGGCCGTGCTGAACGTGGCGATGCTGCTGCGGGACAGCGAGGTCGCCCGGGCCGTGCGGCAGGAGTTGCTGGACGCCGCCGAGGGCCACTGGCGGGCCGGGGAGACCGGTCCGTGGGTCCGGGCGTTCCGGGCCCGGCCGCGGCCGTGGAGCGGGCTGCGCTGGGACGAGTACGAGCGCACGGTGGCCGACCCGGCGGCCCGGGAGTGGCAGCGCCGGATCGACGGGGAGCACCCGTTCGACCCGGTGGAGCTGCGGCTGCTCTCGATCGAGCGCCGGCTCGACGCCGGCGACCGGGTGATCGCGGCGATCGGGCAGCGGCTCTGCCGGCACGGTGACGACCTGCGGGCGGTCCGCGAGGACCTGCGGGTCCTGCGGCTGGACGTGACCGTCCAGCGCGGGCGCCGGCGGCGGTAGGCCGTCACGGGGCCGGTGCGGTGCGCGGCTGCCGCACCGGCCCTTCCGTCCCCCGCGGCGGGCGCGCAGGATGGGGGTGGTGTCCGGCGAGGAGGAGGATCCGGTGGCGGTGTTCTGGGCGATGAGCATCCCCGGTCTGGTGTGCGCGTTGGTCCTGGTGGGCATCGTCGACCAGCTCGCCCTGCGTGCCAGCCGGACCCGGTGGATCCCCTGGCGCGGTACCGGCCGCGAGGGTCAGATCTCGGCGACCGGGTTCGAGCAGCTGCACGCCCAGTTCGCGGCCGGCAAGCAGCACGAACTGGACCAGCGGGGCTCGACCCTGATGCTGCGGGACGAGGAGGGCGAGGGTGCCCCGCCGCGGACCAGGATCGATCTGGTGGCCGGAACGGCGGTGGTACGCCCTGCGCAGGCCGGCCAGGCACACCGTACGACAGAAGGCGCGGCGTCAATCATGGGTTCGGATCGGCCGGTTGGACCGGGCACTGGCAGCTCTTGAACGGGTTACCGGTGTGTATCATCGGCCGCAAGGCGGTCTCCAGCCCGACCGCTGGTTCGTGCTCGTACACCAAAGGGTTCGTGGGTGGTGCCTCCCGGTCGGGAAGGCGGGCCGGCGTTCCGATACTGCAAGCAAGAAGGACGAGGTCCCGCGGTGAAGAAGCTCCTCCTGGTCGCCCTGGTCGCCCTCGGCGGCTTCTTTGTCTACCGTCAGGTCCAGGCGGACCGCGCCGAGCAGGACCTGTGGACCGAGGCCACCGACCCGGTCCCGGCCGGCCGCTGAGGCCGCAGACGATCTTCCGGAGGCCGCCCGGCGGCCTCCCTCGGGTCGGTCCCGGCATTCCCGCCGGGGCCGGTCCGCGCTCCTCGGAGCGCACACCGGGCGGCGCTGCCCTCCCGCGCGGGATTCGCCGCGGGAGCAGGTACGCTTATGCCCAGTGCCCGGGGCTTTAGCTCAGTTGGTAGAGCGCTGTCTTTGCATGGCAGATGTCAGGAGTTCGAATCTCCTAAGCTCC
>NZ_JAIZ01000499.1:0-1984 GCF_000710465.2 Kitasatospora sp. MBT63 | reverse complement strand
CCTGTCCGTCAGGTCGGCGGCCGTTTCGCGTCTCCGGGCTGCGGGGCGCCGGGCCGGAGGCGGTGGCTCAGTGCGGTTTGCGCGGGTCGTGCGGCTTCGGGCGTTCGTCGCCGGGCTTCGGCTCGGCCGGGCCGGGGTGCGGGGCGCCGTCGGCGGCCGACGGGTCGGCCGGGCGGTGGTGCGGGCCGCCCGAGGCGCCCGCCGAAGAGCCCGTCGGGGTCGACCCGTTGACCAGCGTGGCGTCGCCGTCGGCCGGTGCGGGTGCGGAGCCGGCCGCGCCGGTGGCCGCGCCGCCGGACTGCGGCGCCGGGGGTTCGACCAGCCACTCGGGGTTGCTCTGCTTGCGGTACCACTGCCAGATCAGCACGCCGCTGCCGATGGCCACGGTGCCGGCCACCGCGAGACCGGTGGCCCAGCCGTGCCGGTTCTCCTTCTTGATGTTCTTCGCCGCCAGATCGCTGATCTCGGACGCCGTCACGTGCCCCTGCAGGGCGGTCAGCGCCGCGGTGCCCCTGGTGTGGGCCTCCTGGGCCAGTGGGGTGACGGTGGCCTTGGCCGTACCGACCGCCTCGGTGACCTTGGGGACCAGTGTGGTCCTGGCCTGCTGGCCCGTCCTGGCCGCGGCCAGCTTGGCCGCCAGCGCGGCCTCCTGGGCGCGGTGCACGGCCTTGAGCGTGGTCTGCTGGGCGCCCGGGGGGAGACCGGCGAATGCGTGCTCCAGCTGCGGTGCGAGGTGCTTGGTGTACTGGGTGCGGGCGGCGTGCGCGGCGTCGGCGGCGCCGGTCCTGGCCTGGGCGCCGGCGGCCGCCGCCATCGGACCGAGCGCCTCGATCCGGGGTGCGAGCAGCTGCTTCGCCCCGTCGGCGTAGTACAGGGCGGTCTCCTTGGCGGTGACGGCGTACGGCGTGAGGGTTTCCTTCGTCCGGCCGGCGGTGTCGCGCGCTGAGTCCAAACGGGTCACGAGCTTCTCCTCCTCGGTGGCATCCTTTATGCACCTTTCCACCTGTTTGGAGATCATGCATGCTGTTCTGTCGCCGAGCACGCCGGGCTGAGCCGTCCGCGGGTCGCGTGGGATGATTCATGGTGTTAGTGACACTGGAGAGAGGAAGGCATTCCGTGGCCGAGGACCTGACCGCCACCCTGAAGACCAACCGCGGTGACATCGTGGTCAAGCTCTTCCCGAACCACGCCCCGAAGACGGTGGCGAACTTCGTGGAGCTGGCCGAGGGCGCTCGCGAGTGGGTCGACCCCAACACCGGCCAGAAGTCGAACGCGCCGCTGTACGACGGCACGATCTTCCACCGCGTCATCGGTGACTTCATGATCCAGGGCGGTGACCCGCTGGGCACCGGTACCGGTGGCCCGGGCTACAAGTTCGCCGACGAGTTCCACCCGGACCTCGCGTTCACCAAGCCGTTCCTGCTCGCCATGGCCAACGCCGGCCCGGGCACCAACGGTTCGCAGTTCTTCATCACGGTCACGCCGACCACCTGGCTGACCAACAAGCACACCATCTTCGGCGAGGTCGTCGACCCGGCCAGCCAGGCCATCGTCGAGCAGATCTCCAAGGCGCCCACCCGCCCGGGCGACCGCCCGCTGGAGGACGTCGTGATCGAGTCCGTGGTCATCACCCGCGGCTGAGCCGGTACGGCGTAGCCTGGACGGTCCCGGCGCCCCCTTCGCGGTGGGCGGCCGGGATCCGTCATGAGGTGGAGGTACCGGATGCTTTCCGGCTCGTCCGAAGGCCCGGAGCCAGGTCAGGGGCCGGGGTCCGGCAGTGGCGGCGGCCTGCGCGGCTGCTACCGGCATCCGGAGCGGGAGACCGGCGTGGCCTGCACGCGCTGCGGCCGGCCGGTCTGCCCGGAGTGCATGACCGCCGCCGCGGTGGGCTTCCAGTGCCCGGAGTGCGTGGGCGCCGGGGCGCGGCCGCAGCGGCCGGTCTCCGCCCGCCCGGGCGGCCGGGCCCTGGTGGCGGGCGCGCCGG
>NZ_JAIZ01000498.1 GCF_000710465.2 Kitasatospora sp. MBT63 | reverse complement strand
CCCCCGCCGCCCGCCCGCCCGCACCCTCGCGCCGCTGCGGCTCACCCTCGCCGCCCGCCGCCCGCTAGCCGAGGACGTGGTGGAACTCCGGCTGACCGCCCCCGCGGCCGGCCCCGCCCGGCTGCCGGCCTGGCAGCCCGGCGCCCGGCTGCTGCTCACCCTGCCCTCCGGCCGGCAGCGGCACTACTCGCTCTGCGGCGACCCGGCGGACCGCTCCGCCTACCGGATCGCCGTGCGCAGGATCGCCGACGGCGGCGGCGGTTCGGTGGAGATCCACGACGAGCTGCGCCCCGGCGCCGCCCTGACGGCCCGCCGGCCCCGCAACGGCTTCGCCTTCTGCGGCGAGGACGCCGTGCTGTTCCTGGCCGGCGGGATCGGTATCACCCCGCTGCTGCCGATGGTCCGGGAGGCCCAGCGACGCGGACTCGACTGGCACCTGGTGCACACCGGCCGCACCGCCGCCGCCCTGCCCTTCACGGACGAGCTGCGCGCCCTGGACCCGGACCGGGTCGAGATCCGCACCGACGACCGGCACGGCCTCCCGGACGCCGCCGGCCTGCTCGCCCGCGCGCCCCGCGGGGCGGCCGTCTACTGCTGCGGACCGGCCCCGATGCTCACCGCGGTGCAGCGCGCGATGGACGACTCACCCGCCCGCGCGCTGCACTTCGAACGCTTCGGCGCCGCACCGGTGGCCGACGGCCGCCCCTTCACGCTGCGCCTGGGCGCCGACGGCCCGGAGCTGGCCGTCCCGGCCGACCGTTCCGCCCTCGACGTCGCCCGCGAGCTGCGGCCCGACCTGCCGTACTCCTGCCACCAGGGCTTCTGCGGCACCTGCGAGGTCCGCCTGCTGGCAGGGACGCCGGAGCACCGCGACCGCCGCCTCACCCCCGAGGCCCGGGCCGCCGGAGCGCTGCTGCCCTGCGTCTCCCGGGCCGCGGAGGGCGAGACGCTCGTCCTCGACGTGTGAGACCCGCGCGCCGCGCGGGCCCGTACGACGCGCACGACGCGTGTGACGTGTGACCCCGTCCGGAGCCGCCACCCACCGAGCCCCGCAGCCAAGGAGTACCGGATGCCCATGCCCGCCTTCCCCTACCGCGAGCACGACCTCGCCCGCTTCCGGGAGACCCAGCAGCTCGCCTACCACTGCGCCGAACAGGTCGCCGCCTGGATCGAACCCGGCGTCACCGAACGCCAGGCCACCGCCGAGCTGCGCCGCCGCCTGGTCGGCGCCGGGGTGCAGGACTTCTTCCACGTCCCGTTCGCCTGGTTCGGCGACCGCACCGCGTTCCGGCACTTCCACACCCCGCTGCAGTTCTTCGCCGGCAGCCGCCGGCTGGAGGAGGGCATGCCCTACGTCCTCGACTGCGCGCCCGTGGTCGACGGCTACACCGCGGACATCGGCTACGGCGGCAAGGTCGGCGACAACCCGATCTGGGACCGGCTCGCCCGCGACCTCCAGGTCTACCGGGAGCTGATCCTGCGCGAGGTGAAGGCCCGCAAGCCGCTCGACCAGGTGTACGCCGCCGTCGACGCCCAGATCGCCGCGCACGGCTACGACAACCGGCACCGGGTCTACCCCGGCCGGGTGATCGGCCACCAGGTCACCCGGACCACCTCACGCGGACCGGCCGGGGTCAACCTGTTCGGCTTCGGGGTGCGTACACTCCAGACCCTCGGCCGGGAGCTGATCGGCGAACGGCTGCACGGCCGCTCACCGCTGTGGGCCGACGGCCGGGCCTCCCGGCACGCGCCCACCCCCGGACTGTGGGCGGTGGAACCGCACATCGGCTTCCGCGAGGTGGGCATCAAGTTCGAGGAGCTGCTGGTGGTCACCGAGGACGACGCCTACTGGCTCGACGACGACCTGCCGCACGTACGGCGCTGGACCACCCTGGAGGACGCAGCATGACAACCATCCGCCGCCGTACCGTCCACTCCGGTGGCCTGCCGCTCGCCGTGTTCGAGCAGGGCGACCCGGCCCACCCGACCGTCATCCTGGTGCACGGCTACCCCGACACCCACACCGTCTGGGACGACGTCGCCGCCGACCTCGCCGCCGACCACCACGTGGTGCGCTACGACGTCCGCGGCGCCGGACAGTCCGGCGTCCCGGCCGCCCGCAGCGGCTACCGGCTGGAACTGCTCGGCGCCGACCTGTTCGCGGTCGCCGACGCGGTCAGCCCGCAGGCGCCGGTGCACGTGGTCGCCCACGACTGGGGCTCGGTGCAGTCCTGGGAGGCCGTCACCGAACCGGGCGCCGAGCGTCGGATCGCCTCCTACACCACCATGTCCGGGCCCTCGCTGGACCACATGGGCTTCTGGATCCGGCACCGGCTGCGCCGCCCCACCCCGCGCCACCTGCGGCAACTGCTGGTCCAGGGCGCACACTCCTGGTACATCACCGCCTTCCACCTGCCGGTGCTCGCCCCCGCCACCTGGCGGCTGTGGCTGGCCCGCGCCTGGCCGCGGATCCTGCGCGACCTGGAGGCCGTCACCCCGCGGCCCGGCCACCCGCAGGCGACCCTGCGGCAGGACGCGGTCCGCGGCATCGAGCTGTACCGGGCCAACATGCGGCCCGCCGTCCGCAACCCGCGCGAGCGACCCACCGAGGTCCCGGTCCAGCTCGTCACCCTGCAACGCGACCACTACGTCTCGGACTTCCTGTCCGAGGGCCTGGAGCGCTGGGTGCCCCGGCTGACCAGGCGGACCCTGAACGCGACCCACTGGTCGGCCCTCCTGGAGAAAGGCCCCGCCGTGGCCGCACTCGTCCGCGACTTCGCCGCCCGCACCGCCGCGGGGCACACCCAGGGCCCGCCGGACAACGGCCGGCTGGCCGTGGTCACCGGCGGCGGCAGCGGCATCGGCCGGGCCACCGCACTCGCCTTCGCCGAGCGCGGCACCCGGGTCGTGGTCGCCGACCTCGACCTGGACTCCGCCCGCCGCACCGCCGAACTCTGCACCCTGGTCGGCGCCCCCTCCCACGCCTACCCGCTGGACGTCAGCGACGGCGCGGCCGTGGACGCCTTCGCACTGCAGGTCGCGGCCGAGCACGGGGTGCCGGACGTGGTGGTCAACAACGCCGGCATCGGCCACTCCGGCACCTTCCTGCAGACCACCGAGAAGGAGTGGCAGCGGGTCCTGGACGTCAACCTCTGGGGCGTCATCCACGGCTGCCGGGCGTTCGGCGCGCTGATGGTCGAACGCGGCGCCGGCGGACACATCGTCAACCTCGCCTCGGCCGCCGCCTACCTGCCCTCCAAGGTGCTCGCCGCGTACGCCACCAGCAAGGCCGGCGTGCTGATGCTCTCGGACTGCCTGCGCGCCGAACTCGCCCCGCACGGCATCGGCGTCTCGGCGATCTGCCCGGGCATCGTCAACACCAACATCACCCGCACCTCCACCTTCTCCGGCGTCGGCGCCGCCGAGCAGGCCGCGAAGCAGCAGCGGGCCGCCAAGCTGTACGCCCGCCGGGGCTTCCCGCCCGAGAAGGTGGCCGCCGCGATCGTCCGCGCCGTCGACACCGGCCAGGCCGTCGTCCCGGTCACCTTCGAGGCCAAGGCCGCCCGCCTGCTCGGCCGGATCTCCCCGGGCCTGCTGCGCCTGGCCGCCCGCCTGAACGTGGGCTGACCTCACTCGGCGCCGGGGCCGGCCCCGGCCTCGGCGGCCAGCTCCGCCCGGGCCCGGCCGCGCAGCCGGCGCACCGTCACCGAGCACTCGTACGCCTTGGCGACCCGGCAGAGCCAGGCGGCCTCGACGTCCGGGTCGGCCGGCATCTGGGGCGGGAGGTAGCCGCCCGGGGCGGCCGACCCCGGCCGGCCGGCCGCCGCGGCCTCGACCGCGGCGGCC
>NZ_JAIZ01000497.1 GCF_000710465.2 Kitasatospora sp. MBT63 | reverse complement strand
CGGCCAGCCGCCGGGCGCACCGGTCGGCGGTGTCCAGGGCCCGCCGGTCGCCGGTCGCCGCGTGGACCGCCAGCATCGCCGCGAGCACCCCCGGGTCGCCGTCGGCCGGCGCCGGGTCCCGGGCCGCGGCCGCGGCGGTCAGCTCCACCGCCAGTGCGGTGGACGCGGCCAGCTCCGGGTCGGCCAGCAGGTGCGTCAGCTGGCCCAGCGCGTAGGCGATCCCGCCGAGACCGTCGAAGGCGTCGGCGCCGACCGCGGCCAGGTGCTCGGGCCGGTCGGCGAGCGCGGCGAGCAGGGCGGGCACCGGCCGTACGGCCCGGCGGGCCACCTGCGCGTACCGTTCGACGCCGCTCAGCGCCGCCAGCCGGGCCAGGAACAGCGCCGTCCCGCAGTAGCCGCCGGCCAGGCCGGCGCCCTGCGGCATCAGGGCCCAGTGCTGTGCGCCGATCGGCTCCAGGGTCAGCCAGTTGACCCGGTGGCGGTCGCCGTGCGCCCGGGCCAGGATCCGGTCGGCGATCCCGGAGGCCGCCGCCAGCAGCCGTTCCTGGTCGGGCACGCTCGGCGGGTACGGGCCGCGCCGCGCGCCGGACCGGGCCCCGGCCGGGCCGCGCCGCCTGGTGGCCAGCGCGGCCCGGATGATCCACTCCTGGTCGTACAGGTCGGTGCGGCCGAGTCCGGCCAGCCGGCGGACCGCCTGCTCCAGCCCGGACTCGGCCCAGCCCGGGCCGGCCTCGGCGCCGTCGACGACGGGTCTGCAGGCGGCCGGGGTGCAGCCGAGCAGCGGGATGTCGCCCGCCCAGAGCTCCGCCAGCTCGGCGGTGACCAGCGGCTCCCGGACCGGGTCGCCCTCCGACTCGCGCCACAGCAGGTCCAGCAGCCGGTCCCGGTCGAGGGCGTCGCGCAGCACGTCCGGATGGGTCGACTCGTCCAGCAGGGCGGCGTACCGCCGGGTGGGCCGGACCAGCACCCGGGTGGTGTCGGCGGCGAAACGGGCCAGCAGGCCGTCCGGGCCCGCGAGTTCGTCCGCGCCGTCGGCCAGCGCCTGGTACCCGGTCCGGAAGCCGGCCAGCAGGGACCCGGCGTACTCGCCGGGGTCGGCGTCGGCGCCGTCCAGCCGGGGCCGGTTGGCCGCGCCGGGGAACGTCACCGGCCCGCGGGCCAGCCGCATCTCGTCGGTGCCCGCCGCCTCCCAGCCCGCGACGTCCAGCGGGTGCACGGTGTCCCGGTCGCCGCCCAGCCCGGAGATGTCCAGCACCCCGTGGTCGCCGACCAGGTGGAACGGCAGCAGCGCGATCCGGTGCACCGAGGAGTCCAACAGCCGCAGGGCCGGATCGCCGCCCAGCGGCTCCGGCCGGGCCGGGGACGGGTGCAGCAGGGTCTCCAGGTCGACCAGGACCGGCTGGGCGGCGCAGGCGATCAGGTTCTCGTAGTGGATGTCGTTGCCGCCCAGGACGTGCAGCAGCGCCAGCAGCACCCCCAGCCGCCGGTAGAACCGGTCGACCTCGGCCCGGTCCCGGCAGGGCGCGGCCCGGGCGAACTCCACCCACCCGTACCCGGGCCGCTCCAGCACCGCCAGGGTGGCCTGGTCCGGCCCCGGCAGCCGGGCGTTCAGCCAGCGCACCACGTCGTTGAAGTGCCGGTGCACCTCGACCGGCCGCGGCTTGTACACCACCCGGTCGCCGGACTCGAAGCGCAGCAGCGCCACCGCCCGGCCCCGCTGGTGGCGGTCGCCCGCGCCGGTCACCAGCCCGACCAGCCGGCCCGGTTCGGCGCCCGCCGGCAGGACGGCCGCCAGGGCCCGGCGGTCGGCCGCGAACCGGCCGAGGCACTCGGTCCAGGCCGCGACCGCGTGCCGGCAGGTCTGGGCCAGCAGCCGCGCCAGCACCGGGTACTCCGCCAGCAGCGCCGCGAGCCGGTCGCGGCCGGACGCCAGGCGGACGAAGTCGGCGAACCGCTCCTGCGGGGTGGCACCCGACAGCTCGCCGCCGACCCGCGCCACGTTGAGCTCCAGCACCAGGGTGCGCCGGGCCTGCCGTACCAGCAGCGCCGCCACCTGCTCGGCGAAGCACCGCCGCAGCGCCTGCGGATCGGCGACCTCCCAGGCGCCCGCCAGCTCCGGGGCGGCCAGCAGCCGGTCGGCGGCGCGGTCGGTGAACGGGGCCAGCACCGTGGCGAAACCGGCCGCCCAGGACGTGCCCGGCGGAGGGAGCCGCCCCGCGGCCGGGGCCGCGGCGAGGACCCGGCGCACCTCCCCGGCCCAGGCGGGCTCGCCCACCCGGGCGGCCAGGTCGGCGGGCGGCTCGGCGAGCACGG
>NZ_JAIZ01000496.1 GCF_000710465.2 Kitasatospora sp. MBT63 | reverse complement strand
TGCGGGATCTCCCGGTCCGGGTGCGGCTTCGCGGCGTGGATCACGTCGGGGAACTTGATGGCATCCTGGATGAAGCACACCGGGATGTTGTTGCCGACCAGGTCGTTGTTTCCCTGGCCGGGATATGGGCAGACGCGCAAAGATCAGGGCTCCCCAACAACGAGGGACGAGCCCGTGGCACTGATCCCACAACGGGCACACGCTCACGACGTGCGCCCGCATCGCCGTCAACAGTGCGGGGACATCGAACCGCGCTGCCGAGCGCAGCGCGGCCTCGGAGACGGGGCCACGGCCGTGACACTCCGGACGGCAGTGCCACGGGCACGCCGTCGTCGTGCGGAGCCTGCGGCGCGCACGGGAGCTACGACCGCGCCGCGCCACCGGGGCATTTGCCCCGCGTTCCGAGGAGGCTCCCGTGCCCATCATCGTTCGCGCCCGTCCACCGACCGGCTCCGGCGCCGTGGCCCACGAGGATGCCCCGCCCCAGGCGGCGCCAGGTGTCCCCGCCTGTCCGAGCAGGGACGAGCTGCGGACGATGGGCAGGGACGAGGCTCGCCGCCTGAGCGACGCGCTCTTCGAGCGCCTGGCCGACCTGGCGCCGGAGACCCACGACTACAGCGCTATGTCCGCGGCACCATCATCGAGCTCAACATGCCGCTGGTGCGCTACGTCGCTTCCCGCTTCCGCCACCGCACCGAGGACATGAACGACATTGTCCAGTCCGGCACGGTCGGACTGATCAAAGCCATCGACGGTTACGCTCACCGGCGCGGTGTGGAGTTCCTCACCTACGCCATCCCGACCATCGCCGGCGAGATCAAGCGCTTCTTCCGCGACACCTCCTGGCCCGTCCGGGTACCGCGCACCATGCAGGAGCTCTACCTGGCGGTGGCGCGCGGCTCCGACCGAGTGGAACAGGAACTCGGTCGACAGCCGACCGCTGAGGAGCTCGCCGAACGGCTCGACCTGACGAGGGACCAGGTCACCGAGGGACTCGTCGCGAGCCGGGTCTACCGCACAGACTCCCTCGACGCCCCGCGCGAGCGGGACACCGACGACGCTCGGAGCGCCCTGGCGGACCGGCTCGGCGCCTGCGACCCCGGCCTCGAGCTCGCCGAGTTCCGCGCCGCCGTACGCCCCCTGCTCGCCGGACTGCCCCGGCGCGCGCAGAAGGTGCTGGCGCTGCGGTTCTGGGAGTACCGGACCCAGTCCGAGATCGCAGCGGAGATGGGTGTCTCCCAGATGCAGATCTCCCGGATCCTCTCCGCCACTTTCACCCATCTCCGCGAAAGCATCGAAGACCGCGACGCTCCCGCGTGGGCGGACGACAACGGGCACCGCCCTGACCCCATGCAGCATTCCCTCCACCGGACGGCCCCGGCTGATCTGGAATGATCGTTTTCATGCGGCCCGGTCACGGCCGGGGCCGGTCCGCAGCAAGGTCGGGCCCCAGTCACGGAGGAGCCGCCCCTGCCTCAGTCCCCTGGACCACACCGCGGCACAGTCCGAGTGCACCGGTGACCACCTTCCCCGGGGCTGGGGCCTCGCGCGACGACCACGTGCTCGCCCACGGCGATCTCGAAGACCCTCCGTCGACGGGTGGCGCGCGAGAGGTCGCCGCAGCGGGATGATCCACCGCGGATGGACGGCAAGGTGATGCTGGTGACCGGCGCGGCATCGGGGATCGGGCTGGCCGCCGCAGGTTTCGCCCGGCTCGGTGCCTCGGTGTGCGTCCTGGCCCGGGACCGGGACCGGGCGGAGCAGGCCGCCAGGCTGACCCGCGAGCACAGCGCGCCGGCGGCTGACGTCGTCCCGGCGGTGTGCGACGTGGCCGATCTCGCGGCAGTGGGGGCCTTCGCCGCTGACTTCGCGGCCCGCGAGGAGCGGCTGGACGTGCTGGTCAACAACGCGGGCGTGATGCCGGACGGCCGGCAGGTGACCGCGGAGGGTGTGGAGCTGTGCTTCGCCACGCATGTCCTGGCCGGGACGGCCGCCTGTCCGGGAACGCCGCCGCTGCGCCGGACCGGCCGGTGCACAGATGCAACGACAGCACCGGTCCCCGCGGGGACGGCGTGCGGCTTCGCCCTCTTTGGCCCGAGCCGGGCTCTTGGCGCCGGTGCGCGGGGTCATGGAGTCGATGAGGCAGGCCGCGCCGGCGTGCGCTCGTCGTCCTGCTCCAGGTTCGGTGACCTCCTGGCGGCCGTCAGCTAGCCGGACCAGTCGGCTCTCTGGGCGCCCGGGAGGGCCGACCAGCCCGACCAGCAGCGCCGACTCGGTGGTGTTCACCGCTTCGGCCTCGGCCGGGCCGGGACCAGAAGGCGGCATCAGTCCTCGACGCCACTGGAAGTGTGAGCCGCGCCGAGCGGCTGCTCGTAGTCCTACCACGTGACGGCGCGCGGGTCCCGCAGCGCCCGGCGTTGGATGCGGACACACCGGTCACCGACTGGGCGCCCCACGAACCTAGGAAGAACAGCGCCATCACCATGCCCAGCGAGCGTGAGTACAGCGTGCTGCGCAGCCCGTCAGCGCGGGCCCAGGCCGGGGACGTCGGTCGCGTGCGCGCCGACCTTTTGCTCGTGGTTCCGGAGAGTCCGCGCTGCAGCAGCCACACCGTGCCGAAGATGTGCAGGAAGAACTGCAGGTCGCCGGTCAGGGCCGGGGCGGCTGCCGAGAGCGGCGGTCTCAGCTTGGCGTGCGGCCTTCGTCCTCACCGGGCAGCGGATTGGGGGTAGACGGTATGCCTCACTGCCCGGCAGAGTGGCGACGGCGCCACCACTGTCTCCGGCTCCACAAGGTGGGGCATCCGCGCCGCCGCAGTTCCTTATCGCTTGTGGCCGTTGCCGTGTCCGTCGGGGTGCAGGACCACCTTGGTCCAGCCCTCGTCACGGGCGTCGAAGTGCTGGTAAGCGGTGGGGGCCTCGTCCAGGCTGAGTTCGTGGGAGACGACGAAGCTCGGCATCGCCCTCCCGGCGGCGATCAGGTCCCGTAGCGCCCGGTTGTACTTCTTCACCGGTGCCTGTCCGGTCCTCATGCGCTGGCCCTTGAACCACATCATCCCGAAGTCGATCGGGATTTTGCCTTGCGCCTCCAGCTCTCCCTGGGCCTCCTCCCCGCCGGGGTCCTGGGGCAGGAACACGCCGACCACGCCGATGTCGCCCGTGAATCTGACCGAGTCGATCAGGCCGTTGAGAGTGAGGCTGGCATCCTCATGTCCTTGGGGGTCGTGTGCCTGGTAGCCGACGCATTCACAGCCGTTGTCGGCACCGAGACCGAGGGTGGCCTCCTTGACGACCTCGGCCGGGTCCTGCTCGGCGGTGTTGATCGGGATAGCGCCGAGGTCCTCCGCTATGCGCAGCCGGTCGCCCTGGTGGTCGGCCACCCAGATGCGGCCGGCACCCCTGAGGAGGGCCGAGTAGGCCGCCATGAGTCCTACGGGGCCGGCGCCGAAGATGATCGTCTGGTCACCCGGCTTGACGTGAGCCATCTCGGTGGCGTGGTAGCCGGTGGGGAAGATGTCGGCGAGCATCACGTAGTCGGTTTGCCGCTCGGCGGCGTCCTCGCCCAAGCGCAGGGCGTTGAAGTCTCCGTAGGGCACGCGTAGCAGCTCCGCCTGGCCGCCCTGGTAAGGGCCCATGTCGGCGAATCCGTAGGCGGCTCCCGCAAGGGCGGGTTCGGGCTGCATGGTCAGGCAGTAGTTGGTCAGGCCCCGCTCACACTGCTTGCAGAAGCCGCAGGCGATGTTGAAGGGCAGGACCACGTAGTCGCCGACCCGGACCTTGCGGACGGCCGAGCCGACGTCCACGACCTGGCCCATGTTCTCGTGGCCCAGCGTACGGCCGGCCGCGAACGAGGTGCGGCCCTCGTACATGTGCAGGTCCGAGCCGCAGATGTTGGTGGTGGTGATCTTGACGATGATGTCGCAGGGATGTTCGATCTTCGCGTCCGGCACGTCCTTCACCGTGACCGTCCGCGGTCCCTCGTATACCGCTGCCTTCATGAGGACTTCCCTTTTGCCGTGGCATGACTGCGGCACGGCGATGGTGAGACGGCGCAAGAACCCGCCTCGCGAAAGTTGGCACGACGTCGTCCGTGCCTCCGGCACGCCTCCACAGGCCATTCACCCGGATCAGGCGGCGCGGGGGCGCCGCCACCGGCCCGCCAGGCCGAGCGGCGGCGCTCCGGCGTGCCAGGCGCCTTCCCGCCAGCTCGGACGCGAAACAGCCGTTCACCGATTGATAGGCCGAGGGTTTTTCGGAACTGGAAGGCTTTCGGCCGCCAGGCCATTGGCCGTCTGGCCTTGTGCAACGCCCACTCTGGGGTTCACGCCTTGGAACACCGGGACACGCGTGGGACAGCAGGCGATGGACGAGCAGGCCGGCTGGAGTACGCGGGTAGTGCAGTAAAGAGCACGAGGGCCAGCAGGTAGCCCAAGAACGTACTGATGGCCAACCCGAATCCGACGCTCAGCGCGACCACCTTGCGCGGGCGCCAACCCCGCTGGATGGAGGAGGCGCCGACCGAGAACGCGCCCAACGCTGCGGAGGCGGCGTAGGGCGGGAACACCAGCCACAGTGCGAGCGTGATCACCGTTGCTGCCCCGGCCGCGGCACGCGGTGCGACCGGGGGTTCGAGCCGCGTTCGTTCGGTGCGAAGCCCGGCGCGCATGGACTCTTCCAGCGCCCGTAGCCATCTCGCGGGTCCGAGCCCAGAGCGAAGGCAGGGAGACTTCGCATCGGCACTCCCGAAGTGCGTGCTGCCACGCGGCGCGGCAACCCATGCGGGACTGCCCGGTGTGACTAGCGTGGCTTATGGCGAGTACCGCAGTGCCGCTCACCCGGTGAGCGCGGCCAGGCCCCGAACTCGCGCTCACTGCCAACGGCGACGGACGATTGCACCGGAACGATGATCGCACTGGAACCAGGGGAATCGGGCGGACGAGTGACGCTCGATCTCGTTCTGATGTCCGATCCCGGCTGGCCGACCGACGTCGCGCGCCGTCTGAAAGCTGATCTGGTCGGCCTCCTCGTTGGAGTCCGGGTGGACGTGGACTGGCGGGTGTCAGTGAATTCCAATGCTCTCGCCCTCGCCGCGCAGGCGGACCCGCCGAGCATGGTGCGGGCGCTCACCGAGCGGCTGAAGGGCGGAACCTGGGATCTGGCCCTGTTCGTCACGGACCTGCCCTACCGGGCCAACGGCCGGCCCGTCGTTCTGATGTTGAGCCCGCGTGAGCGCGTTGCCCTGATTTCTCTACCCTCACTCGGGTGGTTCCGGGTCTCCGGTCAGGCGCGCGACGCGGCCTTGTACGCCGTCTCCGAACTCCTCGCCGCAACCGCCGGGCCCACGTCGGCCCGGGAGGAGGTGCAGCGGCCGGGCGGAGGGGAGCGATACCTCGTGCTGCCGGGCCGCAGCGGGAGGCTGCGCCTGCTCGCCGGAATGGTGCGGGCCAACCGGCCGTGGCTGCTCTTCACCGGCTTGTCCAGGGTCCTTGCCGTCGTCTTCGCGACGGCCTCCTTCGGCCTGCTGAGCAGCGACGTCTGGAACGTCAGCCGCCATCTCGGTCCGAGCCGCTCCTGGGTGCTCACCTTCCTGTCCATCACCGCTGTGGTGGCCTGGCTCGTGATCGACCACGAACTATGGGAGCGTCCACAGGGGAGTCTGGCCCAGCACCAGGCCCGGCTTTACAACGTGGCCACGGTCGTCACCCTTTACCTGGGGATCTCCTTCCTCTACGCCGCGCTGTACGTGCTCATCGCTCTCACGGCGCCGCTCCTGCTCGCCCCAGGCGCCTTGGGCCCGGTTCTCGGGCACGAACCCGGCGCGGCCTACTACCTGTCCCTCGCATGGTTCATCACGTCCATGGGTACGGTGGGCGGCGCGTTGGGTGCGGGGCTGGAAGACGATCAGGTGGTGCGGCAGGCGGCCTACGGGGAGCGCCAGCGGCTGGGGCAAAGGCAGGACACCACCTGGTCCGACAGCGGCGGTTAGCCAGTGCGGTGAAAAGCGATTACCGACTTCCCGGACCCGACGGTCTGGCCCGGCGCGTTCACCGCCACCGGCCGCCGACGGTGCGCTCGACCTCGCCCACGACCTGCACCGCCGGATCGACGCCGTCGACGGCCTCCACGTCCACGGCCGCGCGGGACTTCTGCGGGCCGGGCCTGGCCGCCGACATGGACCCGCTGCAGGTCATCATCGACATCTCCGCCCTCGGTACCACCGGCTACCGGGCCGCCGACTGGCTGCGCAGCCACCACCAGATCAATCTCCACGTCAGCGACCACCGCCGGATCAGCGCCCAGCTCACCCACGCGGACGACAGCACCACCGCCGACACGCTGCACCGCGCCCTGGTCGACCTGGTGGCGAACGTCGCCGCCCTGAAGCCCGCGGTGGCCGTGCACGTTCCCCCGCCGGACCGCCTCCGCCTCGAACAGGTCAGCCTGCCCCGCGATGCTTTCTTGGGCCGCACCGGGCAGGTCGAGCCGGCGAAGGCCGACGGCCGGATCGCCGCCGAGATGATCACTCCCTATCCGCCCAGCATCCCACTGTCGTGCCGGGCGAACGGTTCGACCGCGAGGTCATCGACTACCTCGCCACCGGCGTCAAGGCCGGCATGGTCGTTCCCGATGCGGCCCGTACGGATCTGCAGCCCGTACGCGTCGTCATCGAGGACTGAACCTGCCGGTCGGGCGGCCGTTCAAGCCGTCCCGGCAGGATCGTCGCCCGCTCGCGCGAACTGCTGTGCGTTCGCGCCAGTGCGCCGCTCGCGATGGCGGCGACATTGCGGGCCTTGCCCTGCTCAACGCTCCTGGTCAACCGAGACGGATTTCCTGCTTCCCGGACGGCGTGTGGCTGGCCCGGAGACCGGTGCGCCGGGCCGAGGTCGACGCCCACCCTGGCCCCGCCCCAGTGGCGGCCGACCCAGCTCCCCGCCTACCGCGAGCTGCGCGACAACGCCCCGGTCCTCGCCGACGAGGAATCGGTCGACCCACTCGGGGCGGCGGAACGGCTGCGGGTCAGATCCTTCAGCCCGGCGGGAGCGCTGGTTCAGGAGGCGTTGGAGCGCCAGGCATCGCGGGCGGCGCTGGATGCGGACACGGCCTGACGGGCCGTGCGGGAGGCCATTTCCACGGGGTGGGTCTCCCAAGCGGTGATGATTCGGCGTCCGGCGGTGGCGAGGGCGGTCGCGACCAGGGCCGCCCCTGTGACGCTCAGGAGGGCCCCGACGCCGGACAGGGCGGCCCCGATGGTGAGGAGGCGCACGTTCGGCTTGAACTGCTCGGCATGGAAGTGGTAGTTCGGCATGCCTCCACGATGTGTGCTGCCGCATTCCGTCGCACCCGCGGCCGTCCGCTGCGTGCCGATAGGACGCCGTCGCGGGCGCGGCACGACGCGCCCCCGGGTACCCGCTTTCCCGGCCGCTTGCGTCGGCGGGCGCCTCCGGGCCCGCACATGTACCACGTCCCGCCGCAGGGCCGGCCGGTGCCGATCGGCCGGGAGCCCCGCCGATCGGCACCGCGCCCGACAGCGGCCCCGACACCAAAGGGGCCGGCCCCGCGACGACCCGGTCGGTCCGCTGGCTGCGAGGAGGTGCACGTGTACACGCCCTGTCCGTTCACGGTCCGGGCCGGCCACGCCAACCGCGGACCGCTGCTCGTCGTCACCGGGGATATCGACTTCGAGGTCGCCCCGCTCCTCGTCGATGCCCTGGAACAGGTGCTTGACCATGACCTGGATCTGTTCTGCGACTCCTCCGGCCTGCACACCCTGCTCACCGCCCGCACGGCCGAAGCGCGCGGGATCACGCTGCGCCTGGCCGACCCGTCCCCCAGATGACCCGGCTGCTGGACATCACCGGCGCCCTCGAACTCTCGACATCGACCGTCTTGCCGCATGAGCACGAGCGCCGGGTCCTCGCTCTGGCGCTCGCCGACCATCCGGGGACCCGCGCGCGTCCCCAGCATCGCGTGCCGGGCCGGGTGGGCTGCCAGGCCCCGCAGCGGCGGGTCGACGTCGGCCCGACCGGACGGCTCGGCCCGCACGCTCTGCCGGTGTACACGGACGAGACCGGTGACCTGCTCGTGGAGATCACTCCCGAGGGCATGGCGTTGCCGGTCGGCGGCGTTGTTCTGCTGCGCGCCCACCCCGTCGCCGCTTCGTAGCCGGCCGGGGTTGGCGCGACGCCGGTGAACCCGTACCTGGTGCCGCCACCGCCCTGTCGGATCCAACGGCCGGGCTGAGGCGCCGTGCCAGTTCGTCGCGCGCACCGCCGCCTGTGGCCGCGAAGGCACTCGGCGGCACCGACTTCACCACGGAGCGAGCCGCGACGGACATCGGGGCGGGATGCGGCCGCTGTGCGACCCGCACACCGCCGTGGCGCCGGTACGCCGCCGCAGACCCCCAGCACCGACCGGCGTGCCGGTGGGACACGGGCGCGGTTCTGACGGCCCGGGTGGTTGCGGTGGCCCCCTGCCCTGTCAGGCCGGCCGGTTGTCCGTTGGCGTGGTTGGGGGACTGCCCGGATCAGGGGCGGACGGGTGGCCGGGTGGGGTCGGCGAGGTGGTGGCGCAGAGCGTCGATCCGGGCGAGGTGGTGGTCGAGGGCGGCGTTGACGGTGCTCGTGGTGGCGGCCCCTCGTGCTTCGAGGTCGTGGATCCGGTCCAGGAGGTACTGCCAGCGCCTTTCGGCGGTGCTGGCAGGGTCAGGCGCGGCGTCGGTCACTGTCATCTCGGAGCTGGGTGGTGTGGTGGGTGAGGGTGTCGAGGCGGGTGGAGAGGTCGCGCTGGCCGGTGCCGAGGTGGGGGCGAATGGCGGCGAGGTGCTCTATGAGGTCGGCGGGGTCGGTGGCGCCGAGGGCAGCGGTCAGGGCGGCCTGGGCGGGGCGGGCGCCGGGGGCGAGCGCGGCCGTGGTGATCTGGGCGGCGAGGACCCGCAGCTCGGCGGCGTTGTCGCGAGCCCAGGCGGTAACCGTTCGCTCGGCGGCCCGCCGGTCACGGACGGCCTTGACACGTTCCGCGCCGGTACCGGCCTGAAGCGTGCCGCTGGCGGGCTTGAGGCGCAGGTAGCGGTTCTCGGCGGCCTGGCGGCTGGCGACACCCATCGGGTGGGCAAGGTCGGCCCAGGTGGCGCCGGCCCCCCGGGCGCTCTCCACCAGGCCGGCCTCCCAGCCGGCGAGCCGGCCGCGTAGCTCGCGCAGCAGGACGAGTGCAGCCAGGGCCTGCTCGAGGCCTACATGCTCGTCAGGGGCGGTCGGGGGCTGGGACGCGGGGTTGTGGGCCGTGCGGACGGCGTCGTCGATGGCGGCGAGCGCCGCCGCGGCTGCCAGGAACGAGGCGGGCTCGGTCGGTGGGGAGGCGTCGGGGGCGGCTCTGCGGGACGTCTCGCGCATGCAGTCACTCTATAGGCGACATACTCACTTGTCATCGGATGGATGACGCGCTAGAAAGGAGACAGGTGAAGCGCACTGGCACCCATTCGATCAGTGGAGGTGTTTCGCAATGCTGCTGCGCACTGACCCGTTCCGCGAGCTGGACCGGCTGACCCAGCAGTTCCTCAACACGACCGGCACCTGGTCGCGTCCGACGCCGATGCCGCTGGACGCCTACCGGGCCGGTGACGAGTACGTGATCTGCTTCGACCTGCCGGGGGTGGACCCGGACGCGATCGACATCGACGTCGAGCGGAACATGGTCACCGTCAAGGCCGAACGTCGCCCGCGCCAGGAAGGCGAGGGCATCAAGTGGGAGCTGTCCGAGCGCCCCCTCGGCATCTTCTCCCGCCAGGTCATGCTCTCCGATACCCTCGACCCCGCCGGGATCACCGCCGACTACGACGCCG
>NZ_JAIZ01000495.1 GCF_000710465.2 Kitasatospora sp. MBT63 | reverse complement strand
GGATCGGGTGGGGTGGTGGTGAGGGGTGGTCAGGTGGTGGGGTCACTCGAAGGAGTGGAGAGGGACGGGCTTCGCCCGAAGGTGCTGTATCAAACTGAGCAAGCCGCTAGACTTTGGGCTGCTGGCCCGGCTTCGGTGGGCCTCCGGCCCCTCGGATGTGGGGCAGCAGCAGCGAAGGGGAATTCGATGGGTGCCAATTCCGTCTATTACGCTCGGTCCGCTGTGCG
Organism: Kitasatospora sp. MBT63; assembly: GCF_000710465.2. Taxonomy (GTDB): domain Bacteria; phylum Actinomycetota; class Actinomycetes; order Streptomycetales; family Streptomycetaceae; genus Kitasatospora. The sequence continues at coordinate 1,121 of NZ_JAIZ01000495.1, read as the reverse complement.
CCGTCAGGCGCAGGGGAAATCGGCGGAGTATCTGGCCGGGCAGTCGGAGGAGGCTCGCTGGTGGGAGCGGCAGGCCGGCCGGGTGGAGGACTCGGGGTCGGCGGCTTCGGAGGAGGCCTCCGAGCGGGAGCGGCTCGTGGAGCTGGTCCGGGCTCGGGGCCTGGCCGTGAACGACGTCGCGCAGGAGAAGGTCCAGCAGTCTCGCCGGGAGCGGCAGATGCGCGGGAGTCAGCGGCAGGTGCAGGTGCAGGTGGGGATCTCCCCGCAGACGGAGCAGCGGCTGGTGGCGCTGGCGGCCGGGCTGGGGGTTGGGGTCGAGCGGCTGCTGGGGGTCTTGGCGGACAGCGTCGAGAGCGGCGGTGACGGCCTGGTCCAGGTCGCCGGCGTCGCCGTGGCCCCCGGCCCGAGAAATCCCCACTGAATTCACATGGCACGCTGAAACCGCCGTCTCGCGCCTTCGATATTTCCCTGGAAAGGAATTGCCTACCATGCCGAAAAAGCTTCGCCCTAATCAGCAGGAGGCGTGTGACGCCTCTGTACGACTTCTGACGCCTCCGGCGTCGGGTCTGCTCCCGCCGGAGGGGCTCCGCTGTCAGGTGCGGGCCGCGACGGGCTCGGGCAAGAGTCTGACGGCAGTGCACGTGGCCGAGCGGCTCCGCTCCGAGCGCACCCTCGTGCTGGTGCCGTCGCTGCCGCTGCTGGAACAGACGGTGGCCGTGTGGAAGGCCGAGGGGTACGGCGGCCGGATGGTCGGGCTGTGCTCACTGAAGGGGTCTGAGCAGCCGGGGGTCGCGTGCACCACCGATCCGGCGGAGCTGATCCGCTGGACGGCCGGCCCCGGCAAGGTGACGGTGTTCGCCACCTACGCCAGCCTCGGGCTCGGGCACCTGGAGAAGGCCCACCAGGAGGGCCTGAGTCCGTTCTCGCTCGCCATCGTGGACGAAGCCCACCGGGTCTCCGGCGCCGCTGGGAAGCCCTGGGCGGCCATCCTGGACAACGCCCGCATCCCCTGCGACAGGCGGCTGTTCATGACGGCCACTGCCCGTGTGTGGGCGGTGAAGGAGCGGGACCGGGAGCGGGCGGCGGCGGCCGGCATCGAGTCGGCCGAGCTGATCGCGAGC
>NZ_JAIZ01000494.1 GCF_000710465.2 Kitasatospora sp. MBT63 | reverse complement strand
TGGCCTCGGGGTGGTGGATCACGATCGCGTCGGTGGACTGCTCCGGGTGGAGCTGGAACTCCTCGGAGAGCACCACCCCGATCCGCTCCGGCCGCAGCAGCTCGGCGATCTTGGCCCGGTCCTCCAGCTCCGGACAGGCCCCGTAGCCCAGCGAGAACCGCGCACCCCGGTACTTCAACGCGAACATGTCCCGCACGTCCTGCGGATCCTCGTCACCGAAGCCCAGCTCGAACCGCACCCGGGCGTGCCAGAACTCCGCCAGCGCCTCCGCCAACTGCACCGACAACCCGTGCAGCTCCAGGTAGTCCCGGTAGGCGTTGCCCGCGAACAACTCGTTCGCCGCCTCCGACACCCGGTTGCCCATCGTCACCACCTGCAGCCCCAGCACGTCCCGCTCACCCGACTCCTCCGGACGGAAGAAGTCCGCCAGGCACAGCCGCCGCCCGCGCCGCTGCCGCGGGAAGCTGAACCGGGTGTGCTCGGAACCGTCCTCGTTGAAGACGATCAGATCGTCACCCTTGGAGTTCGCCGGGTAGTACCCGTAGATCACCGCCGGCTCCAGCCACCCCTCCGTCTGCAACCGGTCCAGCCACATCCGCAGCCGCGGCCGGCCCTCCGTCTCCACCAGCTCCTCGTACGACGGCCCCTCACCGGTGCGGGCCGCCTTCAGCCCCCACTGCCCCTTGAACAACGCGTCCTCGTCCAGCCACGACGCGTAGTCCGCGAACGGGATCCCCTTGACGATCCGGTCCCCCCAGAACGGCGGCGCGGGCACCCGGTTGTCCACCGCCACGTCCGAGCGGACCTGGCCGAGGTTCGGCTCCTCCGCCGGCTCCTCGACCTCGACCCGGGCGTGCCGGCGCTGACGCAGCTCCGGCAGAGCAGCCCCCGGCACCCCGCGCTTGACGGCAATCAGGGCGTCCATCAGGCGCAGTCCCTCGAAGGCGTCGCGGGCGTAGCGGACTTCGCCTTCGTAGATGGCGTGGAGGTCCTGTTCGACGTAGGCGCGGGTGAGGGCGGCGCCGCCGAGGATGACGGGGTAGTCGGCGGCGAGGTTGCGCTGGTTGAGTTCCTGGAGGTTCTCCTTCATGATCACGGTCGACTTGACGAGCAGCCCGGACATGCCGATGACGTCGGCCTTGTGTTCGACGGCGGCGTCCAGGATCGCCGAGACGGGCTGCTTGATGCCGAGGTTGACGACGGTGTAGCCGTTGTTGGACAGGATGATGTCGACCAGGTTCTTGCCGATGTCGTGGACGTCGCCCTTGACGGTGGCCAGCACGATGGTGCCCTTGCCCTCGTCGTCGGACTTCTCCATGTGCGGCTCCAGGTGCGCCACCGCGGTCTTCATCACCTCGGCGGACTGCAGCACGAACGGCAGCTGCATCTGGCCGGACCCGAACAGCTCACCGACCACCTTCATCCCCGCCAGCAGCGTCGAGTTGACGATCTCCAGTGCCGGACGCCCCGTCAGCGCCTCGTCCAGGTCCGCCTCCAGACCGTTGCGCTCACCGTCGATGATCCGGCGCTGCAGCCGCTCCTCCAACGGCAGCGCCGCCAGCTCCTGCGCCTTCGACTCCGCACTGGAGGCCACCGACACACCCTCGAACAGCTGCAACAGGCGCTGCAGCGGGTCGTAGTCGGCGGTGCGCCGGTCGTAGACGAGGTCGAGCGCGACCTGCCGCTGCTCCTCCGGGATCCGGGCCATCGGCAGGATCTTCGAGGCGTGCACGATCGCCGAGTCCAGACCGGCCTCGACGCACTCGTGCAGGAACACCGAGTTGATCACCATCCGGGCCGCCGGACTCAGCCCGAACGAGATGTTCGACAGACCCAGCGTGGTCTGCACCTCCGGGTGGCGCCGCTTCAGCTCACGGATCGCCTCGATCGTCTCGATGCCGTCCCGCCGCGACTCCTCCTGACCCGTCCCCAGTGTGAAGGCCAGGCAGTCCACCAGGATCGAGCTCTCCTCGATCCCGTACTCGGTGGTCAGCTGGCCGATCAGCCGCTCGGCGATGGCGACCTTCGTCTCCGCGGTACGGGCCTGCCCGTCCTCGTCGATGGTCAGCGCGATCAGACCCGCCCCGTGCTCCCGGGCCAGCGAAGCAACCTTCCCGAACCGGGTGTCCGGCCCGTCACCGTCCTCGTAGTTCACCGAGTTCAGCAACGCCCGCCCACCGAGTGCCTCCAGACCCGCCCGCAGCACATCCGGCTCGGTGGAATCCAGCACGATCGGCAGCGTCGAAGCCGTCGCCAGCCGCCCCGCGATCTCCTTCATGTCCGCCACACCGTCCCGGCCGACATAGTCCACACACAGATCCAGCAGGTGGGAACCGTCCCGGATCTGCTCCCGGGCGATCTCCACACACGCCTGCCAGTCCCCCGCCAGCATCGACTCCCGGAACTTCTTCGACCCGTTCGCGTTGGTCCGCTCCCCGATCGCCAGGTACGAGGTGTCCTGCCGGAACGGCACCGACTGGTACAACGACGCCGCCGACGGCTCCGGCCGCGGCTCACGCACCGCGATCTCCCGGCCCTGCACCCGCTCCACCACCTGCCGCAGATGCTCCGGCGTCGTCCCGCAGCACCCACCCACCAACGACAGCCCGTAGTCCCGGGTGAACACGTCATGCGCATCCGCCAGCTCCGCCGGCGACAACGGGTAGTGCGCGCCGTCCTTGCCCAGCACCGGCAGACCCGCGTTCGGCATGCACGACAGCCCCACCCGGGCGTTCTTCGCCAGATACCGCAGGTGCTCGCTCATCTCCGCCGGACCGGTCGCACAGTTCAGCCCGATGTAGTCCACCCCCAGCGGCTCCAACGCCGTCAGCGCAGCCCCGATCTCCGAACCCAGCAGCATCGTGCCGGTGGTCTCCACCGTCACCTGCACCAGCACCGGCAGATCCACCCCCGCCTGCACCAGCGCCCGCTTCGAACCCAGCACCGCCGCCTTCGTCTGCAACAGGTCCTGGCTGGTCTCCACCAGCAACGCATCCACACCACCGGAGATCAGACCGGCGGCGTTGCGCTGGAAGCCGTCCCGAAGCAGCTCGTACGGGGCATGCCCCAGCGTCGGCAGCTTCGTGCCCGGGCCGATCGACCCCAGCACCCAGCGGACCCGGCCGTCCCGCGCCGTGAACGCGTCCGCGGCCTCGCGGGCGATCCGCGCGCCCGCCTCGGACAGCTCGAACACCCGCTCCGCAATGTCGTACTCACCCAGCGCCGCATGGTTCGCGCCGAACGTGTTGGTCTCCACACAGTCCACACCCACCGCGAAGTACGCATCGTGCACCGAACGCACGATGTCCGGGCGGGTCACGTTCAGAACCTCGTTGCAGCCCTCCA